>MUCU01000012.1 GCA_002817055.1 SAR202 cluster bacterium Io17-Chloro-G7 | reverse complement strand
TCCAATAGCTCTGAGGCCAGTTAGGACGCGCACCCGGTGAGTTAGTCACCGCCACCAAACCTCCGAAGGTAAAAAGTTCACAAACTCCTGCGCCGGATTGACGAGCTTCAAGATGGGTGCGGTGCCTCACCTTTACCCCTCGAACTTCTTGAACACCAGGCAGGCATTTTGGCCGCCAAAGCCGAAGGCGTTGGAAAGGGCCACCGATACTTGGTGCTTCCTCGCCTGATTGGGCACGTAATCTAGATCGCATTCAGGGTCCGGCACCTGCTGATTTACCGTGGGGTGGACCACGCCTTCGGTTATCGTCTTGATGCAGGCGGCTGCCTCAAGGGAGCCTGACGCCCCTAGAGAGTGGCCGATCATGGACTTGGTGGAACTGATGGGAATCTGGTAGGCGCGGTCGCCAAAAAAGCGCTTGATTGCAACCGTTTCCACCGCGTCGTTCAAGGGGGTTGACGTCCCGTGGGCGTTGATGTAGTCCACCTCCTCCAAAGACACACCGGCGTCGGCCAATGTCAGGCGCATCGCTTGGGCGGCGCTGGTGCCATTTTCCTTGGGCTGCACCGGATGGGAAGCGTCGGAGGTACATGCGAACCCGGCCAATTCGGCGAGAATATTAGCACCGCGGACCAAGGCATGCTCCAAGCTCTCAAGCACCAGAATCACCGAGCCCTCAGCGGGCACAAAGCCATCTCGCTGGGCGTCAAAAGGGCGGCTGGCGGAAGTTGGATCGTCGTTTCGAGTGCTCAAAGCCCGCATGACGGCGAATCCCGCCAGTCCCAACTGGCTGATTCCCGCCTCGGTGCCCCCAGCCAAAACAACGTCGGCGGCGCCCCTGCGGATTACCTCCAAGGCCTCGCCCATAGCCTGGTTCGAGGCAGCACAAGCGGTAGTGGCCGTGGAATTGTAGCCTTGCGCACCCACAAACCGGCTAACCGTAGCCGCCGCCATGTTGGGCAGTATCATGGGGAAAAAGAAGGGTGTCATTTTCATGCCGCCCCGTTCCGCCAGCACCCGGCAGTTTTCCTCCAGCGTTGGAAAACCACCGTTGCCATTGCCCAATACCACCCCCACTCGGAACGGGTCTTCCCGGGACATATCCAATCCGGATGCCTCGACTGCGGTTAACGCAGAGGCCACCGCCAGTTGAGAAAATCGGGCCATACGCCGGGCTTCTTTGTTGTTGATGTACTGTCCGGGGTCGAAATCGCTTACCTCACCGGAAATGCGGCAGGGGTAGTCAGTCGGGTCGCACAGGGTCATCGGTCCAATGCCCGACTTTCCGGCAACAAGATTGTCCCAGAATGCCTCGGGGGTCTGGCCTAGGGGCGTCATCGCCCCCATTCCGGTAACTACGACCTTTGTTCTATCTTGTCCCACACCCACGCCTCCTGAGCCTACTGCTGAACAGTATCTGAATTTTTCGCTGCTTTGATTATCTGCATTTGTTAATGCGGGGTATTGCTGTACTCATGATAGGACCAATCCGGATACTCGAGGTCATGCCGCTCTAGGGGTTGCAATGCTACCGTTCGTCGTTAAATCGGATTCTATGGGGTTTCGCCGGTAGCTGGCCGGCTTGATGGCAATAGGTCCGGATAAACCTCTGGCTCAATGCCCAAAACCGACTCCCTGACTTCGGCGGCCACAAACAAGGAGCCTGTTGCCAGGACCAGATCTTCAGTCCCTGCGGCGTCAAGGGCCATGGCTAGCGCTTCCGCTGGAGTGGCGGTACTAGCGGCCGTAATTCCCAATGTGGCGAACTGCTCGGCAACACTCTTTGATGCCAGAGACCGGGGATGGCGGGAAGCAGTGGCGAAGACTACTGGCTGTGCCATCGCCAAGCAACCCACCATATCTTCCACGCTTTTGTCCCTAGAAAACCCCGCTATCAACACTAGCCGCTTGTAGTCCATATATCGAGGCAGTGAGTCCAAGAGGGTTTCCATCGATTTCAAGTTGTGAGCGCCGTCGGTCATCACTAGCGGCGAACGGGCCAGCACCTCCATGCGGCAGGGCCAAGACACTCCCGCAAAACCCTGCGCAAAAGCGTCGGCGGGTATCTCGTGGCCTTGCTCCCGCAACACCTCGAGGGTGGCCACTGCCGTGGCGGCATTGACCAACTGATGGGTGCCCAACAACGGAGTCCTGAGACAATACTTGCCGAGCCGCCCATGGACCGTGAACTCTTGGCCGCGGTCATTGGCAGCATGCAAATCCCATGTAACATCCTGACCTACACGCACGCTTCGTGCTCCTCTTTCCTGGCATATCCGCGCGATGGCCGTCGCCGCCTCGGGTTCTTGGGGAGCTATTATTACGGTGGAACCCGGCTTGATGATTCCTGCTTTTTCGAAGGCGATTTGGTCCAGCGAGTCTCCCAAGATTGCGGTGTGGTCCATACTTACATTGGTTATGACGCAGACCGCAGGGTCGACCACATTTGTTGCGTCGAGCCGCCCGCCCAATCCCACTTCGATGACTTGAAAATCCACCGGCGCTTGAAGATACGCAGGCCTGGAATCCGGATCTAGTGAATCGTGCGGCCTGGAATCTATCGGCGCACCAGCAAAGAACTGGAAAGCCATGCCGGTCATGAACTCGAATAGAGTCACTGGTCCTAAACCGGCGTTGGCGGTTACTTCTAGGTGCTTCTGCCAAACAATCTCCACCAACGCAGCGAACTGGCCCTGGGAGATTGGTTGTGTATTTACCCGGATTCTTTCCCGGAAGCTATGCAGGTGGGGCGACGAGTAGAAACCGGTGCGGTACCCTGCGGCGTGGAGTGTGCTCTCGCATAGCGCCGCAGTGCTGCCTTTGCCTTTGGTGCCTGCAACATGGATAACCGGCGCCGACCGTTGCGGATTGCCAAGTTGGCCCAGTAACGCCTCGATCCTCTCCAGGTTAAAAATCGTTTTCTGCCG
This sequence comes from SAR202 cluster bacterium Io17-Chloro-G7, assembly GCA_002817055.1. The sequence continues at coordinate 17,948 of MUCU01000012.1, read as the reverse complement.
GGGTCCTTTTAACTGATTTACCTGCTCGGCCCTGCCAACGGTCTCAACGCCGGGCGATCCAGCGAAACTCTGGTGACCCCGCTCGTGATCTACCAAAGAAAGGAGACGGTTTATCGAGTCTCGGTAGGCTAATTCAGCGGGCTGCAACTGTCGCGGCTCCCGAAGAGGAGAATACATCGTAGATGGATAATATTAATCGCCGACGATATAGCCATCCGCTACTATGGCTTAAACAGCCTCAGTGGTCCCGGATCTTCGTCGGCATCTGCCCAGTCAGGATACTCATAGCATCCCGCTTGGTCAGCAGACGTATGTACTCTATGTTACCTTCGACGGGCTTGGGGGTAAAGCCAAAGTTGTCTTCCACGGAATCGGGCTCGGCTACGTTGCGAATGGGGAGCAAGCGTAGTTGGTCCAAGGTTACCGGCGGGCGTGGCAATGCCTGCAAGGCCCATGTAACGACGAACATTAGCCAAACGGGCGGGTGCAGCATCAAACGACGTTTACCCAACGTACGGGCAACGATGGCCAGTATCTCGTTGTAGCTAATTTGCTGGGGACCGCCTAATTCGATAGTCTTGCCTCTCAATTCCTCTCGGTCCACCGCAATCGCGATACACCGCGCGACGTCCTCTACCTCAATGGGCTGAAGACGATTTCTACCCGATCCGACCACCGTTACCACCGGTAGAGCTTTCACCATGGCAGCTATGGAATTGAGGAACTCATCTCCGGCGCCAAATATGACCGAGGACTGAATTATGGTGTAGGAAAGCCCGCTGTTGGCCACCTCTCGTTCGCCTTGCCATTTGCTGAACAGGTACGGGTAGGAGCGGTTGCTGGTAGCGCCAATGACGCTAACAAAGACCAAGTGCTTTATCCGAGCCACTTTGGCCGCCGCAACCACGTTGGCGACACCCTGGCGGTTGACTTGGTCGTAGGTGTTCTTGTTTCGTCGGCGAATCGTGCCTACAAGGTGAACCACAGCGTCTACGCCAACAAGGGCTGCCGCAAGAGCATCCGTATTTTGGATGTCCCCGTATTGAATGTCCACTGTCCTGGGGGGGAAAACCCGTTCCCTGCCAGGTGTGCGGACCAAGCAACGGACTTGGTGGTGGCGCTCCAGGAGGGCAGGCACCACGCGCCGCCCCAGAAAGCCGGTGGCCCCCGTAACCAAGACCAGCAACTCACGACCCTCCTATAAGCACGCAGGTCCGGTGGTCGGTCGGGGTACGAAGGTCAAAAACCGATGGGCGAACAAGCTCGGTTCGAAATTCGTCCCCGGCTTGCTGAGGGGTTTCGGCGGGATTCACGGTTACTGACCCATCAGCTCTGAGATTGCAATGCCGCCTGGTACTCCTCTGGGGTGTTTAAGTCCCACAGCACCTCGGCGGTTGGCATTTCGGTACGTTGTGTGGAATCGGAATGGGCTTGCACCACCGCTTTCACTCCGGAATTTTCCTCTACGATCGATCGAAGCTCAGGCAGTAAAACCGGGTCCAAAGCGATGGGGTGACCGCCTTTGCCCTTGAACGTAGGAATGGTGATCAGCTTGCCCGCTTCCCGGTGCCGGCGCAGCACGTCTCGCACCGTATCCTGGCTGCGGGGTTGGTCGACATTCAAAATCAGGATAACCGAGCAATCCCCATCGGTCTTATATCTTGATTCCAACCCTCTAAGGCCAGCTTTAATAGATGTCGTTTTTCCTTGGGCGTAGTCCGGGTTAATCGCCCAAGTAACGCCTTGCTTATGCTCAAGGATCGGTTGGAGTGTTTCGGGCCGGTGGCCCAGAACCACAATCACTCGGTCCACCCCAGCCTCTCGCAAGGCGGTAACTTGGTGGTCCAGTAACGTAGTGCCGTTCCAGGCTAGGAGCGCTTTCGGCCTGCCCATGCGCCGGGACTCGCCAGCTGCTAACAATATGGCTACGCTTTCCGGCATCTCGTAAGCTCAATATGAAAGTAAAACATTCGCCAGTCCAGGTACTCTACTGGGACGGCCCGGAGTTTAAATCGGTGTATGAGGTCGACAGAGCACTCATGTCCTACTATTGTCCCGGTCTTTTGTCCCAGTTTATAGCAGGGAGCCAAAAGTATTGGACAGCATTCCTACAAGAAGTTTCTCGCCCGCAAACGTCACGCGTCATGCCGGCGTCAGCGTAACCGCTTGGCTAGAAACAACTTGCTCCCGGGAGTCCGACCAAAAAGGGCGCTCCAAAAGAGCGCGTCGATCACACCTCGACAGCGCGTTGAGAAATCTCCGCTGCCCGGTCCACGTACCAGTCGCCCATTTGCATGGGGCTACCCACTCCACCTCGTCGGACCATAATAATCTCCGCCATGATGCTTACGGCCAGTTCCTCAGGGGTCAAGGCTCCAATGTCCAGGCCGATTGGTGATTTTACTTGCTTCAACCTGTCTGGGGCCGTTCCCTGGCGCACCAAGCGCTGGTAGATCATTAGCGTCTTACGGCGGCTTCCCAAAAGGCCTATGTAGCGTGAGGGAGTGTCTAAGGCCGACTCCAAAGCCATATCGTCATAACGGTGGCCCCTGGTAGCAACGACCACGAAACTGTTGACGTTAAGGGAAACCTCGCTGGACCACCGGTCATAGGGCGCCACTACAATGTGCTCGGCATAGGGGAAACGCTCTTCGTTGGCGAATTCGGGCCGGTCGTCGACTATGTACACACGGTACCCAAGGTTATGGGCTAAATCCGCTGTGGCCTTTCCGACGTGGCCACCTCCAACCATCACCAGCGTGGGTGGGGTAGTGAACCCTTCGATGAAAATTTCAGTGCCGTCACCGGCCATTACCGATTCAGCGCTCCCTACCTCGGCAATCCTGCTGGCAACTTCGATCGCTTGGGCGTCCAAGGTCGGGCTTCCTAAAGAACCAACTACAGTGCCGTCCAGCCGCAGCAGCAGCTTTGCGCCCATATTGGCGCCGCCCGCAGGGACATTGACCACCGTAGCCAATCCCACAGCATCTCCACCCTGATAGGCGCTGGCCACTTCCTGGGCAAGTGTTAGGAACTCGGAGCCTTCTCTCAACGGCTCCAAGTAGAAATACATAGTTCCGCCACAAACGAGACCGTCTCTGGCGGCTACGTCTTCGTTCAGAAAGTAGTCTTTAAACTCCGGCCCGCCGCCCAGACGCAGTATTTCCTTAGCGGCAAACCAAATGTCCCCTTCGACACAACCACCGCCCAAGGTGCCCACGCCGGTGCCGTCTTGACGGACCAGCAGCATCGCTCCGGCTTTCTGCGGGGTCGACCCCTTGGTGCGTACGACGGTCGCCAACACACAGGGCTGGCCCTCGCTCAAAAGCTCAACCGCGCCATCTATAACTTCTTTCATTTTTTACTATCCACCGGGCATAAATTACGCCGGACGCTGATTCTACCGTCACTATTTTCGACAGTCGAATCGAACGCCGTGTCATCAAGCTAAAGCCAATACCTAGAGCCTACTTGTACCCTAATAAGGTTAACAAAATCGGCGGCTCCAGGCAAACACGGTTCCCTATGTAAAGAGCAGGCCCTGCTACCATATATTGTATACCCACAGGCTACAAATTGGGCGGCAAATAGGTTACAATGGTAGCACTTATGGTAACAATTGCTCTCACTTCCAGCGGCCCTGCAAACGCAAGGCGATATAAAGAAGTGATGGAACAGTTGGGAGCCGATATTCGGTTACTCCTACCTGACGACGCTGGGTCCAAGCCAACGGATGTGTTGATGGAAGGTGTGGGAGGTCTGTTGCTGCCCGGCGGCCCGGATGTAGACCCGGTCCTCTACGGTGAGCCCCCTGACCCAACCGCAGACTTAGAAGTATGCCGCCCCTTGGACGATTTGGACCTTCGTGTTCTGAATTATGCCTTGGGTCGGGACATGCCGGTATTCGCCATCTGCAGAGGTATGCAGATGCTGAACGTGGCATTTGGAGGGAAGCTGATTCAAGACCTTCCAGACCACCGGGCGGTGCTGAAAGAGGGCAGTTGGGTCTCGGAAACTCATCTCACGTTCCTCTCACCCGGTTCCAAAGCGGCGGCCGTGATCGGAATGGCCGGTTTTTTTCGCGTTAACAGCCGACATCACCAAGGACTGCGAGAGGCCCAACGCTCTCCCCGTCTGATGACGACAGCTTATGGGGTGGACGATGGACTTGTCGAGGGACTGGAAAGCCCGGAGCATAGCTGGGTTATCGGATTACAGTGTCATCCTGAACGCCAGGAAGAAGTTCCCCGGCTTTTCGCGAACCTTTTCACCTCATTTGGTGAGCGAGCAGCAGCCTATGCCGAGGCGCACCATTCGTGACCGCTGGTTTCGGTCTATATGCGATCAACAGCACTCGAACGCAATCAACCAGGATGCCGAGATGTCCTCGACTGCTGGTCGAGAGTTTCAGGGAGGCAACTATAGAGTCTAGGCGCGTACTAATCATCTGCCTCTAACCTTAATAGTCCCACGAAACGCCAGGACATTCTTCGCCGCTTAATGTTGAATAAGGCCAGGAATGAGGCAATAAGGAGCTTGGACCAATGGTAACAACCTCACCAGCGTCCCAAGACCAAACCCAACCGGTGCGTATTGAAGATGAAATGCGCACGTCATACCTGAGTTATGCCATGAGCGTAATCGTGTCCCGTGCATTGCCCGACGTGCGGGACGGGTTGAAACCGGTTCAACGGCGCATTTTGTACACAATGCAGGATATGGGCCTGCGGTCCAACACCTCATTCAAGAAGAGCGCCAGAATCGTCGGGGACGTGATGGGCAAGTTCCATCCTCATGGCGACAGCGCAATTTACGACGCTCAAGTACGCATGGCCCAGACGTTCTCCATGCGCTACCCTCTTGTCACCGGCCAGGGAAACTATGGCAGCGTGGACGGCGACCCACCGGCGGCCATGCGGTACACCGAGGCCCGGCTGGCGCCCATTGCCGAAGAAATGCTTGCGGACATCGACCTGGACACGGTGGATTTCTCTCTTAATTTCGATGATTCCCTACAAGAACCGACAGTCCTTCCCGCCCGCCTTCCCAATATGCTGATTAACGGCGCGTCGGGAATTGCCGTGGGCATGGCGACAAACATCCCCCCTCATAACTTAATGGAGGTTTGCGACGCTATCTGCTATCTGGTGGACAATCCTGATTGCACCATCGAACAGTTGATTGGTTTTGTGCGGGGTCCGGACTTCCCCACAGGAGCAATTATCAGGGGCAGGGCTGGCATCATAGATACCTATATGACGGGCCGTGGCAAAGTGGTTATAGAATCCGCTACGGAAATCGAAGAACTCCGGGGCGGACGGGAACAAATCATCGTCACAGAGCTACCCTACCAGGTAAACAAAGCAAACTTAGTCGAAAAAATCGCCCAACTGGTACGGGAAAAAAAGGTTGAAGGTGTATCGGACATACGGGACGAGTCGGACCGTCATGGTATGCGTATGGTCATTGAACTGCGGCGGGACGCCCAAGCGGATATAGTGCTGAACAATCTGTTCAAGCACACCCAACTCCGAAGCTCTTTCAACAGCATCATGTTGGCATTGGTCGACGGTCAACCACAAGTCCTCAATCTCAAGCGGTGCTTGGAGTTATTCATACAGCACCGCCAAGAAGTAATTCGCCGCCGGTCGGAATTCCTGTTAAAGCGAGCGCAAGACAGGGATCACATCGTTCAAGGGCTGCTGCTCGCATTAGGCAGCATTGATCAAGTTATAGCCATCATCAGGGCTTCCGCCGATGTGGAGACTGCCCGCAACAATTTGATGGAGCAATTGTCCCTGAGTCAAGTTCAAGCCCAGGCTATTCTGGACATGCAGCTCCGCCGCTTGGCCGCACTTGAGCGGGAAAGGCTGGAAAAAGAGCACGAAGACCTGCTGAAGACCATTGCCGACCTAGAGGCCCTTTTGGCTGACCGCGATTTAGTTATGTCGGAGATCAAAACGGAGACCGAAAAGATTAAGAAAGACTACGGCGACGAGCGCCGTACGACGATCGACGAAGCGGAGTTGGAGGGTCAGAACGACGAGGACCGCATTCTCCACCAAGACGTGGTGGTCACCATTAGCCAACGTGGCTACATTAAACGGGTGCCCAGTGCCACCTACCGTACCCAGCACAGAGGCGGGAAGGGGGTGCGAGGCATGACCACCAGGGAAGACGACGCCCTTTTGGACTTAGTGGTATTAGACACTCACGACACGTTGTTTTTCTTTAGCAACCGGGGCCGTGTTTACCCGCTGCGGGCTTTCCGGATTTCCGCGGATACCTCTAGGACTACCAGAGGCACCGCTCTGGCAAATCTATTGCCGTTGGCTCGTGGAGAGCAGATTCAGGCCATGCTCTCAATCCAGAACCCCAAAGAGGACTATTTGCTAATCCTGGCAACCAAAAAGGGAGAAGTAAAGGCCTTGCGGACCGGTGGCTTGTCCAACATCCGCCCCAGCGGGCTAATTGTGATGGACTTGGAGCCGGATGATGAACTTGTTTCGGTGGTCCAAGCGAAAGACGCCAAGGACATTGTCATGGTGTCCCAACGAGGACAATGCATCCGGTTTAGTATCGACAACCTGACGCCTCGCTCCCGGGCCGCTGGGGGCGTGCGCGGTATCAGATTGCTCAACGGAGATCAGCTGATAGCGATGGGCGCAGTGCACCCGAACAGCCACTTGGTGATCGTGAGCGAACGCGGCTATGGCAAATCTACCCACCTTTCCAGGTACCCAAAGCACTCTCGGGGGGGTCAAGGGGTGCGGACATTCAGGGTCACCGACAAGACCGGGCCGGTAGCTGCGGCCCGAGTAGTATCGGATGCGCCAGATCAAGAAATCATGGTTATCTCGGCCAAGGCTCAGGTAATTCGGGTGACGCTGGAAGACTTCCGGGTCACAGGAAGGGACACTCAAGGGGTTATTATTTGGCGCGACCGCGAGCCTGATGACTACGTAGCATCCATCACCTGCTTCCAAGAAACGGATTATGGGAAAGATGAAGAGTCTCATAACGGTCGCCAATCTAGTAATGGCAAAAATGGCGCCACCGACGGCTCTAACGGCGACTCTAACAATGAAAACGGCCCCACTCCGGAAAATGGCGGCGAATCGGGGAAGTAATCGCCGGCCATAAACCTTTTGGGCCTAACACGTCATCAGAGTTGGGACACCCATGGTTGACGCCGCTGTTTACCACCTTATATCTCTGCTCTATTCGATCGGCCAGCGGTAATCTAGATGGATTTGATAAATCAAAGGGCGTCAGTAGACGCCCTTTGATTTCCGCCCATTTCGAACCATGCCATTGGGCCTCCCTTCTCGACGGCTAAACCTGAATACAATTTTCCCTGGTTGATACATTGTTGCCTATTTACATGAGCATATATGAAGCTGGTATTCCTACCTCGTATTCTTGCACCGAGCGGGCAGCTCCAGCCTGCCGTTTTACTACCAACTGCGGCATTTTCGGAACTCCAAAGGTATAGACCTGCCGGAACACCCGACAGGGAAGGCCTGCTCCAGTATTGAGGGATACTTGGCGTGGGTGCGCGGTTACACCGCCGCCAGGAGATACAAAGACGTGGTCTGATGCGGCCATTCCATAGGCGGAGCAATCAGCCTAATGTACGCGCTCAGGTACCCTGAAGAATTGAAGGGCATTGTGTTGTTTGGCACGGGCGCCCGTCTCAGGGTGCATTCCACGTATTTGGATCGTTGCAACGAGCCGGTGTCAGCAACGAAGTGTGAACGAAGTGTGGATGAAAGCGCAAAAAGATGCTTTCAGGTCCGTGGATGGGGAGCTTTACCTAGTATTATTGAGGCAGGCAGTAGAGGTTGGGCCAAGGGTTGAACTAAACGACTTGCTTGCCTGCGACAAGATTGATGTGATGGACCAGATCCACAGAATTAACCTGACTACTCAAGTAGTCTATGGAAGTCAGGACAATTTAACTCCGGTAAAATAATCCGACTATTTGACCCAGGACATTCCCAGGGCTCGGGAAGACGTGATCGTGGGGGGTAGTCATTTCGTGCAACTGGAAAAGTACCAACTCTTGAACGCCCAGAACGAGCAATTCTTGGCTACCTTAAAGTTCCAGCGCCAAACAAAATCCATGCGCGGACTCGCGCACCGGAACCCACGTTCCGTTTCGCACAACCCTTAGGGTTTGCTGGAAGCGGTTCCATCTCCAGCACAGGTGGTCACTTGCCGGGGTTGTACCACCGGCTACGGAAGAACATCAGCGGTTCCTCGGCCTCATTCCGGCGCATTTCCTTGACCGCCCCCATGTATATGGTATGGTCTCCGTAGACATGGGAACCCATGACCTCGCAGCCGAAAAAAACCATCGAGCCATCTAGGATGGGAACGCCTACTTCGCCTGTGGTGTAGTGGTATTCCAAGCCCTCTTCTCTGTCCTCGGGCTTTTTAGCGAAAAGCGCACCAAGTTCCTGCTGATCTTGGCTAAGGATGTTGACGCCAAAGCGACCCGTGCTCTCCAGGAAACCGTACGTATTGGTCCCATGGGCGACGCAAACCAACACGACTGGTGGGTCTAGACACACCGAGGTGAAGGAATTAGCGGTCATGGAGTGGGGATGGCCTTCATCGTCGTTGGTTGTAATAACAGTCACGCCGGTGGCGAATTCGCCCATGGCCGACCTGAAATCGTTTCTGCTGACCAAAAGCCTACCTGCCCTGTAATAATGTCTGCATGAATATATACCATTATAAGCCTAGAGGCACCCATCCGCCAGCTTGATTGATTTGGAGCCGAACGGCAATTGGGTGCCGCACGCCCGGCAGAGTGATGATTTGACTGGGGAAAGATCTATCAAAACCCAGGAATCGTTAAATTGGGAATGGGTTAACTTGGAAATGGATGGAAGCAGGCTCCAATGTCGCCCGGAGGGCAAGCGCGGGCTGCGTCACCATCCAGCTTCAGCACCGTGTTGGGGCGGACGTACCCGGAAAACAGTTCAGGATGGGTCAACTGGGCCAAAATTTCCAAGCCATCAATAATACGAGGACCCGGCATGCTGAAGTACACATGGTCCAGCAGGTACACCTCGCCCTTCTGGACCGCAGGTATCTCAGTCCAGCCCGGTTGACTGGCCAACCACGGTATCTCCCTTCTGTTCCGAGCCAAATCGGAAGAGCAAAGGTCGATGTATAGTTTTTCCGGGGCCCATTCGCAGATTTCCTCCCACTTGACCCGCACCGCAGGTGAACCGGGTGGGAAGAGGTCTTGGCGGCCTCCAGCCAACAGCATCATGTCGGGAATCCAGTGGCCGCCGACGACTATGGGATTGATGCCCTCCAACGAAAAGACCCGAGGGCGATGATCGACGCCTTTCAACCCTTGGGTCAAACCTTGAGAAATGATCCGCACCCGTTCTCGCAACCCGTGGACCAATCGCTTTGCGTTTGCCGGAGCACTGCAGACTTCCCCAATTCGAGTGATAGTGTCAAAAATTTGCTGGACGGTCTTTGGTTGCAACACTAGCACTTCGGGCTGATGGGCCATCCCCGCTATTGCTTGATGCACCTCACTAGCATCGACCTCGCAAAAAAAGCAAAGGTCCTGAGTCAGTACAACGTCTGGCGGATTATTCAATATCCATTCATTGTCCAAATCATACGGGCTTTCGCCGGTGGACAGCAGCCTTTGCACCAACTCCTCTACCTGGTCGCTGGTGAGGACTTCGGAGTCTATCTTGCTCCTAGACACCACATGCTTGGACCCGGCCTCCGGGGGATAGTGGCATAGGTCCGACACACCCACAATTTGCTCTCCCAAACCCAATGCAAATAGTATTTCCGTCCCGCTGGGCAATAAGGAGCAAATCTTCATTTTCTATCCCCGGGTTCGAAATTTGGGTGCGGTTGTCCTAGTTAGGAACTACCGGTTCTGATTGCTGTAAGACCGGCAAATAAGCCTGATATTGGCCTCATTTCGTTCCCAAACACAATGCAGACCAGACTTTCACTGGTGTATTATAGACTATCGCTGGAACAACCTTATGTCACCTAGATGTGGTCTGATATTTAGCCACAGAACCGCGAGAATTGGGGCTTGATGGCATTCCACTCTCCAAATCACTCAAGCTACTCATCACCAAGTTACGCCCTCAAGTCTTCGGAAATAGTTTTGATGAGGGCATGAAATCGCCTCCTCTCTTCTGGACCAGTTGCGGATGCGCTCCAACATGAAATTCTACAGCGGACATCTCTGAATGGCGCAATCCTCCACAGATCAGCACCAAGGTTGGAGCAACTTCACGTTGATGAAGTTGAGCGCTTATGGCTTTGGGATGATCGGCTTCGTGCTGGCTATGGACATTGTGGTTTTGCCGGAGTTGGTCAAGGACCTCTCCCCAGGAGAGTGGAAGAACACCTACCTTGCCATCCTGACGTTTAGCGGGTTGATGGTAGCTGGGATAGCCCAGCCCTTTGTAGGCCGGGCCAGCGATAATACTGACTCACCTTTGGGCCGACGAATCCCTTACATCGTGTGGGGTGGGGTATTCGTCGGGGTGGGTTTGATCGGGGTCGGATTTGCGCCCAATTACCTGACTCTGTTCGGTGTCTGGCTGTTTATACAAGCCAACTTCAACGTTGGTTACGGTCCCTATCAGGCACTGATCAGAGACTTAGTGCCCTTGAGCCGGGTGGGCGTGGCATCTTCATTGAAGATCCTGGCCGACGCTGCTGGCGCTGGGGCATTAGGGGCCATCTGCAGCAGTTTGCTGGGAAGGGCGGCAGGTGGCCCGATACAAGTCTGGGTGTGGCTGAGCTTGGGTGTAGTTGCCATTTCGCTGGCCGTCACCACTATAGTTACCTCATTGACCGTGCGGGCTCACGAGACTTCGGCCAACGCATCCTCCCAAATCAGCTCTCTATCTAATGGGAGCCCGGCTAGTGAGAGGCCAGATGAAGCGGCGGACCAACAACAACCGCTGCACCCGCAATTAAAACGTTTCATGCTCTCCCGGTTGCTGATCATGGCGGCCATTACCGTGTTTCCGACTTTCGGCCGGTTTTTTCTGGAAGACGCTGTAAAGGTGGGCAACCCTTCCCAGGCCTTAGGCTGGATGATTCTGGTGGTGGGAGGGGCGTTGGCGGTCAGCATTTATCCGGCGGGCTGGGTCTCCGATAAAATTGGCCGTAAACCCGTGGTAATTGCTGGCGCATTGGGAGGCGCTTCCAGCAGCATTTGGCTGCTGTGGGCCAACGATGTCACCGGAGTCTTGATTACAGCAAGCCTCTTGGGCATTTCTATTGGTACCATGCTGAGTTCCAACTGGGCGCTGGCCAATGAACTGGGCACCCAAGGCCGGGAAGCTCTGCACATGGGCATGGTTAACCTGGCCACCACCGGCGGTTCGGCTGCGGCCAAATTGATGGGTCCTGGGATAGACCTGCTAAACCGCGCTTCAGACGGCAGCGGATGGGATGCCTTATTAATTACTTGTTCAGCGCTGTTTTTACTTGGTGGGGTGTTGCTTATGCCCTTAAAGGTAATAGACGCATCAAGATTCACCCACGTCAACTCCCCGGAACAAGCGGACTAGTACTTTTAGCCTAAAATTGACCACGGTATTCTCCGTTCGCCCTGATTTCCGACCTTTGGACGAATTACGGGACCGAAGCCCGCCTTTCGACGGGTCATTACTCAGCCTATCTCACATGTTAAAAGCGAACGGACTTCCAGACACTTGTCACTCCTATATGCAGCGGTAAGCACTAGCTGGATAAGATTCGCCGGCTCACCCTAAACCTTGGCTTCCGAAGCCTTTTTCAGGAACTGAGCAGCGCCCCTGGTTACCCAACCGTTCCAAGAGGTCATCAAGAACCTGGCGCCTTTGCCGATGAAGCTGGAAATGTTATCGTCGTTCACCAGCGTGCCAGCGGTCCGGCCTGCTGCGACTATGCGGGCAAGTGCGTCGTCGATGGCCGCCTGCACTTCCGGATGGCCCGCCTCGCCAATGTGGCCCATGGTCTGCGCCAAATCGGTGGGGGCGACGAAAAATACGTCGATATTGTCTACTTTTAAGATCTCATCCAAGTTTTTTAAAGCTTCGGTCTCTTCCAGAAGCACGATTACCATGGTCTGGTCGTTGGCAATTTTGGGATAGTCGGCCACGCCAAATGACTGACGTCCGCCAAACATGCCGCGATAGCCCACAGGAGCATATTTAGCCGACTGCATTGCTTGCTCGGCGGCCTCCCGGGTATTGATATGAGGAACGACGATACCCATGGCGCCCCTGTCCAAGGTACGAGTTATCAGCCAAGGTTCGTTGGCGCTAACCCGGGTTATCGAGGCCATACCCCAAAGGTCGCAAGCCCGGGTCATATCCCCTAGCCCTTGCCAATCCACCGGACCATGCTCGCATTCGATCCATGCGGCGTCGAAGCCCATCGGTCCCAGAAAATCGATAACCTCGGCGTCCTGCACGCCGGCTATGGTCGTTACGACCTGGTTATTCCGCAGCTTTTCCTTGGCAACGTTCGGCCTAAGTTGTGGCACTGGGGGCCTCCTATGTCAATTTTGATTTCGCTGAATTCTCCGGTTCCTGTTATTTATATTGCCGATGGATTCGCCCCGTCAAATGGCTGGGGTTGTTATCTCAGGACGCTTGGTCCATCTACAATTGCCAGAACTTGGGAAAATGGATCAGCCGGTTGAGCCATTTTCCCATTGGAACGCCGAAATGACAAACGATCAGAATTCATGAAACATTCTTTGCAACTCGGCTTTGTCTTGAGTCACAGTTAAGCCCAACATCATCAGGATTCGGGCTTTTTGAGGCAACAGATTGTCGCACACAATAAACCCTTGTTTTTCCTTCTCGGGCGTGGTCACCACACGGCCGGCCGTGGCCCGGGAGGCCAATACCACCGGAATTCCTTCTTTCACCGCTTCCGCCGCTGCTTGACTCACCGCTGGCGGGTAGGTGCCTCCTCCAAAACCGGCTAAGATCAAGCCATCCGAATGGTTATTGCGTACCGCGTCTACCAGCAAACCGTCGGCGCCCGCATAAGCGTACACGATGTCGACCCTGGGCAACGACGTACGCCCGTCCACATTGAAGGGGGTATCCAAGGTATGGCTACGCAACGGGGAACGATAAAACACCACTTGACCATCGGAATCCGCATAACCCAAAAATCCCAGTTCGTTGGGCCGGAAGGTTTCAACCCTAAAAGTATTGGACTTGGTAACGTCCCTCGCGCATTGAATCTCGTTGTTCAGGACTGTCAGAACACCCTTGCCGCCGGCATCAGGGCAACCGGCGATTCTGATAGCGTCGATTAAATTTATGTCGGCATCGGTTCCTATAGATGTGGGTGGTCTCATCGCCCCGGTGACGACCACCGGCTTGGCCGATTTGACCGTGAGGTGCAGAAAGTAAGCCGTTTCTTCCAATGTTGCGGTCCCGTGGGTGATGACCACACCTGCAACGTCAGTCTCTTGGGTAAAAGTTTGGTTGATACGTTGAGTCAGGCTTAACCACTCGGCGGCGCCTATGGCGGTGCTACCTAAGCTAACTAAGTCTTCGCTTCGCACCGTAGCAATCTCGGTGGCTTCCGGAATCCGCTCCAGCGACTCCTGAATAGTCAAGTGCTTTCCCAGTTCGGGATACAGTATGTAGTCCATCCGGTCGGGGCCCACCCCTGCAATGCTTCCCCCGGTGGCGATTATTCTTACAATTGGCTTTGCGCTGGTCACTTTGCGTCCCCCTTGATGGCATGACCAAGTCACCCGGCCTCCGCAGCAAGATAGCCTGGCGGCTAGCGATGGTCAAAAATAATTTGCGTCGCCGCCCATTGTCGTCAATTACAGTTCCCCTGGCAACTAGTCGCCGGTCAACTGCGATCATTCTAACTATGCAAACACCCGGCTTCTCAGAACTAAACGGGACCGGAGGGCAGGGGATTAACTGAGAGTTACCCTGTATGGCTGTATAATCAGGTATATCAGTGGACATGTGAGGTTAGCGCAGTGCGGGCCCTGATTTTGTCAGACATTCATTCCAACTTGGAAGCCCTTACCGCAGTGATTGACGACGCCACGAAACGCGGCGGTTTCGATAGTCTTTGGTGCCTGGGTGACATAGTGGGTTATGGGCCAGACCCTGGGCCTTGTATTAAGCTTCTAATCCACCACAAAGCTGTGACGGTTGCGGGAAACCACGATACGGTAGCGATAGGCAAGGCCAGCGCAGGGGATTTTAATTACGCCGCCAAGGCTGCGATTGAGTGGACCGCCAGTAATTTGTCGGCCGAATCCTTCAAGTATTTGTCCAGCCTGCCGACAGTCGTGAAAATTGAGCCGTTCACCATAGTACATGGGACGCTACGGGACCATATTAACGAGTACTTATTAGAGCGGGATACTGCCTTGGCGACCTTGGAGCGCCTAGAGACCCGATATTGCGCCGTGGGTCACTCCCATATTCCTTTCATCTGCAGGGAAGACGGTGGCAGGGCCACTTTCATCGAGTTCTCCGAAGACAAAGCTTATCCCTTGGGCGAGGAGAGGTTGCTAATCAATCCTGGCTCTGTGGGTCAACCCAGAGATCGCAACCCCAAGCCCGGCTACGCAATTTACGACAGCCTGGCGAGCACCATTGAGCGCCACCGGGTGGAGTACCGCATTCAAGACACCCAGGAAAAGATGCGGGATGCCAACCTTCCGGAGTACCTGATCGACCGGTTGATCCACGGAATTTAAGCGAAGCACAGCAGGTAGGGAGCCGGTCCCCATAAGGTCTCCCAGTAGAATCACCATAAAATAACCAAAGAATAACCAACAAACGGCCAAGCACAGGCGCAAAGATCGGTTTTAATCCCCCAAAAATCCTGCTACACTTTTAGCCTGGCCCAGCCACCTGGCTAAAAAACAGCTGGCCCGCTAGCTCAACTGGCAGAGCAACTGACTCTTAATCAGTAGGTTCCCGGTTCGACCCCGGGGCGGGTCACCAGAAATTAGATTCAAAACGGCCCAGATTCATGAATCCGGGCCGTTTCGTTTTTTACGTTGGCTACCGATTTTGCGTTGGCCGCCTATTGGCCACGATGCGTTCGCGGTTACCTTGCTTCCAGTAGCGTCGACTTCATCGGACCATTTTATTTAGCGGCTCAAAGTCTGGGAAGTTCGAGTACTTAGAAGCTAAGTTTTCTATCTAGCGGACCCGCCCAGGTATTGTGTTAACAGATCTCGGCTGCGCAACACATTTCCCTCTGGGTCTTCATTGTTTCGGGACTCCAAGACCATGCTGAATGGGTAATCTCTCAGCTGCTCCGACCAGCGGGAGAAATCCAGTCCTCCTAGGCCAATCTCCAAATGGTCACGCTTTCCGTTGGAGTCGTGAACGTGAATATGTCTGAGATAGGGTGAGAATACCTCGAAGGCCTCGGTTATCCCATCGGCCCGGTCCGCGTGTCCCATGTCAAGCGTAATTTGCAACGCAGGACTGTTTAGAGGTCCGACCAACCCTAACAACTCCTTATAGTTCTGGATTACCTGCCCCGGGACGTGATGCATATTCTCCACAGTAACAACCACGCCTGTGTTATGAGCTTTTGGGGTGATATCCGCGAAAAACTGGGTCAGAAACTTCATCGATTCCTGTCGCACGCTTTCTGTTGCCTGAGTGGGATCAACCCCAGGGCAATCAATTGGTCCCGGATGTACTACCACCACTTCAGCTCCGACGTCTAAGGCCAATTCGAGAGTTTCATTGAGCTCATTAAAATGGCGAGCCCGCCGGACTGAATCGTGAGACGCTGGCGCCATATCCCGGTGTAGGAAATGAATGGAAAGAGCCACCCCATTAGCTTCAGCAAGGGAGCGGAATCGCTTTCGTCCGGCCCGGTCTATGTTTTCAGGACTCAGCTCGCCGGTGCCAAACTCCAACCCATGAAATCCGTGCTGAACGGCGAATTCGAGTCCCCGAAGCGGCTCGTCTTCCATGCCAAGTGCGAAGTTGGATAAAGCTATAGTTGGCAATTGACCTCCGCAGCCTCAAATATACTCAATATTATCCCCAAATATAGCACAGAATCGCCTTTTTCGAGGCTTAAAAGAATCACCTATTCAGGCGGCCCCCAAAAGCGCAATGGTATTTTATAACCTATTCAGCAAATATACCGATTTTACGAACCAGATGAATGTTGACCGGCGCAATATGGGGTATAGTAGCCAGTCGTGATCGCGGCGAAAGAAGCCGCAACCGCCAGCCGAAACCAGCCTATAGACGCATGGCTGAGAATCTGAAAAAGTTCGAAGACACAGAATCTTTTGCTCATGCCCATTAGCGTCATCATGGTCAACAGGGCGAAATTTTCAGGTATTCTGGTAATCTATCTGCTCGCCGTTCCCAATTATCCCGCAACGACGGTTGCAAGTAATGTTTAGCGCGAACAGAGCACCTAGGCTCATGGGTATCGGTCCAGCAGGTGGATTTTCAGTTTAGACAATCGAGGAGATTTATGCCAAAGCCCATTAATAACTTTATGCCAGCAGACCTAGAATTCCAAATGTTCGTCCTCGACGAGCATGCTGACAAACTTCTGGACGAAGGGAATGACGTATTAAAACTCACCATCGGTGTTCCAGAGCTTCCAACGCCCCCAGCAGTGCTAGATCGCATCGTGGAAGTATTGGGCGACCCCAATTTTGTGCGTCGAGTCTTCCCCGAGGGGCTGCCGGAACTGCGCGAGGCTATCGCAACCCATTACAACACTAAATACCGGTCAGAAATCTCCAAGGACAACATCATTGTTAGTACCGGCACTTCCCCAATATTTCGTAACATATTTCAGCTTGTGTCCGGCCAAGGAAGAGAGATTCTGTTGCCGCGCCCTTATTATGCGCTGTATGTGTACTGCGCAACGTTGGCTGACGCCACTATCAAGTTCTACGACATTGATCCGGTATCATTGAGAGTCGACATGGATTCTTTCCGGGAAAACTTCTCACCGGAAAAGACGGCTCTGGTCGTGGTAAATTCGCCGGGCAATCCGCTGGGCAACATAGTCAATACCGATGAGTTGCGCCAAATCTATGAGACCATAGACCGCCAAGCTTATATTCTCAATGACGAAATTTACAATAATTGCCTTTTCTACGAGGATTTCCGGTCGCCTTTGGACGTTCTGCGAGAATACCAAGATACAACCATCGTAACCAACAGTTTTTCTAAAGGCTTCCGCATGTACACCAAGCGAGTTGGCTTTGCTATACTGCCGCTAGAGCTCCAGACCAATTTGAGAGTCATGCAGCAACACACATTATTGTGCGCTGACCCTTGCTATCAATACGGCATGATCGCTGCCCTCGACGATGATGAAAGTCCGGCTGAGCTGGCAAGGATTTACAAAGCCCGGGCAGAGTACACGACTGCACAGCTGCAGAAAACCGGGTGTGAACCCATTGCCGCCGAGGGTGGTTTTTACGCTGTGCTACGTTGCTCGGATTGGAACCAAGAGCACGGTTTCGCATCGTCCAAGGAGCTAGCTCATGACATATTGAATAAAGCGCACGTTGCAGTGGTCCCGGGGACCGATTTCGGCATACCTCAGGACCTTCGGTTGGCTTTCTGCAATGATCGGTACGATGAAGGCATCGATCGATTGAGGCGCTATTTCAGTTCTGAATTATAAGACCAGTTGCGGAAAATCTTGTTCATGGAGTCACCGACAGTGGAGGCTGTGTGTGCTAATAGGCCGCTTACGCTTCTGCTAAATTTCTCCTTACATTCCGGTGATCCCGTTTCCCCCAGGGCGGTTTATGCTCTCTGATACAGGTGAACCGGAACAGGGGATCAATTTACTAGGGCGTGTTGACATTTTGGACAGATTTTAAAATTAGTTTTAAACTGTAAGAATGTTTACAGAAGAGCTGCACCCGAGTCAATGGCTTCGTC
>MUCU01000011.1 GCA_002817055.1 SAR202 cluster bacterium Io17-Chloro-G7 | reverse complement strand
TCCCTCACCTCTTAGCTATCCTCCCTTAATCCTACACATACTTCCCTTGCATCCACATACGCCCTCCACGCACTGTTTATCCGGAGTTGGTATTAGATATTTAGCTTGTTCTCGACGGCGATACGCGAAAACTGATACGGAATGATTCCGGCGCATGAGGTATAGGATGGGTTGGGTGAAACAATCCGTACAGGAGACGAATCATTGGTGAAGCCAAGGGAGAGGAAGTAGGGCGTCTTTAGGAGAGAGTCCTGCCAGCCAGCCAGGAATTGCTATCCGCCGGAGGCTGAGCCCAGCACCGTCAGCGGTCCGTCGATGCTCATCAGTTTGGATTCGATCATCTTCAGCAACTGATCTAGATTCCAACCCTTTGCCGCCGAGACTAGAACGCTGTCCTTGGCGTCCAAGAGCCGGGAAGAAACCTGAATCGATCCGACGTCGCTTCCGTTGTTGCGGTGCGAAGTCACCAAGTCCATCTTGTTTGCTACGAGAATCCGTGGCCGGTCCGCCAAGCCCATATCTTTGAGGATTTTTTCGACAACCTCGGTCTGCTCGGGGGCCTTGGGGTGGGAAACGTCGATCACGTGTAGCAGAACATCGGCCTCGGCCACTTCTTCCAACGTTGCACGGAAAGCGGCCACCACAGTGGGTGAGAGTTTCTGGATGAACCCCACTGTGTCGGCCAGCAGAAGTGGCGCTCCTGATGGCAACCTGACCCGCCGGGTAATTGGATCTAGAGTAGAAAAGAGTTGGTCTTCCGTGGTTACCTTGGCGTTGCTAAGGGCGTTGAATAGGGTGCTCTTCCCTGCGTTGGTATAGCCGACGAGACTCGCGATGGGAATGGTGGACCTTTTCCGGCGTCCCATGTAGGTACCGCGCCGGCGCCTCACCGCTTCCAAGTCCCGTTCGATTCGCTGGATGCGATGGCGCACCAATCGGCGGTCGGTTTCAATCTGCGTTTCGCCGGGCCCCCGGGTCCCAATACCGCCTCCTAGCCTTTCCAAGTGAGACCATTGGCCAGCCAGCCGAGGGAGCAGGTATTTGTGCTGGGCCAATTCCACCTGAAGTTTGCCTTCGTAGGTCTGAGCGTGACGACCGAACACGTCCAGAATAAGCGCAGTACGGTCAATTACCTTGGTGCCCAGGGAGTTTTCCAGGTTGCGTTGCTGCGTGGGAGTTAGTTCGTCGTCGAATATAACCACATCGGCCCGAGATTCTTGGACAATCTCCACTATCTCTTGGACCTTACCTTTCCCAACATAGGTATGGGTGTAACGCTCGGACCTTTGCGTAACCCGCGCTGCCACCTCTGCGCCAGCCGTTCGGGCCAGGTAATCCAGTTCGTTGAGAGTGTCCTCCAAGGTCCAAGCGGCATGGGAGTTGCGTGATTCAACCGCCACAAGCACCGCCACCTCAGGCTCCGGCTCAGTAGACACCGTGCGCTTTGGTATGTTCGCTGCCTCCGCTATTGAATTAAGTAGCCTGCTGCCTAGGAACCGCAGTATAGGTTAAGTAAGATAATAAATACAATCTACGGTGCTATGTCGCGGAATTGGGTTGCGGCATTTTCCAGCTTTCCAAACGCCGACAGCCCTCTTCCACCCTATCGTCGGGGGTAGTTAACGACAGTCTGATGTAGCCTTCGCCGTACTTGCCGTAGCTGGAACCCGGCGTGACCACTATGTCGGTTTCATCCAGCAAGCGAGCCGCAAACTCGGCCGAAGTGAATCCTTCGGGAATCGCAGCCCAAATGTACAGGCTCGCCCTAGGCACCGGTGTTCGCAGTCCCAGCTTGCCCAATGCGCTGACGACACGGTCCCGGCGACGCTGGTAGATTGCAAGGTTGTCGGCCACCGACTGTTGGGATCCGGTGAGGGCTTCGATGGCCATTTCCTGGACCGCTTGAGGGACTCCCGAGTCCAGGTTGGCTTTGATCTGGAAAAGTGCTTTGATCATGTCGGCATTGCCCACGGCCATGCCAATGCGCCAACCGGTCATGTTATAGGTCTTGGAAAGAGAGTGAAACTCTAGGCCCACCTCAGCCGACCCGGCCACTTGCATGAAGCTGGCCGCAGTATAGCCATCGTAACCGACCTCGCTATAGGCAGCGTCGTGGAGCAAAGCGATCTCGTTCTCCCGGCAGTATGAAATAGCGGCAACAAAATCTTCTTCGGTGGCTACGGCCGAGGTCGGGTTGTTCGGGTAGTTGAGCCACATAAGCTTGGCCGCCCTGGCAACGTCGGCGGGGATAGCGTCCAACTCGGGCAACCAACCGTTGCTTTCGTACAAAGGCATGACGTGGCTTTCAGCGCCAGCGAACATTGTACCCACGTTGTATACCGGGTAGGCCGGGTCCGGCACCAACGCCACGTCTCCCGGGTCGAGGAAGCAAAATGCAGCGTGGCCGATACCTTCCTTGGCGCCGATTAATGGCAAGACCTCCGTGTCGGGGTCCAGCTTCACGCCGAAGCGTTGGTCGTACCAATAGGCAATCGCCCTTCGCAATTCAGGAAGGCCGTCGGTCTCTGGATAGCGGTGATTGGGCGGGTCTTCCGACGCTTTCAAAAGCCTGTCGATAATGGGTTGGGGGGTGGGAATATCCGGGTCACCGATACCAAAAGTAACCACATCCACACCAGCAGCCCGTTTCTCGGCAATGATGCGAGAGATCTCCACGAAAGGATACGGGGAAAGCTTTCCCAGCCGCTCTGAAAATTTCACTCAGTCTTCTCCTCAAAGCCAAAACTATAGTTAGCCAAAAATTGACTTAAGACCCATTTAAGCACTTGAGTCGAACAGCCTACGACATCTAAGATTGCTTCCGGTTCGGCGTTTAAGTCATTTGCCTTAAAAATCCTGTTGCGCTTATCCACGATTCGATTGAAAGGTTCGAAGAGCACATCTTCTTCAGCGCTATCAGCAGCGTTTCGAGCATCACGAATCCAATCTCTGAAAACCCGTCTAGGTGGCGGGTCATTTACGTCGTAAGCCTCTTTATGGGCCGCGAAATGCCACCGAGACACAACTGCAAGAGTGCATTCGTATAACGAAATGAACTTGTCTACAGGATGTTCTTCACGGATACCTTTGCCGTACCAGCGTAAGGCCAATTTTACATTGTCTGGAAGAGTGTTTAATACACTTGGGCTTATGGGCTTTAGTACCTCCATGATTTCAGATTTCGTGACATTCTTCCAACCCACTCTTGAACGAGCTGGATAATATTTAATCGTCTTGGTATTGTCTTTTCGAAAGACTGCTTCATGAGCCTTCGCCAACACTGGATAGCCATTCCCAAGTAAGACATTTAGCAGACCGGCTAAACTCTCCGCAGCATCACGCCCAGTTGATATTATCTCGGCAGGTGAATCACCTTCTCCTCTTGCAAAAATAACTACTGCTGGAGGCGAGATGTCAAAATCAGCGGCCCCCAGAACATCGCTGAATCCAACGGATTTGACCTCATCCACGTCGAAAAAGATATGGAAATCATCTGCCTTAATGGCGATTTGCTCGTAAGGAAACCATTCGCCGGGTAGCCTGTAGACCTGAAAAAATCCTGTAGGTTGTTCCCACTCCATGTGCTGCCAAACGGAGTTTATGTCCTCTCCCGCAGCTCTAAACGGATCAAGAACCACTACGGTTTATTCCTCCCACTCTCCGGAAAAGACTTCCTCGGCTGGTCCTTCGAGGTAAACCTCCCCTTCGCCGTCCCAGTCTATAACGAGAGTGCCACCGGGTAATGTTATGTTAAGACTACCCTGGCTGAGACCCTGTAGCCGGGCCGCCACCGCGATGGCGCAGGCCCCCGTACCACAGGCCAAGGTCTCTCCCGAGCCGCGTTCCCAAACCCTGGCGGTCATATTCCCTTCGCAGTTTAGGTTGACCACCTCGAAATTAACTCGCCTGGGGAACATCACGTGGTTCTCGACTTTAGGCCCGATGGTGTGTAGGTCGAATTCGGCAACGGGCTTTTGCATAAATGTAATTGCATGAGGATTGCCCATGGACACAAATGTCAGGGGTAAATCTTCCCCGTCCATTTCGAAGGGATAATTTATTATGGGTCCCCGCGTAATATCTCCAGCAATACCCGGAGATGCCTGTAGTTTAACCGGCACATCACCAGGGTTCAGAACCGGTCGTCCCATGGACACTCTAGCGGACTTGACCTTGCCATCCTGGTATTGAGGGACGATGGTGCGGACACCGGCCAGGGTTTCCACGTCTATAGATTGGGTTGAAGGATCGACAATGCTCCTTTCGATGGCGTATTTAGCGAAGCAGCGGATGCCGTTTCCGCACATTTCGCCAACCGAGCCGTCGGCGTTAAACATGCTCATTTTGAGGTCGGCCACATCCGACTCTTGTATCAGAATAAGCCCATCACTCCCTACGCCGAAGTGGCGGTCGCTAATCTTCAGGGATAGGCTGGGCCAGTCATAGTTCAAGCTGCGGGCGTCCACATAAACGTAGTCATTTCCCGCACCGTGCATTTTGGTGAACTTCATATAGTGGTGCCCATATCGTCAGAAATTTGGTAGGAATCCGCGGTAATTGTACCATAGCAGGCACGACCGGAAAGGAAATTTCCGACGGTCTGTCCCGCCTCGATTTGGAGATCTGAGACGCCGGGTGATGCGGGCCCCGCCAGCCATTTTATCCTGGGGTCACCTAGCTTAAACCAGTTGTACTGGCGGCGGACCAAACGGTGAGTCTGGAATTTTGTGCGTTGCACCGCTTCTTCCAGAGACATGCTGCCGGACAGGTACTCACCCAACTCCCGGTAACCCGGACCGGCTAGAGGTCCTTTGCCGGGTACATAGCCAAGCGCGGCCAGGGACCTCACTTCTTCCTCGAGACCTTCGGCCATCATCCAGTCTATCCGGTCGTCTATCCGGCGATAAAGCTGAGTCCGGTCCATGGTCAAGCCTATTATGAGAGCGTGCGCTAATCCTTCAGCAGCTTGATCGGCAGTCCGTGGTTGCGAGGCTTGGGCGTGGTGGACTTCCAGGGCGCGGATGACCCGGCGCAGGTTGCGGAAGTCCAATTGGGTGGCGCGCACCGGATCAACCGCTTGCAACTGCTGATAGATGAACTCAGGGCCATGCTGCTCCGCTTCTGCTTGTTTGGCCGCACGATACTCGGCGTCGGGTGGTACTTCGGGGACGTTCCAGCCTTCGACCAAGGCCCAGATGTATTGCCCAGTGCCACCTACAACGATGGGGAGGCGTCCCCGTCCTTGAATCTCCGAAATAGCGTCTCTGGCCAAGGATAGGAAAGTGGCAAGGTCGAAATTCTGGTCGGGGTCCAGGATATCCAGCAGGTGGTGGGGTGCTTGTTGTTGCTGTTGAGCCGATGGTTTTGCGGTGCCGATGTCCATGTGGCGATAGACTTGGCGGCTATCGGCGTTAACTATCTCGCCATTAAACTGGCGGGCCAAGGTTATGGCCAGATTTGTCTTGCCCACCCCTGTGGGGCCGACGATCAGTAGGACTGGGGTCGTGATTGTGGGAATAATATTCCCCCTGCCTAGCCAGCCTTAGCCTCTGCCGTTATGCGCGCAATTTCCAGAAAATTGTCAGCTTGCAGCGCTGCGCCACCGACTAAAGAGCCGTGAATGGAGCTTTGGGCGGCAAAAGCGGCGGCATTTCCTGGGTTTACGCTACCACCATAAAGCAGAGGGATTTGGCCTGCGGCGGCGGGATATAAACCTTGCAGAGTTTCCAGAATCGCTCCACCCATCACCTCAGCGGCGATTTCCGGGGTTGCAGCTTGCCCGGTGCCTATGGCCCAGACCGGCTCATAAGCAACCACCAGACCGGTTATGTCAACGATGCCCTCTAGGCCCTCACGCACTTGCTTACTGACAGTTTCCTGAGCCTGTCCGGCTTCCCGTTGCGCCAAGGTTTCCCCGACGCATAACACTGGGATCAAGCCTTTTTCGAATGCTAATTTGACCTTCGAGTTCACTAGTTCGTCGGTCTCACCGAACAATTGGCGCCGCTCCGAGTGGCCCAAGATCACGTAATCGCACAGGCCTTGAAGCATTGATGCCGAGGTCTCGCCGGTGAATGCGCCCGATTCTTCATTGTGCATGTTCTGGGCGCCGATCTTCACGGAAGTACTCGCCACTGCGCTTTTGACAGCCGCCAAGAATACGAAAGGCGGACACAGGACCAATTCGACCCCGGTTAGGGCAGCAGACCCACTCGCCACACCCGTCGCCAATTCCACGGCTCCCGTCATGTCGGTGTTCATTTTCCAATTGCCCGCTATGATCCAGTTGCCGGCCCGAGGCGGAGTAGGCATGGCGACTACCTCATCATGAAAACTTATGGATCTTGATTGGCTGGTCTTACGGTCCAAATTTGGCTAGCTTACCTGCATGGGCCAGCGCCATCAACATTATCTGGGTAGCCGGTATGCGTCCAATAGATCCTTGAGCGCAGGAGCGCTCGTTGAATGCCGGGATGCCCTCGCCAAGAGTGAGCTTAGAGTGGACCATAAATGGTACCGGATGCCAGCTGTGTCCCGCCATGATTGCGGGAGTAGCGTGGTCACCGGCCACCATAAATACATCGGGGTTTAGCTCGCGGATCTGAGGGATGAAGGGGTCAAGCTCTTCCAATCGTTTGACCTTGGCCTCGAAGTCGCCATCTTCACCGGCGGCGTCGGCCGGTTTGTAGTGGATAAAGAAAAAGTCGTGGCCGTCGAAATTCTTGCGCAGAGTTTCCACCTCGTCGGCGAAGGTGCGACCTGTCGGTATGACATTCATGCCAGCGACGGTGGCCAGACCCCGGTACATGGGGTAGGCGGCGATTCCCACGGGATCGAGGTTGTACACGTCGCCCATGGGCGGCAGGGCTGGGAGTTGAGCGAAACCCCGGAGGAGCACCATGTTACCCCGCTCTTCCTCGGCTAGAAGTTGCTTGGCTTGGCCCAAGAAATCATTCACCAGTCTGCTCGTCTTTTCCCCAGCTGGTTCCGAAGCTTCGGAAGCCAAGGGCGGCACGCCTGTAATTTGAGGGTCGGTACCGGAGATGGCTTCCGACAACCCTGGCCCCCGGAGCCTCAAAACGAACCGGTAGTCTTGGACGGAGAATACGTCCACCTGAACGCCTGCCAACTCGATTCGGTCCAACCTTTCACACAAAGGTGCGCTCAATTCCGTGGGAATCCGTCCCGCTCGCCGGTCCACCAAGGCACCGTTGGCGTCCACAGTGCAGAAGTTTCCCCGGGCGGCCACGTCACCGGGCTGCAAATCGACGTCGATACCCAAGGCTTCCAGCGCTCCCCGGCCAATCTGGTACTTAAGGGGGGCATAGCCGAATAACGCCAGGTGGCCTGGGCCGCTGCCAGGCGTCACCCCTGGCAGCACTGGCGTTGTGAGACCGCATGCGCTTTCACCGGCCATTGCATCCAAATTGGGAATATGCGCATGCTCCAACTCGGAGAGTTTCGTTTTCGGATGAGCCAATCCGCCCAGGCCGTCAACGACGAGCATCACTATTTTTGAAGAGGTCGAGGTGTAACAGTCTTTGAGTTCTTCTAAATCGATCATAGTTTTCCCTTCGTACACCACCTGTGCCGAGACTGAGCCGAAATTTGCGGCGGGATTAACATTTGCAAGCTATCTACGAATCAAGCATCGGGTAAGGCGGCTATCCCAGGCAGTTCCTTGCCTTCCAGAAACTCCAAAGACGCGCCGCCTCCGGTGGAAACGTGGGTCATGCGGTCCATTAGCCCCAATTCTTCCACCGCCTCGGCAGTGGAGCCGCCGCCCACCACGGTAGTAACGCCGGTCAATTCGGCGATGGCCCCGGCCACGGTGCGTGTGCCATGGCTGAACCTGGGCATTTCAAAGACGCCCATGGGTCCATTCCATACTATGGTCTTACATTGGCCCAAGCTTTCGGAAAACAAGCGGGCCGTGGTGGGACCGATGTCCATTATGAGCCAGCCTTGGGGTACCTGGTTCACCAGCACCGTCTCGACTCCGGCTGCGTCGTCGGCAAACCGGTCCGCCACCACTACGTCAACTGGCAGATGGACTTGCACGTTCAGGTTCCGGGCTCGTGACAAGACCTCTTTGGCGAAGTCCAGACGGTCCTCTTCAATGGACGATGCGCCTGTATCGTATCCTTGGGCCCTAAGAAATGTTACCGACATTCCTCCGCCCACTATGAGATGGTCCAATTTGCCCAGCAGATTCTCCAACACCAAAATCTTGTCGCTGACTTTAGCCCCACCCAAAAGCGCAGCCAAAGGCTTTCCGTTGGCTTTGATGTCCAAAGCTTGGCCCAAGGACTCCACCTCCCGCTGCACGAGAAGCCCCATGGCCGATGGCAGCAAGCCGGGCACGCCAACAGTTGAGGCGTGGGCACGGTGGGCCACGGCGAAGGCGTCCATGACGAAGCAGTCGGCCAACGATGCGAGAGAACTAGCGAATTCTGAGTCGTTCTTCTCCTCACCCGCATGGAAGCGCAGGTTTTCCAACAGAGCGACATCACCCGGTTCCATAGACGCCACGGCCTCTTCCACTTTAGGCCCGATGGTTTCGTCCAAGCAATTAACGGGGCTTCCCAATAATGTCGCCAGGCGGTCGCCCACTGGAGCCAACCTGAGAGAATCCGCCACTTTTCCACCGGGCCGGCCCAAATGCGAAGAGAGAATCACCCGGCAGCCTTGTTCTTTCAAGAACTTGATTGTGGGCAAAGTGGCCCGGAGCCGCTGATCGTAAGATGCGATGGCCTCCACACCCTGTTCGATGGGTATGTTGAAGTCCACCCTTAGCAAGACCCTCTTGCCAGCGACATCAAGCTGGGAAACAGTGCGCTTAGCCATAAGCTCATCCGTATCTAATAAGTAAAGTATCTGTTGGTTGCATATCAATACCGGCCATCCAACACCCCCTGCCCAAGAGCCTTCAGGTTATCTAGTCCTTTATCCATCAAGTCGGCCCCGTCCAGGTTCTCGGTAGCTTCGTCCATTAATCGCCGGGCATTCCCTTCAGAGAATTCTTTGGAGCCAGCCTCGTTCAGGATATCAACCAATTTTGAGGCGTCGTCCAGCTCCAATACTCGTTTCATGTATATTCCGCCCAACTCGCGTTTGGCGGCCAGGCTGGAGTTTTCCAGAGCATGAATTAACGGCAGGCTTTTTTTCTTGTTCAGCACATTGCTGGCGGTCATGCCGTCCCCGGATGCGCCCCATAAGTCTCCGATGTCTTGGCATATCTGCCAGGCCATCCCCATTTTGGCGCCCATCTCCCGGAACTGGGCCCACACGCTTTGATCGGTCCCAGCCGCCAGAGCGCCTACCTCTGCCGCGCAACCGGTCAGCGCCCCGGTTTTGCGGGAAATCATGTCAAAGTAAGCGGCGCTGGTCACCACCATTCGTTCTTGAAAGGCGAGGTCCATGTACTGGCCCTCACACAGCGCCAGGCAAGCCCGGTCCAGAGATTCGACGGCATGAAGTACCCGCTCGGGGGGGATGTCATTTCGAGCCAGGCGCATTATAGTGGTGCGTCCCAAGGCGTGCAAACCGTCGCCAGCGTTGATCGCTTGCGCTGGCCCCCACACCCACCAAATGCTGGGCCGGTCTTGGGCATTGGGCCTAGAAGATTGGACGTCTCCGTGCACCAAAGTAAAGTTATGCACCAGGTCAACCCCGGCCGCCGCAGGCAGCGACGCTTGGAAATCTCCGGACAACGCTTGGCAGCACACCAGCGCCAACAGGGTTGGTAAATACAGCGCCATCGGGTTGTCCGTTGGCTGACCTACTTCGTCGGTCCAGCCCAAATGATAGCGCAACACGTCGTAAAGAAAGCCCTGCCGCTCGGCAAATACTTCCCTCAATTCCAAGTCTAAGGCGGTGCGGTAGGCGTCGTAATCGTATAGGTTCGGGATAATAAGTGCTCCTGAATTCAGGACTTGGGGATTTGGTTAATACCGGCTTCACGCAAAATCTGTTCAAATGGCAACGCCCCCTGGCGCAACAATTTGGGGACTTCTGCAGTCATGTCAATGATGGTCGAGGGGGTGCCATCGGGCTGAGGGCCACTTTGGACTATATAGTCGACGTCGTCCGCCAATTCCGCTCTGATGGAATCAATATCCAATAAGTCTTGCTGTCCGCTTCTATTTGCGCTGGTGCCGGTTATGGGTCTATCCAAGCGCCGAATAATTTCCAAAGCCACTGGATGGTTCGGCATGCGGACCGCCACCGTTTCTCTGCCGCCGGTAACCCGGCCGGGCAAACATTGAGCCTTTGGCAGCACCATCGTCAACGGCCCTGGCCAAAATCTTTGGGCCAGATGACCGGCGACTTGGGGTATTTGACCCGCCACAGTTTCCAAGTGGTCCCAGCAGCTTACGAGCAAAGGCAATGATATTTCGGAAGGTCTGCCCTTGATCGAAAAAACACGGTCAAGAGCTGGGACCGAGAAAGCATCGGCGCCCAAGCCGTAGAGAGTATCGGTGGGAAAAACCACCACACCTCCCGACCTCAAGAATCGCACTGCTTCCTCTACGTCTGCTTCGTATGCGTCTGCTATAGTTATAGGAAGATTCTCTCGGGCGTTTGCTAGGCACGCCTTTTGCGTTTTGGATTAACAAAACTTGGTCGCCCATAGCTGCTAGGACCACTAGCCTACCCTCGAAGTCGAGTATAGCATAGGGACAGGAGAGGGGCGACAGATCGTCCTGATTTTGCGTTATGTCTATACTCAAGGCCGCATACTGGGTATAATACCAGCACCTCAAAGGCCAACGAAATCGGCAACCCTTCTATGTATTCAGCACGTAATCCACTCTGTCTTTTAACCCCAAGGAGGTACTGCCACGGTCGAGGAAAAGCTTCCCCTGGGCAGGCGCGTTGCAACCAGTGACGACTTGGAAGTATCGGCGTACCTGGAAATTGCCAGGAGCTCGGAGAGTGCGGGATCCGAAGCCGAAACGGCATCCCAAGACGCCAATCTTCAGGCCAATCTTCAGTCAGTGAATGAAGGCATCGTAATAGTCGACTTCGGGTCCCAGTATAGCCATCTGATCGCCCGCCGGGTGCGGGAACTTAAGGTATACTCCGAGGTCGTTCCAGCCAGTGGCTCTTGGGAATCCATTGAGCACATCAACCCAAAAGGCGTGATTCTATCCGGCGGCCCCGCCAGCGTGTTCGATCCCGGCGCTCCAACCGTGCCCGATTGGGTCTTGGAGCGCTCCTTACCCGTTTTAGGGATTTGTTACGGTATGCAAGCCCTTGTCCATCAGT
Organism: SAR202 cluster bacterium Io17-Chloro-G7; assembly: GCA_002817055.1. Next base: position 9,915 of record MUCU01000011.1, on the reverse strand, counting down.
TGGGCGGACGGGTGGCTCCGGGATTAAAGCAAGAGTACGGATCAGCCGTCCTGCACCAAAACGCACCGGACGGCCCCTTATTTGACGAAATGCCGACTTCATTCCCAGTGTGGATGAGCCACGGCGACCGTGTCGAAGAAATGCCCCTGGGGTTTTCGGCGTTAGCCTACACTGAAAACTCTCCGGTCGCGGCTATTGGCAACGGTAAAGGCATTTTTGGCCTACAGTTCCACCCGGAAGTGCACCATACCCCGTTGGGAACATCGATCCTGAAGAACTTTCTTTTCAAATCCTGCTTTTGCCAAGGTACCTGGACGCCCAAAAATTTCGTCAACGACTCCATAAACCGGGTCCGCAAACAGGTGGGCGATGGACGGGTAATCTGCGCTCTTTCCGGTGGCGTAGATTCGGCGGTGACCGCCATGCTGCTGAACCGGGCGATTGGCGATCAGTTGACCTGTATCTTTGTTAACAACGGTCTCTTGCGCAGCGAAGAAGCCGAGCGCGTCCAAGCAACCTTCAACCGAAACTTGGGTTTGAAGTTAATTTACGCCGACGCCTCCGACCGGTTCTTGAACAAGCTGGAAGGTGTGACCGACCCCGAGACTAAACGCAAGGTAATCGGCGAGGAATTCATCCGGGTCTTCGAGGATGCGGCATCGGAGTTGGGCCAAACAGACTTTCTGGCCCAAGGGACCCTGTACCCCGACGTGATCGAAAGCGAGACGCCGGAAAACCGCGCTTCGGCTCGGATCAAGACACACCACAATGTGGGCGGGCTGCCTGAGAAGATGAACTTGAAACTGGTTGAGCCGCTGCGTTACCTGTTCAAAGATGAGGTCCGGGAAGTCGGTTTGGAGTTGGGACTTCAACCAGAGATGGTATATCGTCAGCCATTTCCCGGTCCCGGCTTGGCCATCCGAATAATCGGGGAAGTCACCAAAGAACGCTTGGATATTCTCCGGGCTTGCGATTGGATTGTCATCGACGAGATTAAGGCGGCCGACCTTTACGACCAAATCTGGCAGAGCTTCGCAGTGCTCAGCGACAACCGCACGGTTGGCGTCATGGGGGACTACCGCACCTACGGTTACGTTTGCGCCATCAGGGCGGTGAATAGCGAAGACGCAATGACAGCCGACTGGGTCCGCTTGCCCTACGAAGTGTTGGCCCGGATGTCCACCCGGATTGTAAACGAGGTGCCTGGGGTCAACCGGGTGGTTTACGACATAACGAGTAAACCGCCAGGAACTATCGAGTGGGAATAATCGCGTGAGCAGCAGTCAGGGTAAGCCCGGTGGGGGAGCGATAAGGGTGGTGAACTCAACAGACCCATCCCAACTACAATCCAATCTCTTCCGCCGGACGACTCGCCGGACGAACCGGCGGGCCATCGGGCAGATCACCCAATGAACGTCCTCCTGGTTGGTTCCGGCGCAAGAGAGCACTCCATCGCTTGGCGTCTGGTCCAAAGCCCCCGGCTTACCAAGCTCTGGGTTGCCGATGGCAACGCGGGGACCGCATCCATTGCAACCAACCTGGCCATAAAACCCGAAGACGTTGATGGCATTATCGCCGCCGCAAATTCGCTGTCTATAGACTTGGTGGTGGTCGGCCCGGAATTGCCCCTATCTTTGGGCATTGTTGACCGGTTATCCTCCCAGGGCATAGCCGCCTTCGGCCCAACCAAGGCAGCGGCCAGAATAGAGACCAGCAAGAGTTTCGCCTTGGAGTTGATGAAGGAAGCGGCAGTGCCTTGCCCCGACTTCTGGGTGTTTCAAGAGGAAGGCGCAGCCTTAGAGTTTCTTAAAAACCACTCTGGCCCCACTGTGGTTAAAGCCGATGGCCTGGCCGCTGGAAAAGGCGTCATGATCTGCGAGAATGCCAATGAAGCAGCCGGTGCCATAAGCGCCTGCATGAATTACCGGGCGTTCGGCAAGGCGGGCGACACCGTTGTTATCGAAGAATTGCTAACCGGTCCCGAGGTGAGCGTCTTCGCCTTCTGCGACGGCGAGCACATTTCATCTTTGGTCGCGGCCTGCGATTACAAGCGCTTGGAGGACGGTAATTTTGGCCCCAATACGGGCGGCATGGGCAGTTATTCGCCTCCCGGTTTCTGGGACCAACAGTTGGCTCACCAAGTGGAGGATGCCATTATGCGGCCCGTGGTTGATGCCCTGTCCCGCAGAGGACATCCGTATAAAGGTGTGCTTTACGCAGGGCTTATGTTAACTGCCGAAGGCCCCAAAGTGCTGGAGTTTAACTGCCGCCTCGGCGACCCGGAAACTCAGGTGGTCTTGCCCCGCTTGGCTACCGACCCGCTGGATCTGTTCCAGGCCTGCGTCGAGGGCAGGCTCGACCAAGTGCCGGTCAAATGGAAAGACCAATGTCACGTGGGCGTTGTCTTGGCGTCCGGTGGCTATCCTGGGAAATACGAAACCGGGTTTACCATCTCCGGCGCCGATTCCGGGGCCGATGATGCAGGTGATGGCTCCATACTGTTCCATGCCGCCACGCGTCACGAAACGAAGGACGGACTAGATCAGCTTGTTACCAGCGGAGGACGGGTGATGACCGTCGTGGGGCAAGGAAGAACCTTGGCGGAGGCGAGGGCCAAGGCGTATCATAGAGCCCGTCGTATCAGCTTCGATGGGGTTATTTTCCGGAAGGACATTGCTGAACTGGCCGAGCAGCGCAGCGTTGCCTCTTCACCCATGAATCCTGGGTGAGTTTTGGCCATGGCCGCTGGCATCGACTGGCAATCCTTAGGCCAGGCATTCGCTGAAGCCGAAGCTGAGCCCAAACTAGCGAAATACCGCCGCCGGAAATGGGCACGGTCGGTGGAGTTTGCGAGCTGGATAAAAGAAGCCGCATTGGCCGAGCTCTCCCTCGAACAAGCCCGGGCCTTGTATACCGCCTCAGGAGGAAGCCACCGAAAGGATTTCGAGAGCAACCCCATTGGGGAAATTCGGGATTCCCTGGATTTTTTGTTATACGATACGGTTAAGCTGGAGGGTAGGTTTCAGGAATGCGCCGACGACGCCGGGGCATTCAAACTCGCCGGGGCAGGGAAAGATTTCGTCTCCTACTTGCTTTGTCTCTCCCAGCCCAGGTTATTTGCCGTCTGGAATAGCAATTCCGAGAAGGCCTTCATGAAGCTGAACAGGAAGCTGAGCATGAAGCTCAACATAAAACTGGGCATGGAGATGAATGCGTTGAGTAGAGGCCCCATGGGCATTGGTTACATAGACTTGCTGGAAGGGTCCGAAACGGTTCGGCGAGGTCTGGGTATGACCGACTTTCGATCGGTTGACGAGTTTTTCTACTTTATATCAAGGCCCGGGGCCTAGGGAGTGTATTAATGGCCTGGCGAGATACGCTGGTGGACCTACGGGACGAACTTGCCGATGTTAGGGCCCGCCGCATACAGCGGGCCGAGGCTAATGCAGCCGAACTGCGCCAAGTGCATCAAGAAATGGTCGAGCTGTCCGCAACCTTGGGCATCGTAGAGTTGCTCACCGAAATGAATGACACTCTTCTGGAAGGCCGGGGTGAACTGGAAACCATCGTCTCGTGGGAACAAGAAAATGAGGACGATGATATCGGGCCCGATTCGGGCGCAGGACTTGGCGAAGATGATGCGGTGGAAGACGATGAAGACGCCATCACCACCCTATTGTCCTGGGAGGAAGATGGCGACCGGGACATTGCGGTAGAGGTATTTCTGGACGAGGAAGGGATAGCCCTGCACGTGAATGGGGTGGAGATTCGCACTGAAACAGATGCCTTGGAACAAGCTTTGGTGGAAGCCTTTCGGGACGAACTGGAGCTGTAGGTTCGAGAGTTTGACGGCGCCACATAGCCGGTGCCTAGATTCACCGACCAGGCATTAATTTTTGATACAAGATAGGGAGGAATGAGTCATGCCGCAAGTCGGCGTTATTATGGGCAGCGCCTCCGATGAGGCGGTGGTTCAAGAGACAGTAAACACCCTGGAGCAAATGAAGATCGACTACGAGGTCCGGGTCATGTCGGCCCACCGCACCCCCGAAAAAGTAAGGGAGTACGCAGAGCAAGCCAGAGGGCGCGGCATTCACGTGCTGATCGCTGCCGCTGGCGGTTCGGCTGCCTTGGGCGGCGTGCTGGCATCTTGGACTACCTTGCCGATAATCGGAATTCCCCTGGCGTCCAGTGAGCTGAAGGGTATGGACGCCCTTTTGGCTACCGCTCAGATGCCTCCGGGGATTCCCGTGGCCTGTATGGCCGTCGGTGCTTGGGGCGCGCGCAACGCCGCTTATTTTGCCGCTGAGATATTGGGGCTCCACAACGAAGAAATTAGGCAAGCCTACGAGGACTATCGCCGTGAGCTACGTGAGAGATAGTCGGCAGCCAGCAGTGCTATTGGACTTTGACGATACGGCCGCAGAGCAGAACGTGGCCGAATTGCTGTTGACCCGTTTTGGCGACCCCACCTGGCAGGATGTGCGGGGGCGGTTCCGGGCCGGAGAGATAAACCTAAAGGAGTACCAGGAGATAGCTTTCCGCAACATCCAAGCCGACGTGGCTACCATGCAAGACCATGTGAGAAGCCACGCCAGCCTGAGGCCCTACTTTGGTGAACTCAAACGTTATTGTCAGGAAAACGGCATACCCTTCGCCATCGTTAGCCAGGGCCTGGATTTTTACATCGAAGCCCTATTGTGGAAAGAGGGTCATGCTCAGGTGCCGGTATATGCCGTCAATACCAGTTTCTCCGCCCAAGGGATCGCCTACGAGTACCGCCACACCCGCGCTGGCCAGGAGAACCGCGGCAACTCCAAGGGACTGGTGGTGGAGCAATTTCAACAAAAGGGCTACCACGTTTTTTACGCAGGGGACGGCATGTCCGACTTCGAAGCTGCCACAAGAGTCGACGTGCTCTATGCCCACCGCACCTTGGCTGAGGAATGCAATCGCGCCAATATTCCCTTCCAACCTTTTACTGATTTTCAAGACATGTTCCACGCCGTGGTCGAATACCATTCCAATGGTCGAAACTCCTAAGGCGCGGCAATTTCCGGACCTTTTTCAATCGCTGTTGAGATATCACGCCAGTCGCTATAGCCACTAATGCGTTGGGGAAAACTGCCATTGCGAAAACAAAACGCCAAACCAGCGGACGTGGGGAGGACTCCAGATGATTGACCGTTACTCCAGACCGGCAATGAAAAAAGTCTGGTCGGAAGAGAACAAGTATCAGAAATGGATGCAGGTGGAACTGGCGGCTTGCGAAGCCTGGACCGAAGAAGGAGTCATTCCCGCCGACGACATGGGATTGTTGAGGAAAGCCAAGTACAACCATCCCCGGATGCTTGAGATATTCGAGACCACCCGCCACGACGTGACAGCGTTTCTGACTTCGATCACCGAGGGGATCGGCCCGGAAGGGCGCTGGCTGCACTTGGGCCTAACTTCGTCTGACATGTTGGACACTGCTCTGGGACTCCAGCTTGGCGAGGCAGGCGCACTTCTACTCCTAGATATGGACGAGGCTGTGGAGGCGCTGCGGGTTCAAGCGATTGCCCACAAGAACACGATTATGATGGGGCGCACCCATGGAGTGCACGCCGAACCAATAACCTTTGGCTTAAAGATGGCACTGTGGTGGGAAGAGATGAGGCGCCAACGCTCCCGGTTGGTGGATGCTTTGGAGAACGTTCGGGTAGGCAAAATTTCCGGGGCCGTGGGCACCAACGCCACTGTTTCTCCCAGAGTTGAAGAGAAGGTCTGCCGCCATTTGGGCCTCGAAGTGGAGCCGGTGTCCAATCAGGTTGTCCAAAGGGACCGCCACGCCCACTTCATTCTGACTTTGGCCCTTATAGCCGCTTCGCTGGAGAAATTCGCCACTGAACTTAGGTCACTGCAACGCACGGAGATTCACGAATTAGAGGAACCCTTCGGCTCAGGTCAGACCGGTTCCTCCTCTATGCCCCACAAGCGTAACCCAGAGCTTGCCGAGCGAATCTGCGGCTTGGCCCGTTTAATTCGGGGACACAGCGTCACTGCATTGGAGAACGTTGCCCTGTGGGGCGAGCGTGATATTAGCCACTCATCCGCCGAGAGAATCATTTTGCCGGATTCCTGCCTGGCTTTGGACTATATACTCAACATCTTCGCCGACATCATTAAAGGACTGCGGGTTTTCCCGGAACGGATGTGGGCCAATGTGGAAAGTAGCAAAGGCCTGATCTTCTCCCAACAGGTATTGCTGGCCCTAGTGGACAAAGGTCTTCCCAGAGAAGACGCCTACAAGATCGTTCAAAGGAACGCCGGGTCGAGCTGGGACCAGAACCAGGACTTCCGAGATTTACTAAAATCTGACGAAGAAGCATTGGCTTATCTCAATGTGGATGCCCTCAATAAAATCTTCGACTACAGCTACTACACCAGGTATGTTGAGGACATTTTTGGCCGCCTGGGACTGGATGAGGCCAAGATTTCACTGCCTAGTTGACCTAAATAATTCGTATGCCAATTCATTTAGATTGGTATAACATATAGTTAAGCGGAATGATTTTTCACATAGGGTTACGTTAGAAATGTTTAAGTTAGACAGGAGCGGGGATGATTACTGAGACACATCTGCCCAGCTTGCTACACCGGGGCAAGGTGCGGGACACCTATCAGTTGGACCAAGGCCGTTTGTTGATGGTCTCTACAGATCGGATCTCCGCTTTCGACGTGGTATTGCCCATGGGCATCCCGGAAAAGGGAAGGGTACTAAATCAAATCTCCGCATTCTGGTTCCAGAAAACGCAGCATTTGGTGCCCAATCACTTCTTGATGCCTGCCGAAGATCCGATGGCAGCCGCAGACGTTGCGGCCAGGTTCGCTCCGGATGGCTTGCCGACCGAGATCGCCCGGCAGGCGATGATCGTCAAGCAAGCCGAACGCATCGACATCGAGTGCGTGGTAAGGGGCTACATTGCTGGCAGCGCATGGTCCGAGTACCGGGCGGAAGGCACCGTCTCCGGGAAGCCGGTCCCGTCGGGGTTGCTGGAGGGTCAGGAGTTTCCGGAGCTACTCTTCACACCGACCACCAAGGCCGAGGAAGGCCACGATGAAAACATGACCGACCAGCAAGTCTTGGACATGGTCGGGGCGGACCTGGCAAGGCAGCTTGCCGAGGTCAGCATAGCCGTCTATCAATTCGGCAAGGACTATGCCTTGGACCGAGGAATAATCCTGGCGGACACCAAGATGGAGTTCGGGCTAATTGACGGACAGCTAATCCTGATCGACGAACTGCTCACCCCCGACTCCAGCCGCTTTTGGGAGGCGGAAAGTTACAGTCCGGGCAAGTCTCAACCCAGTTTCGACAAGCAGCCCGTCCGGGATTGGCTGGCTAGTCAAGATTGGAACCGGGAACCACCGGCGCCACCGTTGCCCGACGAAGTAGTGACACAGACATCGGAGCGTTACCTGGATGCGTATCGACTGCTAACAGGGGAACAGCTCACCTAATAACCGACCCCGTGGAGGAAGACATTGCCAGAATCGAAACACCGGCGCAGCCGCGGCCAAGCGCTGTCCAGGAGAGCGCGTTCCGCTGGTACGCTGGCCACCAATAGACCCAAGAAAAAGAGGGCCAACAAAATTTATATCGTGGCTTCGGCTCTGATCGCAGTCCTAGTTATAGCGGGCTTCGCCGTTGGAGGCCTGGGCGGAGGAGGGCAAAGCGCTGGGAACACGGGCAGCGCAAACGAGCATATAGCTGGCGTGGGTGAGCGGCAGGTGATAGACCCCTCTAGAAACCACTTGCCAGAGGACACAGATATCCAATACGATTCTTTCCCTCCCACTTCCGGAGACCACTACCCACCCCAGGTGCTGCTAAGGTGCGGGTTCTACGAGGACGGAATTCGGGATGAAGTAGCTGTGCACCACTTGGAGCATGGCAACATTGTCGTTAGCTATAACCTCCCCGATCCGGACCAAGTGGACCAACTCCGCGACGCCGTGAGCAACATCGGAATAAGCAATATATGGGGCATTACCCGCTCGTACGACAAGATTCCCGAAGGCCGGGTGGCATTGGCTGCCTGGGGCGTGCTGGATACGATGCAAGGGGTCGATGCGGAACGGATCGACCTGTTCTTCAATTCTTATGCTGGCAGCCTGGGGCCAGAGACTATTCCTTGTAGATAGAGGGCCGGAGTAGATAGAAGACCGGAGTAGCGAATTGTATCTGGCCAGGATATACGTCACACTTAAACCAGCCGTCAACGACCCCCAAGGTTTGACGGTTTTGGGCGGTTTGAAGCACATGGGGTTCGAAGAGGTGGACGACGTTCGCATCGGCAAATACTTGGAGCTCCGGGTAGACGAACCCGACCGCACTCGGGCCGAAGCGCGTGTCGCTGAAATGTGCAACATGCTCCTCTCCAACCCCGTCATAGAGGAATATCGCTTCGAGATCGAAGAGGCGAGTCCAGCGGCATAATTCCCCAATTTCTCTCCGGTAGATCTCCCAGAGAACGGAAATACCCCAGGAACGAGGGCTTGACTTTCGCTGTGGAATATTATATAAGGTGTATATACTCCTAATTAGCAAAGATTAGGTGCAATCTTTGGACCAGCAAGTCGACAAATCAGAACTCACCAAATTGATGGCCTGCGCTTGCGGCAATCTCCGTGCCGCCACCAGGGCGGTGACCCAGCTTTATGATGAGGTTTTTCAGCCTTTGGGGTTGAGGGCGACCCAGTTTAGCCTGCTGGCTGCTGTTGACTACATGGACACAATCACCATAACCGCACTGGCTGAGTTCTTCGAGATGGATCGGACCACCATGACTCGAAATTTGCGCCCTCTAGAACGTGAGGGCTATCTGACGATCAATGAGGGCCAAGACCGGCGGACACGGGAGGTCAAGCTGACCGGTCAAGGCCGCGGGGCGGTAGCCCAAGGTCTGCCCTTGTGGGACAAGGCCCAAAGGCGGGTCGTAAACGGGATGGGGCAGGAAAACTTTGACGCCTTTCTCAAGCAATTAGAAGAGGTCTCGACTTTAGCCCGGGGCCCTTAAATTTTTCCTTATTACGTGTATATACAATAAAGAGCGGGATAAAGGTTTTCGGACTCCCAGACCAGCGTCCACAAGCAAGGGTTTACCGGAAATTCGTAATCGCACTCCACAAATTAGGTGTAATTACACTAATAAGCAATGCTCTACCCATTCCCAAACAAGTAACTAAATTCAGAGGAGAACACCAGAGATGAGGAAGAAACTAACAACCGAATCCTTACCGCGGGGGAGCGCCTTACGGCCCAAGAGGGTTATAGCAGCGTGGCTGGTGATACTAATTGCCGCAGTGATCATTTTCGGGAGCCTATTTAGCGACGCCGTGACCACCGAGTTCAATTTCCTAAGCGACGCTGACTCCAAGGAAGCCGAGGCCCTTTTAGCGCAGCGGTTGGAAGGGACTGACTTATTGCGTGAAGTGGTGGTTGTCAGATCATCGGATTTTACGGTGGATGACCCGGCCTACCGCCGGTTTGTTCAAGAGCTGTCAACCAGCATTATGGCCTTGGGCCCCGACGTGGTGTTTGCCGGGTCCGACTACTTTGGCACCAATGACGAATCCTTAGTCTCTTCCGACCGTCACAGCACCATCCTGCCTTTGGTGATGGCGGGCGATCTGAAACATGCCGAGTCAAGCGTGGAGCTGATCCACAGTCTGCTTGACGACAACGTCAAGTCCAACTCTGGATTGGAAGAATTCCGGGTTTTCATCACCGGGGAGGCTACTTTCTCCAAAGACTTTGTGGAAGGCTCCCAGAAAGACTTGGAAACGGGCGAGAAATTCGCAGTGCCGATTGCAATGATCATTCTGGCCGTCGTGTTCGGGGCCCTGGCAGCCACCGCTTTGCCCATGGCG
>MUCU01000010.1 GCA_002817055.1 SAR202 cluster bacterium Io17-Chloro-G7 | reverse complement strand
CTCAACTTCCCGCCGCAAACTACCGATTGTCGCCCGGTGAATTCGGGATAATATGCGCCGGTCGCAAAACTCTTCCCCCGTTTCTGAACCAAGGCTTTCGGTGAATCCAGGCCTGAATCCAGGCGTGAATCGGCCCCGTAACACCAGTCCTTCATTCTCAAGTTGGGCCAATGCATAGCTCACGTCGCCTAATTCCAACCCCAATATGCCAGACAGATACGCAGCGGTGAGTGGGCCGGAGCATTCCACCCATCCTCGCACCAAAGACAAGATGGCATCTTCTTGGGTGAATTGTTCATCAAGTTCTGTGGCGGCAATCCAGCCTGCTAGAGGCGTTGGCTGGAACATTGCATTGGGTAGGGCCGTTTGGACCAAAGTCAGCCTTTCGGCAGCTACCCAACCAACGGCTGATCCCGGCAGATCCAGTTTGTAGGCCCGGCCTTCTGCACTAAGTTCATCGAACCATCCTTGAGCTTGCTCGGGTAAAGGCTTGTGGGCAAACAACTCTTGTCTGTCGCTGGAAGCGTGGTTTTCCGGGGAAGCGTGGTCTACCGGGGAAGCGTGGTCTTCCGGCAAAATACCCAAGACCAACAGGGCGTCGTGGAGCTCATCTTGATCGCGCATCCTGGGCCAAGCATTCTGACCTTCAGCTAGAACGGCTTGGGCATCTAATGCCGAAAGATCCCTGCTGTCGTCAGGCAGGGCGCGGCGAAGAGAAACAGCCCGAGCGCGGCGCTCCTCCAAGGGGGCGTCGTCCAGAAAGGCGTAGGGCATAGCATTCAGGATTTGGTGAGAAAACACGGAAGGCTGGACGGTATCTTTGGCGTAGACCTCTATCTCTCCTCGCTCCATGCCGGAAAGAACTTCTATCCACCCCTCCAAGTCCATGGCTTCGGTCAAGCAGTCGCGCATCGTCTCGAATGCCAGGGGATTATCGGGAATTTCTATATCCCCACGCATGGCATTGTCTTGACAAGCGACCTGAGCCGGGAAAACAGCGGCCAGCAGATCGTCGGAACGCATGCGCAATAACGGCGCAGGTACCTTCTTCCCACCGGTGTGTCGCAGAATCGCCAGTGCGCGAGTGGCGTTCCAACGCCAGCGCGTACCAAAAACGGGCGCTTGGAGAACGGACTGGCGCAACACCTTTTCGGCCGTGTGAGACTTGATGTAGGAAAACACTTCGTCCAAAGGAAAGGAAAGATTTGGGCCCAAGGAAAAGTTGAGGCCCTCGTCGGTGGCCGAAGCCTGCAATTCAAAGTCGAGGGAACGGCAAATTTGCTTACGGAGGGCCATTCCCCAAGCCCGGTTCACACCTGCGCCAAAGGGAGCGTGAATCACCAATTGCATTCCGCCGCTCTCGTCGAAAAAACGCTCGGCAATGACCCGCTTTCCTGTGGGAACCATGCCCAAGACCCGTTTGCCTTCCTCCAAATAGGCGACTAGCTGGCGACTGGCTTCGGCTGCTACGCCCGATTGGGACATTACCCAAGCCTGGGCTTCCTCTGGTTTGTCCAACCTTTGGTTCACGCCCTCCCGCAAGGTTGTAACTTCCTGAGAGAGTTCCGTAGTACGCCATGGGGCTTCCCCCAGCCAGAAGGGGACCGATGGCGATTGGCCTTGTGCGTCCTCCACCCGCACCTTGCCGCTCTCCACCCGCTTTATTTTCCATGGAGTGTTGCCCAGCAAAAAAATGTCCCCCGCCAAGCTTTCGATGGCGAAGTCTTCGTTCACCGTCCCCACGAATGTTTCTTCCGGGTCGGCAATAACGTCGTAGTCGGCGTTATCCGGGATTGCCCCGCCGCTGGTCATAGCGGCAATTCCCGAGCCTCGCCGGCCTTTGACGATGTGGTTCACGCCGTCACGGTGCAGAAACGCTCCTTTGCCGCCCAACCGGGGAGCGAATCCCGTGGACAGGGATTCAATCAACTGATCGAATTTCTCCCGGGGCAGTTCCCGGTACGGGTAGGCTTTACGGACAAGCTCGAACAAGGCATCTTCGGCCCAATCTTCGGAAACGCAAGCGGCCACCATCTGCTGGGCCAAAACGTCTAAAGGCCAAGGTGGAATCTTGAGGGTGTCCAATTCTCCCCTTCGGATGCCGCTAAAGAGGGCGGTGCACTCCACCAACTCATCCCTGGTAAGGGGGAAGAGCCGACCCTTGGGAGTGCCACCCACGGCGTGGCCCGAACGGCCAACACGCTGTAAGACCAGGCTCAGCGAGCGCGGCGAGCCCAACTGGCAGACCAAGTCCACTTCTCCGATGTCGATGCCTAACTCCAGCGAAGCCGTGGCCACACACACTTGAATCTGTCCGTTTTTCAGCTTCTCTTCCGCTGCCAACCGCACGCTACGGGAAAGGCTGCCGTGGTGGGGGGCGACTGCTTCTTCGCCCAAGCGTTCCGATAGCTGGTGGGAAACCCGCTCCACCATCCGGCGGGTGTTGCAGAAGACCAACGTCGTCTTGTGCTCACGGACCATTCTGGCCACAGTATCCAAGGTTTCAGCCCACAGTTCGTGACTGGCAATGGGTCCTAACTCCATCTCCGGCATGTGCAGGTCAAGGTCCATGTTCCGCCGGTGGCCGGTGTCTACTATCAAGCAATCAGGCAAGCAATCAGGCAAGCAATCGGGTGTACCAGCGGCGGTGACATTATCGTTGCCCACCAGAAAGCGGGCTGTCTCTTCAATGGGACGCTGTGTGGCGGAAAGGCCTATGCGGGTTATCCGTTCCCGGCAATTTTCAGCCACAAGGGCGCACAACCGCTCGACCGAAAGGGTAAGGTGTGAGCCTCGTTTGTCGTCGGCTATGGCATGTATCTCGTCCAAGATCAGGGTCTTGACTCCTCCTAGACCAGCCCTGCCGCTCTTGGACGTCAGCAGGATGTATAACGACTCGGGAGTTGTTATCAGAATGTGGGGCGGCTTTTTGGCCATGCGCTGCCGCTCCGACTGCTTGGTGTCTCCGGTGCGTACTGCGGTGCGAATCTCCGGAAAAGGAGTGCCAGCTTCTTCGGCCAGGCTAGCTATTTCTTCAAGGGGCTTGGCCAGGTTTTTCTGAATGTCGTTTGATAGTGCTTTCAAGGGCGAAACGTACACCACTTGGGTTACGTCGGGCAGCCCTTCTTCTATGCCTTGCCGTACCAAGGCGTCGATACACGCCAGGAAGGCGGCTAGTGTCTTGCCTGACCCAGTGGGCGCTGCAATGAGAGTGTGACGGCCTTGGGCGATGGCTGGCCAGCCTGCGGCTTGAGCCTCGGTCGGCCCTTCGAATTTACTGCGAAACCACTGCTGGACTATTGGGTGGAACAATGAGAGCGGCATGAAGGAATTTTAGCATAGAAGGAACGGCCAGCCAGGGGGAAATGTCAGTTTGACAATCAGCAATGCGCGGCGCCTGTGCTATACTTTTTTCGCTTTACTGTAGGTTGGAAAAACCCTTATAGCAGCGATTTTCGGTCGATGATTAAGCAGTCGGGCCTACTGTGGTATTCACGCTGTTCGCGATCGGGAAACTATGGGCATTTGATAAGCTAAGCAAGCATCAGTCACGCCTGTCTGTTTATTTGACCGGCTTATTCGACCGGCCTTTTTGAAATGTGGAGAAAATACGGAGGTAGCCATGGCCCAAGCGCTGAGTTACAAAGCTAATCCCTTTGGCGGAGTGGTGGTCGACCCAAAAGCGCTGCCTGATACACCTCAAGATTTTCGTACAAATCTGCAATATTCGATGGGGCTGTGGCGCTCCGATGGCGTGTTGGTGGTGTGGTTGGAAGTCCCCATCAAACAGGCGCCTTTGGTCCCCGTAGCCGTTGAAGCGGGCTTTAAGTACCATCACACAGGCAACACCGCCGGGGACGACTACCTGCTTTTGACTTGCTCCCTCGTCGAAGGATCTCACATTCCGCCCTACGCCTCCCACTATATAGGCGCCGGTGGTGTGGTGCTCACCGAGGATAGGGAGCTATTGGTGGTCCGGGAAAAGTTCGGCTTCGGTGGCCGGCCCGCCACGTTGAAACTTCCCGGCGGAGCTCTGCATTCCGGGGAACACTTGGCCGAGGCTGTGGTTCGGGAGGTGCTTGAGGAGACAGGGGTGGAGACCGAGTTTCAGGCGGTGGTCTGTTTCCGTCACTGGCATGGCTACAGGTACGGTAAATCGGATATTTATTTTGTTTGTCGGTTGAACCCGTTAAGCACGAAAATTACCATGCAGACCCAGGAGATTCAAGAGTGCATCTGGATGCCTGTGGACGAGTTCTTGGCATCGGAATCGGTAGCCGACTTCAACAAGTGGATTGTAAACGCAGGCCTGAATATGGCCGGAATGGCTGTCACTTCAGTCGTCGGGTATCCGACAGTTGGGGACCGGGAGTTCTTCGTTTCTGCGGCAGAGGTTTCTTAGGCTGGGTCCTCTTCGTAATCTTTACTCAGGCACGTCCAGCGCCAACCCGTTAATCCAAGCCAATGGTCCTTGGGCTAGCCAGCCAATTTACACGACTGGATTATCATCCAAGGGACTGGCGCAGCTCTCTGAGACTCCCTCCATTTTGGTCGTTTACGCCCCTTTGGTCGAAACCCGCTGCCGTATCGCAAAGCAACATGTCCCGCTCATGCCCTAGAATATTGGCAAAGCATCGACGGTTATCGACGGACTTGGAAATGGTTTAGGGAAGGGAGGGGTGCGACGATGAATTCCCCTGTTTTGCGCAGACGCGTGGAGCCCCGAATGGAGGCGGCCTTCTTCTACGAGATGGCCCGCTTGATCGGCATCCAAGCCGTCGCTGGGTTCGCAGTTTTCGGGGTGTACCTGACTGGCGAAATCGGACCGCAAGTTGGGTCCGGTCTGATTTGGGCGTTTGCTGCCGGGATTCCCGGCATGAGGCTCGTGTTTTGGCAAATCGGGCGGAAGCTCGACTACTACGCCAATATGCCGTCCAACAACTTTGATCTTTTTTCCTTGCTGTTGGCCGTACCCTTGGGATTACTGGGGGCTGCGGTTTATTTCCAGTGGCTATGACCAGCGGCCCCGAAATCGACTGCCGACTTCCCCGTGTCACCGGAACAGCCGTGGCTTCTACCATCACCAGTCCGGCGCCGCCCACGGCTTTGCTTCCCATGTGGATGATATGCCAGGTGCCGCAACGCCCGTCCTCGCCTTCACATTTGAGTATTGGCACATGGGCAAGACAATAAACCGGTTGGGAATAGTCTCGCCGCGAATGGTTATCGGGTTGAACAGCATGCTTATATTGTTGCCACCTCTCAATTATCGGACACGCTGTCGGTGCTCCGCGCATTACTATGCCGGCAAGGCGGTTGAAAGGAAAGTGACAAAAAGCAAATTGAAGTGGGCCTTGCTTTTGGGTCGCTCGTCATTCCACGTCAAAATGGGCTTGGTAGCATCAACGTGGTAGCAACAACATAGGTATAATTCGGAAATAGCGAAGCTATGACGATCACGATATGCAAAGTCAATCCCTGTGAGATTGTGGGTGGGTCGTCTGGCTTCAATAATGCTGCTGAAGCGTCAAGGAGGCCACAGATGGAAATCGTACGCAGAGACTATCCGAGCCTGCCCCAGCCAGCTGGAGCGTTCCATCATTCCACACGCTGGGGAAACCTTTTATTCATAGCTGGAAGCACGGCCCGGGGAACGCCAGCGGAAACAGGGGACATTGCCGCGCAGACCGAGGCGATCTTGGACAAGTTCAAAGTAATATTGGAAGCCAATGGCGCCACGCTCAGCAACGTGGTTAAGGTGACCAGCTTTGTTACTGATTTAAGGGAAGCCCCCGCTGCTGGAGAGGTCCGTCTCAGGTATTTCGCCGGAGCTTTCCCTGCCAGCACCCAAGTTCAGGTTGCGGCCTTGGGGACTCCGGACCTGAAGATCGAAATAGACGCAATAGCTGTATTGCCGGATTAAGGCCCGAGACCCTACCAGCCATGAGTTCCTAAGTTGCGCCGGCTCTGGCTTCGACGGACGCGGTTACCATTGCCTAGAGGCCTTTGGCGTCGCTTCGTTTGTCGTATCCCGCCGAAGAACCGGAGCCGGAGAGGGACCCGACTGTAACAAGGCTCGACATGACGGTTCGACGAGCTGAATATTTGCACCTGAATAGCATTCCTACGGCTGCAACCAGTCGCTTGAGTGCGTTTCCTGAGCTGGCGTGCGTTCGAAACCCTGCGCAAACCACTCTTAAGTAATAGACGGGACTACGTGTCGTCACGGTCAGCGGATTTGCGGAACTTCAACCTGACCTGGTCGTGCCGGACCAAAACCCAATTGCCGTCATCGAGTTGCACGCCGTAGCCAAAGGTAGAATCATCTGGAAAGTCGAAGCTGGGACCGAAAATATGGCTATCGATTACTCCGGTCTGTCTGGCGTAGGCACCCTTAGTTATCCTGACCTCGGTTCCCAGGGAGAAGTTTAGGTCCATGGTCTACTGATTCATATCTCCTGTTTTAGGATTACATTAGCCAATTGTCGGTTATGGATGGTATCTACGCGGTTATATGAGACAAATTATAGGCCCAATGTTCTCTAATAAACACTTTAAATTCAGATACCGAATCGGCCGGCGTGTAATCGGGTCAAAGCCATGATCCTGTTAAACCGTGCTTGACTGGTCTGTTCCGCCAAGGGAAGATGACATCTAAAGAGTCTGAAATCAGCTACTTGGACAGTACGAAATACCAAGACGCCACAGCGGACAATGCTGTCTCAAACCGGTCGCGGGGAATTAATTCGGTAGGGAATAAATTAGGCTTGGGGGCCAAACATGACCACGGGAAAAGAATCGCTGGAAAATTCTATGACGGCAATGATCGTGGTGGATATGCAAAATGGGTTTCTTAACGATGAATCCTCGATAACACAAAGGGGCATGGACATTACCGAACTGAAGAAAACAGTCGAGCCGATGGTACGACTAGTTGAAGCTTGCCACAAGGCGGATGTGCCGAGCATCTCCACCCGTTACGTGTTACGGGCTGCTTATAAGGATGCTGGCCTACGCTCGCAGCGCCGTCCGGAATTCAAGAATGTTAGCTCTTTGGTGGCAGGCACCTGGGATGTGGATTTGGACCCACGAATGGATGCTTAGCAGAGGGAGACTACATCCTGGATAAGACGCGTTACACTCGTTCTACAACACCAGCTTAGAGGTAATCCTCAGGGGGCTGCGGGTAGATACGTTGATCGTCTGCGGGGTCGCCACCGAGATTTGCTTCGAGTCAACAATCCGCGATTCCTACTTCCGTGATTACAAGATTTTCGTTCCGGAGGATACGGTGGCGGCCATGAACGTGTACCGCCATCTTGGGACATAGCAGACAATTAGGTAAGGCTTCGGGACGGTTACGCCTCCGGAAGCAATCATCAACGCACTGGATGTCGCCGTGTACCGGCTTTACCGGTAGTAAGTTACCGGTCGTGGGATAATGGAAAAACAGTGGAATTCGCTTGAGATTGCCGGTGGGGGGGCAGCGCCGGCGCCATTATTACGTTTAATCTCTTCAGGACTTGGGCGAACATGTCGGTGTAAACTTCAGCCGGGTCCGTCCCCTTTACCCTCGAACTCGAGTTGCTCATTATCGCCTCGGTAAGCCTAACTGCGACTTCAACAGAGTCCATAATTCACCTCCCCTTACTCTCACCCACATAACATAACCTAGCACTGTAATAATAACCTATCGGCCTATATAGGTTGGCCCTATATGCAGACGATTTTGGCCGATTATTAGCGTTCGCGAAGTTTTTGTGGCGAACCGGAATAGGTAGCCTTCTGGTTGATACTTCTGGTTTTTTGGGCGCCCGACCAGTGTTAAGGCTTACCCGGGGCATGGAGACGTCAGAGGTACAGCGATGGGCCGGAAGTCGCCCCAAGGAGCTTTTGCCCTCCGAATTCGTAGTTTGAATGTAACCCTGAAATGTGCTGTCCGCTAACGTGTAGGTCTCTAAAGAAACGTTCCAACCCGGTGGACTGGTGAATCGCATTGGTACCGGCAGCATAAAACAGCATGTCCACTGCTTTTACCGACTGCCGGATTGCATGGGTGATAGCCAACCTTACTCGCACTGTTTGTTCTGTCAATTCAGGCGATTTGTTTACTTGCGAGTCCCACATTTCCCCGACCGAATCCAAGACATAAGTCCTCGAACTGTCGATGATAGCCTCGCACTCGCCCACGGTGGTTTGGACTACGGAACGGTCCCGCATGAGAGTCATGGAATTGGTTGACGCCGAATTTGTAGCCATTTCGACGAACCTGTTCATTGCTCCCCTGGCCATACCGAGAGCGTTGGCCGCAGCCAATGTCCAACTGGTCAGCAAAGCGGTCTGAGGGTTGTATAAAGGGCCGTCATGGCAGGCAGGAGTCCCGCGCACATAGGTGCGCTCTTCGGGCACGAATAGCTCCGTGTACTCGGCGTCGTTGCTGGCTGTCCCCCTCATACCCAAGGTTGACCATGTTAATGAGACGGTACCGGCATCCGTGGGGACTACGGCCACCCGCGTTGCCATAACGCCGTCTTTGTTGGTCACCGGGCCGTTGTCGTCGACGACATTGCAGTTCAAGAACAGCCATTTTGCGTGGTCCACGCCACTCAAGTAATTCCAGTGACCGGAAATTATATAACCGCCCTCGGTTTTCTTTGCCACGCCTCCGGCTCGCGCCGACCCGGATGCCCGGATGTCGGGTGGTACCCCAAACATCTCAATGGCAGTCTCTGCAGGCAGCCAAGCGCTGGCAGCGGTGATGGCGCTGCTGTTAAACGAACACCAACCAGCCGACCCGTCCGCCTTTGATATTTCCTCCACCACATGGAACGCTGTAATAGGGTCACATTCCGGTCCGCCAAGAGATTTTGGCACGTACAAGCCAAAGAGATTTTCCTTGGCCATGGCAGCCGCCAAATCGACCGGAAGCTGGCTCTCGGAGTCAATCCGTTCCAAATTGGCCAAGATACTGGGTACTAGATTTTTTGCTGCATCGATAAGGTTTTGGTTCAACAATTATCCCCTTTAATTCACGCCTAATATACCGATCCGGTAGAAAAGAAATGTCCGGTAGAAAAGAAATGCTATATGCGATGCCTACCTGAAGACGCCTCACGGGAAATTAGATCTCACAATAATTGGAATGCTTTAATTAAACGTTAAAGCTAATACGCCCACCAATGCAAGTCTCAGTAATCCGCCGCAAGTCCACCGGTAATCCAAAGGATATAGAATTTCATCGTTTTCATCGTGACGAAGGGATTTGCCGTTGAAACCGAGGGAGCGTCATAACCGTAGCATTAAACGTGGAGATAACAGCGGTAAACGAATTCCCCAAAAGCGAGGCCCCAAGTTGCTTCTTGGGGCCTACTTTAGTTCCTAGATTTGGCGCGCCTGGCGGGATTCGAACCCACAACCCCTGGGTCCGAAGCCCAGTACTCTATCCGTTGAGCTACAGGCGCAAGTCTTGCCGAGCTTTTTTATGGGGCGAGCGACGGGATTCGAACCCGTGATCTCCTGTGCCACAGACAGGCGCCTTGGACCACTTGGCTACGCTCGCCATGTTTGGACGCCGACAGGATCAAGAGGTTGTCCGCCCGGCCTTGGGCGACCCAACAAGGCCGATGCTTTGTAGCCACATATTGAAGCCTCGTAATGTTAGCAAATAGCCCGACTGCTGACAAGAAGCCAGGCTGTTTCTCACATAATATTCGGGTCGCTGCCGCATTCCTGAAAGTTGGCCTGGTCACATGGCCTGGTCACTTGGCATGGTCATGGGTAACCAGCCGGACAACGTGGCAACTAGAAAAAAACGTGCCTTCGATGTGCCCATGACCGATGGATTCGCAAAGAAGGCGGGCCTCGCCGGAAGGGTAGGAGGATTTCGATAAATAGGCATAAACGTTCAATAATTCTCTGCTCTGGTTGATTAATGCGGGGCATGGTAACCTAACGTATATGAGACTACGCCCAGGAGTGCCAAGACCGGTCAGTTCCTCTTAGTTCGCAACTGGGCAATGGTCAACGGTTGGAGCCGAAAAGAAAGCGTATGGGTTGGAAATCTTTACTCGTAATATTCAGCAGTCTTCTGTTGATCGCGGTGATTGCGGCGTGCTCCGGTTCATCTTCTTCGGAGCCTGCGGTTGGAAATCAAGCGACTGAAGCCTCCGTAGCTCCCACAACTGCTGTTGCAGACGATCAGACCCCCACCACAGCCCCGGTTGCCCAGCAGGCTGTGCCTACGGACGGTGTTGCCGGTGGGGGCAAACTGGTTCGATTGGGCATCGACCCGCCTACGCTTGACCCCCATCTGACCACCGATGCCACATCGGCCCAGATTATCATCGAAGTTTTCGGTGGATTGGTTACTATCGACCGTGACCTCAACGTGGTCGCCGACCTCGCCGAGGACTGGGACCTTAGCGATGATGGTCGCGTGTATACCTTCTATATTCGGGCCGACGCCACTTTTCATAACGGCAAACCAGTGACAGCAGACGACGTCCAATGGTCGTTGGAGCGGGCCACCAATCCCCTTACCGAATCTCCGGTAGTGGACCAATATTTGGGGGACATCGTTGGGGTTACGGAGAAACTCAACGGCGATGCTGAGACAATTTCCGGGGTTAGAGTAATCGACGATAAGACCTTGGAGATTACCATCGACGCCTCCAAGTCCTACTTTTTGGCCAAAATGACCTACCCCACCGGCTTTGTGTTGGATCGTGAGAATGTCGAGGCCGACCCTAAAAGGTGGTTCCGAGGCCCCAATGGCACCGGCCCCTTTATGCTTACCCAATACGATGTGGGCGAAACAATGGTGCTGAGCCGCTTCCCGACCTACCATCTAGGTGCGGCGCACCTGGAGGAAGTCGAGATGATCCTCAGCGGTGGAACATCTATGCTCATGTACGAGAATGACGAAATTCATGTGGCCGGTATCGGTCTGGCCGCCTTGGACCGGATTCTCGACCCCGGCAACTCGTTGAATTCGGAGCTTCTACAGGCTCCGCCGACTTTTAGCGTCCAATACATTGGCCTCAATGTAAATGAGCCTCCTTTGGATGACGTCAAGGTGAGGCAAGCCTTGAACCTAGCCATCGACAAGCAAAACCTGGCTACCTCGGTGCTGGCGGACCAAGTGGTGCCCGCCAACGGCATCCTGCCCCCAGGATTCCCGGCGTTTAATAGCGAACTGCGTGGCTATACATTCGACCCGGAACGGGCCAAACAGCTACTGGCCGAGTCCAAGTACGGCGATGATATGGAAAATTTCCCGCCCATCACCATGACTACCTCCGGTAGTTTTGGCGCCACGGTGAGCCTGGACATGGAAGTCGTCCTTCAGATGTGGAAGAAAAACCTGGGTGTCGATGTCCAGTTCCAACAGACTGAATTCGCTACCTTTCTTCGAGACCTGCACAAGAGGCGATTTCAGATGTTCGACATAGGTTGGATCGCCGATTACCCGGACCCAGAGAACTTCCTGGATATTTTGTTCCACAGCGGTAGCAGCAATAATCACACCAATTACATTAACCCCCAAGTCGATGCACTTTTGGAAGAGGCCCGCACGGAAACGGATGAGGCTTTGCGCTTCCGGCTTTACAACCAGGTCGAGCAACTAATAATAGACGACGCTCCCTGGGTGCCCTTGTGGTACAGCGGTGAGCGCTTCTTGCTGGTTAAGCCCAATGTCCACGACTACTACTTGACCCCTCTATACATACCCCGACTCCGGTATGTGTACTTGACCGACGAAGAGTAGGGAGCGAACCACCACGTGGGACCTTACATAGTCCGTCGGTTAATCTGGCTTCCTGCAATATTGCTAATTGTGTCCTTCATTACCTTCGCCTTGGGCCGTTTCGGCCCCGGCGACCCGGTGGAAGTCCTCATGGGTCAGCATTCGAACCCTCAGGTAGTGGAGCGCATCCGAGAGCAGCAGGGCCTAAACGACAATATTTTCGTCCAGTACGGGCGTTATATTCGGAATGTAACCAAGGGCGACTTCGGAGAAAGCTTCAAGTACCGCGGCCGGACCGTGGGCGAACTGCTCAAGAAAAAAATGTGGGTTTCGGCTCAACTCAACATTGCCGCTTTGTTGATATCCGTTGGCCTAGGGGTGCCCATTGGGCTTTTCGCCGCAATGAAGCAGGGCACCGGCTGGGACACTGTGGCCGTGGCCATAACCTTGGTCGGGCAATCCGTGCCTATTTTCCTGACCGCGCCTGGATTGCTGCTGATTTTCGCCCTGAAGCTGGACGTTCTCCCAACCCACGGTTGGGGAGGCTTCTTTAGCCCTGAAATAATTTTGCCAGCGATTGCTATGGGAGTCCCCGGCATTGCCATTATCGCCCGTCTGACTCGCGCCAGCACCATGGATGTGGTATCCCAGGATTACGTTAGGACCGCCAGGGCCAAAGGCCTGCCTGAAAGCATGGTGCGAAACCGGCACATCCTCCGCAATTCCTTGATCCCTGTCGTCACTACCCTTGGCTTCTCTCTGGCAAGTTTGGCTTTTACGTCGTTCATTGTCGAGCGATTCTTTGGCATTCCCGGAGTCGGGAATTTGTTGATCGAGTCCGTTTTCTCCAGGGATTTCCCGGTAATAAACGCAATCGTTCTTATAGGCACAACACTATTTGTGATGGCCAATCTTGTAGTTGACCTGATATACCCGGTAATGGATCCGCGCATCCGCATGGGGGCTGGCCAAGTTGCGTGACGAAGCTCAAGTAGTTTTTAGCGAACTGCCCAGAGGCAACCGGAGCTATTGGGTAATCTCGGTAAAGCGACTGCTGCGCAAAAAACTGGGAGTGCTCTGCCTATCCATTATCTTTTTGATGTACGGCGCCGGGGTGCTGTCTCCTTTGGTCACGCCTTACGAATACAACGACCAAAACCTTAACGAGGCCAAACAAGGTCCCAGTCTCTCCCACCCATTTGGCACGGACCGGTTGGGGAGAGATATCCTGACTAGAATCATCTACGGGCTCAGGACCACGGTAATCATTACGGTCATCACCTTAATCACTGGCAGCCTCGTGTTGGGAATCTCCCTGGGTCTGGTGGCGGGTTACTTCGGCAAATTGTACGATACCGTGATCATGCGGGTTGGGGAGGTGACATCGGCTTTCCCCGAAATCTTCTTGGTCCTAATATTCATCGCCACGATCAAGCCACCAATAACGGATTGGGTAAGAGGGCTTGAAGACACGTTGGGCATAAGCATAGTCGAGTTGGGTGTAGCCGACTATTTGGTGCTGTCCTTGGCCTTGGCTATATTCTCTTGGTTCGGTATGGCCCGCCTGGTACGGGGTCAGGTGTTGCAAGCCCGGGAAAATCAGTATGTTGAAGCCGCCAGGTCCATCGGAGTTTCGTCGCCCGGAGTGTTGTTTCGGCACGTTCTACCCAACATAATGGGTCCGATCATCGTATTGGTCTCGGCCGGACTTGCCGGTGTGGCTGGATCAGAGGTGTTCCTGAGCTTCTTGGGCATTGGCGTGCAACCGCCTACTCCCAGCCTTGGGCTGATGATTTTCGAGAACGCCAGCATATCGGTGTTGCGCACCAATCCCCATTTACTTCTTTTCCCGGTGGGCACTCTGACGTTGCTGCTATTCACCTTTAATTTGCTGGGCGACGCAGTAAACGACGCCTTCAACCCACGGGCTCGTTGAGCAGGGCCGGTGCGCCCCCTGGCACGCCAGAGGCGCGGTAGTCAGTAAACAAAAAGTGCTGGACTTAACGCCCAGCACTTTTTATTCGCCCAGAATGTTCGGTTGCACTTCTATAAGGGACTCACAAACGGTATGGTCAGTCATCTTGCCGTCGTCGCCACGACCGGAAAGATAGCAGAGCCAAAGGCGTTGCCAGCAACAAGAGAGTCCCTACGCCCGTGGTCACTGCGCCGCCATCATGGAGAGGCGAACTGCATCCCCCCCCTGAAGAGGGTATCGCACTGTCATCCAACGACGCGGACCGTGTGGCCGCTGTTGTGGGGGTCGGTGACTCTTCTGTTACCGGGTTGGCTTCGGGGCTGGTTTCACCCTCTGCTTGCGTCTCGCTTCCAGCCCCGGTTTCACCTTCAGATTGTGTTTCAGCCTCAAGGTCTGCCTTAATCTCATCTTCCGGCTCAGTGGTTTGCTCAATCTGAAGCTGCCGTTTCTCCAACTCCTCAGGCGACGGCAGAGGGTCAATGCCAATGAATAATCGCCATTCGGTGTCCAGGCCAAACTGGTCTAATCCATAGACCTCTTGGAGGGCAAGGTCGATATTCAGGGTGTCTTGCAACACCTGGAAAAGCTCGGCCATATTCTCCTTTCCGTATTTGCCGATCATGAAATTGACCACCGACCTGCCTTGACCGTAGGCAATAATGATGTCGTCGGGGGTGCCGCTGAAGGAATCCTGGTACCACAGAGGTCTTAGCCTTCTGGTGTAAATACCGTAACGGAGAGCGTCGTCGTAACTCTCGGTCGGGTCAATGTTGCCGAATTCAGCCAACCCTTCGTTCAACCATGCGGGCACTTGGGAGATGGCCTTGCCAGCCGCTTCCGCGACCAGCAGGTGGGTAAATTCGTGGGAAGTGGTGCCCTGGACTGTGGCGTCAAACCCGTGAACCAGCAAAACCCGTTCGTCGGAAAACGCCATACCTTGGGTCTGGAGTTGTTCGGTTACTGCTTGGGACCGGAAGGGCAAAGCTGCCGCCATATGGCGATAGTTGTTGTAGGAAACGATCTGCAGCGGTTCGGTGGGCGCAATACCCAGCACAGGCACCATACGGTCCATGGCTTCTTCGGCGGCGGCTAAGACCGTCTTGGCCCTCTCTTCCACGTATTCGCCGTAATAATAGACCGTGATTAGATCCGAATTGACTGTCAGCCATTCAAACCGGTTGTCGTCGTAGACGTATTCTTGTTCGGGTGTGCGGAACACCGCCCCGGCTTTATCCCGAATTTCGAAGGAGAATTGAATCCTGGTGCCGGGAGGGAAGTAGCCAGAGCTGCCACCGCTGTCCAATGTTGACTCGCCGTCAACCTCGGAGCCCGGCTCGAAATCCACTGTCCGGTAGGCGCTGACCCGTGTCTGGTCTGCTTTCCTGAAGAATACCCGAATGTCGTCAATTTCTCCGGAGCTTCGGGCGGTGATGGTAAATGTTACGCCGTCGGGGAATCGGCTCTCGGCGCCGGTAGCCACCACTTCAATATCGCCCTCATCGGCATAGATGTTCGAGCCGGGCAGCAGAGTGACTGCGGCAAGCGCCAAGGCGAAAAACAGTATCAAATACTTCAAGCGGCCTCCTAATTCCAGTGTAATCGATATTTACGTGCATGTCGAAGAATTAGACTCATGTAGCGTTCACGCAACGAATCGATCGTCCCAATTCAGACAAGCACCCATCAAATGACACACTGGAACTTTGTCGAACACCGCACCACGCACCGAAGAAGTCGGATGCCGTTCGTAACCAATCTTCAGGTATTGATACACTGGCAATGGCTCATTGTCCTTGACGAAGAAATCTTAGCCGCCTAAAATCCTACTTGCGCGGCGAGTTAGCTAATTGACCGCTGCGTCGAGCCAAGACAGCGTTTGGCCGGTTTTTTTGGTCGTTTCTTTTTTGGTCGTTTGCTTTTTTGGTCGTTTGATAGAGGTTAGCCCAAAGGAAATGGACCGTCCCCAAAAACCCCGGCACTTGATGCTGAGCCGGATTTACAATTCATGAACAGTAAGTTAGTAAAAATTATTTAATAAAGCGGTGTTGATTAATGACGCTTAGGGTTGCGCGTGTCCCTTACCTGAATGCGGAAGCATTCTATGTCGACATGGAGCGGCGGGGTCTTAGCCTCCACGAAATTTTACCCAGTGCAGTAGCTTCGGCCATATTGGAAAGAGAGATTGACGCAGGGCCGGTGCCGTTGGTGGATGCTTTTCGCCATGCGGACGAGACAAAACCCGTCTCCGGGTTTTGCATTGCCACTACCGAAAAGGCAATGAGCGTCCTACTGTACTCCCAGAAACCGATAGAGGAGTTGGTTGGCGCGAATATAGGGTTGCCGGATGGCGCCGAAACGTCCCACCGTTTGCTGCAGGTGCTGCTGGCGTTGAAGTACCAGGTCAAACCCGGTGAGTATGTGCCGATGTCCGATCCTCATGAGGCATTTTTGATCGCCGACGATCCAGCCTTGCGGCGACGCCTAGGAGTGCGGGGCTTTCCCCACCGGTATGACCTGGGGGCGGAGTGGTTTCAGTGGACCGGTCTGCCCTTTGTGTTCTCACGTTGGATTGCCCGAAGTGACCTGAACGATGCGGATTCCCTCTTGTTGGAAGACACATTGTACGTTGGGTTGGAAATGGGCATAGAGAACTTGTTTCATGAGACCGACCCACGGGACAGACTGCTGATGTTACCCAAAGAAGTGGTCGAATACATTCAGGGTCACCGGTTCTTTGTCGGTCTCTCCGAGCGAAAAGCCATTGAATTGTTCCAAAGTTACCTGAAGCAGCTAAACCTGGAGAATTAAGCGGATCACAGGCTTCTGGATGCACTGTAATGGCCAAAGTAACCGAAAAATGCTTCGAGGCCACGGGCCGCAACTGCATTATTTGCGACTTTTCTCCGCCCCGCTCCGGTGATGATTCCGTCCTGCGAAACGCCAGCATAGACGCCGAATTCATCTCCGTTGCCTATAATCCGGGTAGGGCTGTACGGGTCAATTCGGCCATGCTGGCGGCGGCCATAAACGGGCAACTCGGGAAAGACGTGGTCTTCACCCTCGCCACCAGAGACATGAACAAACTGGCCCTGCAGTCCTTGATGCTGGGCGCTCAACTGCTAGGGTTAGAAAACGTGGTCGTGGTGCAGGGCGACCCATTTAGCGAGCGAGACTTAGCGTTGATAAAAGAGACCGGCGACACCCGCCCCACTCAGTTCATTGCTGGCGTTTGTGAACTGAACCAAGGGGTCGACTTCCGGGGTTCTCAGCTTCGCTCTCCCACGGCATTCTGTATCGGAGCCACGGTTGACTTGGGGCGAGGTATTGAAGAGGAAGCCCATCTCGCCCTACGCAAAGTGGAAGCTGGGGCCGAATTCATAATGTCGCAGCCCATATTTGACGTGATTGATGCGGATCGGTTTCGTCAGGCCTACCAATGCGACTCCGGAAAAGAGCTATCCCTTCCCGTGTTCTTTGGCCTACAGATCCTGGAGAAAGACGGGGTGATATTCAGCTCGGTGCCTGAGAAAATCCGGCAAGAACTGGACCAAGGGCGGCCAGGTGTAGAAATTGCCCTGGAACTCTACTGGAAATTCCAAGAATCCGGATTACATAACATATATCTGATGCCGCCTATACGCCGGGGAGGCGCTCGCAACTACGAGGCTGCCCAACAGTTCATCGCGGCTACAAAAAGCTGATAGCTCAAACACGTCATATCATAGGGCATCACTACGGTCGCATTAGGGCTGTTCCACGCGATGACGCCGTATCGACGCATCCTCATTTGAGGAAAGTCACACTTAAGGCCATTTGTGGAGGCGGGTCGAGTTTCAGGTGGCAAGGCGTGCCAACCGTCCACTTGTCTCGATCAGCTTGAGTCGCAGAACGGTCAGAGTCAGGTGCTTCATGCCTTCCGACAAGACCACCATTCTCAATGAATTTCCTTCGATGCAGTAGGAGGATCAACTAGGGCGTAATTGCTCTTCTTGAATCACGGCTCCGTCAAGGTCCCAGCGATATTGAAGCCCGACTAAACCTTTCGCTGGGGTTCAAGATGAGCAGGATGAAGCCAGTCCTCTAAAATTCCCTCCTGCCTACGACTAAAACAGACAAATTTAAAAAGGCCCACCTCCAGCAGTTGGGTTAAGGGCTCCACGGCACAGGCGCCATTGCCTCGGTCTCCGTGATAACCTCCACCACCGCTGGTTTGCCCGATGCCAGGGCCTGCTCTATGGCACTCTCAATTTGGTTCGGCTGGGTCACCTGGATTCCAAAGCACCCCATAGCCTCCGCAATCTTAGATAAGTCCACGTCTGTGAAACCGAACAGCTCGACCGGGTTGCCAGAGTAACCTTCATATGCCAGAAGGTCGCCCCGCATGTTCTGGTTCAGCGCCCGGTTATTGTTCACCACAGTCACGGCGTTGATGCCATAACGGACGGCCGTCTCCAACTCGCCGATGTGGTACCAGAATCCGCCGTCGCCGGTAAAACAGACCACAGGCCGGTCCGGGGCAGCGCATTTCGCGCCCAAAGCCGCGGACAATCCCCAGCCTAAGGAACCGGCCGCTCTCAAGTAGCTCTGCTCCGGGTGCTTCAAGTCCACCATGCTGCCGGTCCAAATGCCTGCGTGGCCGGTGTCCGCCAACAAGATTGCGTCCGAGGGCAGCGACTTGGTTAGCTCGGTGCACAACCGCTCAGGCAAGATGGGCACTGCGTCCGAGTGAGCCAAGGACGCTACGTCCTCCCGCCACTCCTGCACCAGTTGCTGGGCTCGCTCTACCCATTCCTTGCGGTCCCCCATGGGTTCCATGGCTTCGATCAAGCGGCGGACGCTGGCCTTGGCGTCGCCTTGCATGGCGACCTGAGTGGGATAATTTCGTCCCAACTCGGATGGGTCTATGTCGATTTGGATTACGGGAGTGCCCATGGTTGGAATTTTCCAGTCCAGCGTCACCTGACTGCCGGTATGGCTGCCTACAAACAGCACCAAGTCTGCCTCGCTAACAACCCGGTTGGCGCACCAGCGGCTGTAGGAGCCGACCACGCCCACCGAAAGAGGATGGTCTTCGGGGATAGTCCCCTTGGCATTTAGAGACGTGGCCACTGGTATGGACAACATCTCGGACAGTTCTACGATTTCCTTTTGCGCGCCGGATGCGGTTACTCCTCCTCCGGCCATGATCACCGGTCGCTGGGCGCTGGCAATCGCTTGGGCCGCTTCTCGGACGAGTTGAGGTTCCGGCTCAGGGCGGAACGCTGGCCGCTGGGCGAAAGCAGCTTCGACGATGACGTCTAGGTCAGCCTCACCATCGGTAACCAAGTCACCCGAAATACCTTGAAGGTCCAAGTGTACTGGGGCCGTGGCGCCGCTGGTTGCTTCCCGGAACGCCTGGCGCACCAAGTGGGGTAGCTGCGCAGCGCTGTCCACCACCACGCTGTACTTGGTCACGGCGCTGAAGGGCTGCATGTGGTCGATTTCTTGGTATGAGTTCCGGTATTGATGGGTCAATGGCCGGTGACCGGTGATGGCAATAACGGGCGAGAGGCCCAAGAAAGCGTCTTGAAGCCCTGCTGCCAGGTTCACTGCCCCTACGGATTGGGCCATGCATACGCCCGGGCGATTGGACGCACGAGCGTAGCCATCGGCCATGTAGGCCGCCGACTTTTCCCCGTGGGTGATTATCCTCTGAATGCCCAGTTGCTCCATCTCCACCATTACTTTCCGGGCGATAACGGGAACCAAAAAGGCGTGGGTAACCCCGTACCCTTGCATCGTTTCCGCAATAAACCGGCCTCCGGTCATCCTGGGCATGGTGATCCCTCCGTGCGCCGTATTGATCCCCCTTATTGGCTGCGGAGCATTATCTGAGCAAGCGGCCAATTAGGGCTAATTATCTA
The DNA here is from genome assembly GCA_002817055.1 of SAR202 cluster bacterium Io17-Chloro-G7. The sequence continues at coordinate 2,282 of MUCU01000010.1, read as the reverse complement.
TGTGTCTCCAGGGCTAAAGCTGATCGGAAAGCCTTTGCCTAACGGGAGTCGTAGACCTCTTTGGCGATTCGTGATGCTTGTGCGGCGGTGGGCCAACCGGCGTAGAAGGCGATGTGGGTGATTACCTCACCGATTTCTTCTTTGGTGACGCCGTTGTCTAGGGCTCGACCGATGTGACCGGGCAATTGGCCGGTGCGGTAAAGAGCGATTAATGTCGCCACCGTAATCAGACTGCGGTCTCTTTTTGACAAGCCAGGGCGCTCCCAAACATCCCCGAAAAGAACATCGGCGCTAAGGTCGGCTAATGCGGGTGCGACTTCTTGCATTATCTCTCTTGCTGTAGTCATGGTTACTCCTTTAATTGTTTCTATGAATTCTCAGGTCCGGTGCCGGGGGTTGCGTTTGGCTCCTTGGCCAAAAGCTTCGTGGAAGTATAAGCCTATGAACTGAGGAGCGCTAGTGTCCTTGGTTTGGGAGTGCGCCAGCCACAAATCGTGATTTCGCCGAATTGCTCGAATTCGCAAAACCCCTCGTTCCCACAAACGCCAACCAAATCCGGCTAGAACTGGCGCGACAGTCGGCTATTCTACGTACCAGCCGTCGGATACCTCGATCGAACCTGAATTTGGGAGCCTAAACGGGGATCCCAGGCCCCCAGGTTTTCCCGAATTCGGCCCGCTCAATTAGCTGGCCGGTGAAGCTCTCGGCATTTTGGTTAGCAAGCCACACCGCTGCCGGTATAATGGCGTCGGGTTGGGCCATGGGGATGTGGGCGGTCCCGGGCCAGTCGCCCCGCCGGTTCATCCAGGTGTCCACCCGGCCAGGACTCAAAACATTCACCGCTACGTTGTTGTCCCGGACTTCCTCAGCCAGGCTTAGGAACATCCGGTCCAAAGCCGCTTTGCTCATTGAATAACCGACCCGCCCCAACCGGTACGCCCTGGCGGCGCCGGATGTTATGCAAAAGACAGAGCCTCCCGAACCGGTCGCAATCATGGAAGGCAGCGCAAACTTACATAGCAGAACAGGTCCGCGGACATTTACCGCCAAGCAGCGGTCCAAGTCTTCAATTTCCAAATCGACCACCGGTGACTCGCAATCGATGCCAGCATTGGATACCAGAATGTCGATCCGACCGAACTGGTCCAGAGTCGTGTCTACCAATCGACGTATGTCGTCGGCATGAGAAACGTCGCACATCACGGCAAGTCCGGTGCCGCCCTGCTCCTCGATGCGCGCCAAGGTATCGCCGATTGTGCCGGAGCCGTATTTCTCGTAGGGTGCGTCCGCAGAGTTATCGGTTTCGGTGCGGGATGCCACAACGACCTTGGCGCCTTGGGCACTCAATCCCAAGCAAATCGACCGGCCAATGCCACGGCTTCCGCCGGTGACCAACGCCACCTTGCCAGCTAGGGAGGATGGGGAGTTATCAGTGTTTACCATCTAGCTTTCGGCAACCGGCAGAGCCAGCCGTAAGGGAGATCGTCCCAAGAGCCCTGTCTGCAAATCCGACCACGATGTTAGGAAGCTGGCCGGAACATGGGGAGGCTGATCTTTTCATCGATTTCTTGAAAAACCACCTCGACCGGCATCCCGATTTTTATCTTTTCAGGGTCTGGTTCAATGTCAACCAAGTTTGTCGGGATACGGGCGCCGCTTTCTACTTCCACAATGGCGCCAACGTAGGGCACGCGGTCGCGGAATACCGGGGTAGGGCCGCGGTGGACAATGGCAAACGTGTGAAGCGTACCCCGTCCGCTGCTTTGAATCCAGTCCGTGTCCCTGGAAAAGCAAACGGGGCAAATGTCCCTAGGGTAGAAGTATGCCTGATCGCAGCTTTTGCAATGGCGCAGCCAAAGCTCGTTGGCCTTGCACTTTTCCCAGTAGAAGTCGGACTCGGGTTGGGGCAGCGGCGGTGGTATGGGAGGCAGGTCTTGCGCCGGTTGGGTCATATTGGGCTCCCAAAAGCTAATGGAATTTCAGCGTCACCATAGCGCATAAGGGTCTCCGATGCCCATAGAGGATAAGGACAAAATCAGTCACCGTCAAGGTGATACGGGCATCGGGAGTTGCGCATACTCTCATGCGTTTTGCCGCTGGAACCAACGTGGCGCAATAGCCTAAGACCCAGACTGGTTCTCATCTCCACTCAACTCTTCCACTCAATTCGACTTAGGCTCATGTTACACTGCTCCAAATGGTCCGATAATCCGTCCATTGACACCTGGGAACATCTAGCGGATAGGTTGGCAGGTGGATCGAATCAGGTGGATCGAATAAGG
>MUCU01000009.1 GCA_002817055.1 SAR202 cluster bacterium Io17-Chloro-G7 | reverse complement strand
GTGATTCACACAACCAATTCACCTGAAGGGGTCTTTTCTTGCAAGCTGTTTCTTGTACGAGTTTTAACCTTTTACCAAACTCCGGGATGACTCATGTTACTCCCGTATGCAGCGCCCATTCCCTTAGTCTACCTGCCCGAATACCTCCACCTGACTCCCAGTGCTATGAGGGATATTAGACCGAAAAATGCTGCAACCCCTTCTAGCACCCGCCAAGCCGTGGCGGTGTCCTTGCTTTGTAGCTGTGGAACTCCCGTAGGGACGGGAGCCGCGGAGGGAATCTTCTCTACCTCCCCCTGAGAGGAGGGCGGCGTCTCGAGGTCTGCCGAAGCGTCGTCCACCTCAGGAGGCCTCGCATCCCCTTGGCGCCCTGAGGTTCCTGTAGGCTCTTGGCTTGGTTCACTAGCCACTGCTTCAGCTATCGTCTGTTCAGGGAGCGCCTCCGCCGACAATGCGATGGGAGCGGAGGCCCTTTCAGTTTTTGCCTCTTCAGTTGTTTTCCCGTTAATTATTTCCCCTTCAACTACCGCCTCTCCAGCGAGCCTTTGGTTCGAGGGTGCTTGAGCCGGAGCGGCGGCAAGGCTTTGCTCTGGTTCAGCCATAGCGGCTGGGGCTGCAGCCGCTTGCTGCGGTGGCCCCTGTGGCGAACTCTGGGCTGCCTGGGGGACTTGATCTACCACAGTAGGCGCCTGAGCCGCCACCGGAGGCGCCTGGGCTGCCACAGGAGCGGCGGCCTGGCTAACGCCGTCCCCCGCTGCGGGTAGCGGAGGCCCAGTGGTGCCTGTAAGCTCCTGTTCCTCAATCCTTGTAACATTAGTCAGTGGGCCGGATTCCGAAGCTTGAGACTCGATTTGTTGACTTACAGCTATGGGTTGACGCTGAAACCGCGGGGCATCGTCGGAAGACAGCAACCCACTGGCATCGGCCGATAGCAAGGCCACCAGAACAGTGACCGCCACCGAGGCCGCCCCCGCGTAAACCCACTGTGGCATTCTGAGGAAATCCGGTAGTTGGAATGCCGAAGCGGGAGGGCGCGCCAGCATTGGCGGTGGCGCCGTCATCACAAAGCTTCTCCTGGGCGCTACCTGAGGCAATTCCCGCAGCATCGTTATGGTCGAGCGGAGGCTTTCCATCTCCTCCTGGCACAAGTTGCAGGCCGCCAGTTGTTGGTCGATCCGAGCCAACGCAGGGCCGCGAATGCGCCCGTCCAGATACTCGCTGAGAGTGTCCGGGTTGATATGTTGATGGTTGCGTTTGATTATCCTCATAGCTCTATCACTATGTATGACGAAAACGGGAGGGTAAGAGTTCCCCGGCTTTTTGTAAGCAATCCCGAAAGCCCCGGCGTCCCCGGCTGACCCGGGACTTCACCGTGCCCAAATTGCAATCCATCGCTACCGAAGCTTCTTCGTAGCTCATACCCTGTACGTCGACTAGGACCTCAGCTAGTCGGTGCTCTTGGGGAAGGGAGTCGAGACAGGCTTGGATGGCTCGGTTTAGAGCTCCCCGCTCGGCGTGCTCCTCGGGCGATTCTCCGGTGGAGGGCAGGTCCAAGGCGGATAAGGTCCTACCATGTTCCTCTTCGTCAACGGGCGTGGGGTCCAATGGAACCGTTGGCCTGGCCCCGCGGGACCGAAGCATGTCCCGGCACGTATTGGCTACGATGCGCATTAACCAGGCAGATAGGTTATCTCCCCGGACCCGAGCGTAGGCGCGGTAGGCGGAGACCAGGCTTTCCTGTACGGCGTCTTCCGCCATGGACCAGATGTCCAGCATGCGGCGCGCCAGGTTGTAGGCTTGGGTCTGAAAGGTTTCTATAATGCAGTTGTAGCAATCGGTCTTACCGGAACGGTCTTGTACCAGCAAAGTGTAATGGTTCGATGTGTGGCTCAATTTGGAAGCTGTTGCCATTGCCGGTTTTACCGATCTCTTCTCAATATTGTATTCGCTCTTGCGGTTTCCAAAGCAGTAGTTGGTCTAGTATCCGGGAATACGGTCAAACTATGACAGTGGACGAGAGCGATGGAAAACCGGGAATTAAGCGCGCCACCGTTGGCGGCTCGCTGAACTTGGAGATCCGGAATTGAAAAGGGGGGAGCTTCGAACCAATGGAAAGTTCAAGCGCATTGCCCACAAGCGCTTTGCTCAGTGGAAAGGGCAAACGAATTTGAGCGTCCTCACCAAGCTGCCGTCATCCGAGCCTTGGCCGATCTGCTGGGTTGGAGTTAATCCAGCAACTTCTCCGCTCACGGCCTGATCGACAGCCGCAACCACCGTTAGCACCATCGATACAGCGAGGATTGCAACGATGATCATGGCTACTACTTTGGGTTTCATTAGAATCAGCGCTAAACACTTCCTGAGAATCAGGGCTAACACTTCTCGTGCTTGCGATTACTCGTTGGCGATCGTTCAGGTGGTGGTCCCACGGAGCAATGATGACTGAAGCCATTTTATACTTTGAATTTTGGAAACGCTAGACCCGGATTCGGCATGACTGGCAACTCCAACCCAGAAAACGCCAGGGTTGGAGCCTTCTGCTATACTTCGTATCGCTCCTATTTCCCACTCCTCTCCCGGAGTGAAGGGTTGGTCAACCTGCCTTCAGCCGATCCGGGCCAAGATCAAAACCAAATCCAAGGTGGGTTTGCCAGTAACCGGCACGCTCGCAATCTTTTCGACGGCATTGCGTTCGGCTATGATTTCCTTTCCCAAGGCCTTTCGTTTTATCAAACCGGGGTATGGCGTCGCTTCTTGGTATCCCGTTTGCCCGTGGGTCCCCAAGACCGGGTGCTGGACATTTGCACCGGCACCGGTGGGGTGGCAATGGACATTGCAAGGAAGTCCGGGGCTGGAGTGGTGGGTTTGGATTTAAGTGAGCAGATGCGGCGTGCTGCGCAACGCAATATCAGTAAAGCCGGAATGGCCGCCAAAGTGACTGTCGTGGGTGGCCGTGCCGAGAGTTTGAGTTTCAAAGACGCTTGCATAGACGGCATTTGTTTCACCTATTTACTCCGGTACGTCGAGGAACCCGGTCAGACTTTAGCCGAGATCGTGCGGGTGCTCAAACCGGGCGGCACGTTGGCTTCTTTGGAGTTCGGTATTCCACAAAACATTCTTTTTCATAGCCTTTGGAACGTATATACCAGGCTCTTTCTTCCCATGTCCACCAGGATTCTGTCCCCGGGTTGGCGATACGTCGGCGGCTTTTTGGGGCCAAGTATTTCCGGGTTTTACCAGAAATATTCCATTCAGGATGTTCGGCGGATGTGGCAGGAGGCCGGAATACCTAACGTTCAAGTCAAGAAGCTGACGTTCGGAGCAGGAGTGGTGATGTGGGGGACCAAGGCCACCTAAACCGTCCGTAAACGTGATTCTAGTCCAACGGTAGAACTTAGACTCGTGGGTTAGAATAGACGGGCGCTTTGAATCTGGAAAACGCAGGGTGAACGTGGAGAAAACTCCGGCATTTTACGCGATGGCCCCCGGCAGCGCTTGGAGGGACTACGTTAACCTGCTCCATTTGCCCTATACGCTGTGGCACCTGAGCTACGTGGTTCTGGGAGCGGCCATCGCACCGACATTCCATGTTGACCGATTGTTGGTGACTTTATTGGCGTTTTTCCTGGCGGTTGGGATAGGCGCCCACGCTTTGGATGAACTGAACGGGAGACCATTGGGGACTCGAATTCCCCGCCCTGTTCTGATGGGATTGGGATTCGTCCCCCTGATTGCAGCCATCGCATTGGGCGCCACTGCTGGCGTCACCGATGCGGTGTGGATTTTCCCCTTCGTGGCCTTCGGCGGGTTCATAGTTGTGGCCTACAACTTGGGCCTCTGGAACGACCGGTTTCACTCCGACTACTGGTTCGCTTTTGCTTGGGGCGCTTTCCCGGCCCTGACCTCCTATTGGATAAACTCCCCCAACGTCACTGTCGCCTTGGTACTGCTGGCTGCTGGCTGCTTCCTCATAAGCTTGGCCCAGCGGACCCTTAGCACTCCGGTGCGGGCCATTCGCCGCAGAACCTTGAGCGTTGAAGGCTCCATGCGCATGGCGGACGGCAGTAGCGAAGAGTTGGATGGGTCAAAGATGATCTCTGCCCCGGAAAAGGCGCTGTCGTTGATGAGCTTGGGAATGGTCGTATTTGCCAGCGGATTTATAGCGTTCCGGGTTTAACCGGCGCTTCTTTTGCATTGGCCGAGGAAGGTCGGGCTGTCACGAGACTCTAGTACCATTCCCGCATATTTTTGACTAGCAAATCGATACCCCCATCCTAACCTTCCCCTGAAATGGGGAAAGGGACTAATCCTCTCCCCCTTCACGGGGGAGAGTTAGAGTGGGGGTAAACTCGTATTCATCAGTTTCATATAGCAATAGTACTAGCCTTGAAAATGCATCCCGCTCGCGCCGTTTTGACCCTAGCGTCTCCGGGTTAAATTGTTCCACCGAGGTGGGTAATTGAGTGCCGAGAAGCCCGAGCAGAACGTTGTCACGGGGGCATTCGGTTATACCGGCAAATATATTGCGGCCCAGCTCCTATCCAAGGGGATTGAGGTTCGCACGTTAACCAACCACCCGCAAACCCAGGGGTCTCTGGCGGAGCAGATCAGCGCAGATCCTCTCGATTTTGAAAATCCCGGTCGGCTGACTGAAGCTCTCCGGGGAGCAACAACCCTTTACAACACCTATTGGGTCCGCTTCAACCACCGGGATGTCACTTTCCAAAAAGCCGTCGCCAACACCAACACCTTGATCGCCGCTGCTAAAGAGGCGGGTGTGCGTAAGATTGCCCACATCAGCATCACCAATGCTTCCCTAGAGTCGGAGCTTCCCTACTTCAAGGGCAAAGGGGTAGTGGAACAGTCGGTGATCGAGTCCGGAGTCCCCTACGCTATCATTCGTCCGGCGCTAATCTTTGGGACTGAGGACATATTGATCAACAACATCGCCTGGTTGCTCCGGCGATTTCCGTTCTTCATAATTCCTGGCAAAGGTGACTGCTTGGTGCAACCGGTATACGTCGATGACTTGGCCGCGTTGGCGCTAGATGCGGCCAACAGTGACGGAAACTTGGTACTAGATGCCGTGGGACCGGAGATTTATACCCTAGAGGAATTGGTGCGCCTGATTGCTCAGGTAGTGGAGAGCCAGCCCAAGTTGGTGCGCCTGCCACCATGGGTAGCCTTGTTGGGGTCGAAATTGTTGGGGCTTTTGGTCCGAGATGTGCTGCTGACCAAGGATGAAGTAGATGGGCTGTTATCCAACCTTCTAGTGACCGCCGGTCCAGCAACAGCGGCTAAAAAATTGTCGGATTGGTTGGGCCAGAACGCCAGTCAGGTTGGGTCAAGGTATGCCTCGGAGCTTTCCCGGCATTACTAAAAACAGCAAAGCCCAAATCCGACAATTCCGCTGCCACCGTCATGCCTTATATGTTTGGAAATCGTCAACATTGCTCATGATAGAATATAGCTCTCTTCGAGCCTTGCTAACAGGGGCTCGTACTCCCTCGTAACCCTGAAGTGGAGAGCCGGATGCAGTTTCGGGATTTGCCCAGCGTGGACAGCGTAATTAGCACCGATGCCGTGGCTGGAGCCGTTAAGGAGTACAGTCGCGATTGGGTTGTTGACTTGGTGCGCCTGGAGTTGGATCAGGCGAGGGAGAAAGTGCGCCAGGGCGGGGCGGCGCCAACAGCGCTGGAAGTGGCCGACACCGTATGCCGCCGGGCCCAAGCGGCGGTGCGCACCGAACCACGGGCCGTAATCAACGCCACCGGCGTGGTCATTCATACCAACCTGGGTCGGGCGCCCTTGAGCCGGGCCGCTCTCCGAGCCATTGCGCAAGCCTCTGGCGGCTACAGCAACCTGGAAATGGACCTGGAAAGCGGACGCCGCGGCTCACGCCAGAGTCACCTCCAGTCCTTGCTACGCCAACTGACGGGGGCCGAAGCGGCGCTGGCGGTAAATAACAATGCGTCTGCGTTGCTGTTGGGATTGTCAGCCTTGGCCGCTGGCAAAGAGGTAATCGTCTCCAGGGGAGAAGCGGTTGAGATAGGCGGGGGCTTCCGCGTGCCCGATGTGCTTCGGCAGAGCGGTGCAACGCTGGTGGACGTCGGTACCACCAACCGTACTTATGCCCGCGACTATGAGGAAGCCATCACTGAAAACACCGGGGCCATGCTAAAGGTTCACGCCAGCAATTTTCGGGTGGAGGGCTTCACCGCTTCGGTGGATTCCCAGGCACTGGTTGCCCTTGGCAAGAAATATAACATCCCGGTACTGCACGATGTAGGTAGCGGGTGCCTTCTGCCAACGGAACGATATGGATTGGCCCATGAGCCAATGCCCCAAGAGAGCATCTCCGACGGCGTGGGTCTGGCGTTTTTTTCCGGGGATAAGCTGCTGGGTGGTCCCCAGTCCGGCATTGTGGTGGGCCATAGACAGTTGGTGCAGCTGTTGGAAAGGCATCCCTTGGCGCGGGCGGTTAGGATTGATAAGTTGAGCCTGGCGGCGCTGACCGCTACCCTGATCCATTATTTGGCCGATGAGCCGGAGAAGGATATACCGGTCTGGTGGATGATTTCAGCGACTCCCGAGACAATCAAGAAACGCGCGACAAAATGGCGGGCCCAAACTGGCGGCTTGGGCAGCATAGAGCCTTCCCGGTCGGCCATCGGCGGCGGCACATTGCCGGGCGAGACTTTGCCATCTTGGGTTCTTTCCCTGGACTGCCGCGGAATATTAGGAGGCGCAGAAGACGTAATGGGACGGATGCGACGGGCCGACCCACCGGTGGTGGCTAGGATTGAAGACGACCGGATTTTGCTAGACCCGCGCACGGTTTTGCCCGAAGATGAAGAAGCTTTAATCAACGTCCTACGGCAAGTTCTTGAAAATGAATAGCTTCCCAATCCGTTTGAACAGGTTGCATGCACAAGTTAATTGCACAACAGGCCTAGAGCGGAATCGCTAAAAAAAATGCTCGGCGACATCGTCTAGTCGCAAAGACTAACTGGAGACGCAGTGACGGATTATCTGCTGGTCCATGGAGCAGGACAGGGAGCGTGGAGTTGGGGCCAGGTCTGGGGGTATTTAACCGCTCCTCAGGAGCACCCTCCCAGGCTCCACATACCCAAGCGGGTCAACAAGGTTTATCCGATGGACTTGCCTGGCCACGGAGCAGACATCGATGGCGATACTGCGGAAGTCAGGCTGGAGGAGTGTATCCACGCCATCACTAGGGCGGTGGAGCGGGAACAGCTGAAAGATCTGGTGTTGGTGGCCCATGGTTTTGCCGCCGGATTGGCGCTTCAAGCGATTTCCCAATTGCCCCAGCCACCCAAGCGCTTGGTTCTGGTTGCCGGCATTGTTCCCGTGAGCCAGCGCTCTATGTTGAGCGCCATACCTCGGCCAACCCAGGGCGGGTTTCGCATGTTGTCAGCTTTGAGTAAGCTATCCCGCCAGGAGTGTAGATACCCCAAGGCGACGATCAACCGGCTCTTGTGCAACGGCATGGAACCGATGCAGGTTGTCCAGGCGTTAGGTTATTTCGGGCCTTTGCCCACGCGGGTGCTAACGGCCCGGGTTTCCTTGGACGACGGACCTCCCCCTTGCCCCGTGACCTATGTCGTCTTGCATGAAGATAGGTTACTACCCCAAGAGCTACAGCAGAGGATGGCTCAACGAATTCCCGATGCGGAGATACTGTCCTTGGACTCGTGCCATGAAGCTATGCTCTACAAACCCAAAGAACTGGCCGAAATACTGCTCAAATACGTTTAGCGGTTCTACAAGTTTGGCCAGGTAGAGAACCGCTGTTCATCATCTGCGGTACTCCAATCTGAAGGAATATTCCCCGGGATTCCCAGAGATTCACCCCGGTCCAGACACGGTGGGACCGGTAATATTTGCCAGGTCGCTCCGGGCGCATCTAAGTTGACGGGAAACTAGGCGCCGACCGAAATTTGCTAGGACATTATTGCAGCGAACTTTGGTCTACAAGGGCCGCAAGTTACCAGCCCCGCCTACGCTGACTACATTTCTCGCAAAACACGTCCCTCATTGGGCCATTTGAATGCCCGCACTTCTCGCATTTCCATTCGGAACTCATTGTCACCTGCCTAGTAGATTTTCGGGTAAAAGTTAGCCTTGAAAAATCATGTGGCCCGAGCTGTTTTCAATTGGCTCGGGCCACATAGGGAGACATATTACGCTTTTGCCATCTTGCGATAAGCTCCCACTTTGTCGGGCCTCACGGCATGTTATGGGAGCCCCTAGAGCCACGTTTATCAATCGCCACTACACGATTGGCAATCGCTACTAATGGGCGTGATCATGCCCGTGTACTTCTTCTGCTTCCTCTTCGCTGATTAGAGATTGGGTGGTCAGGATCATTCCAGCAACGCTGGCGGCGTTTTGTAGCGCCGCGCGGGACACCTTGACTGGGTCTATTATTCCAATGGCCAACATGTCCCCATACTCACTGCGGCGGGCGTCGAACCCGAAGTTGGGGTCGTTATTCGCCCGTATTGTATTTAGGACCACCGGACCATCCGACCCTGAATTGGCTGCGATTATTTTGATCGGCTCTTCCAGCGCTCGGGCCACGATGGATTTGGCGATCGCCTCGTCCTCGCGTAGGTCCAGTCCCTCAAGGGCCGCCGAGCACCGTAAAAAGGCTACCCCGCCGCCGGGGACGATGCCTTCCTCTACGGCGGCCTTAGTTGCCGACAGGGCATCCTCGACCCTGGCCTTCAGCTCTTTTAGTTCTGGCTCGGTGGGCGCGCCTACCTTGACGACTGCGACTCCGCCCGAAAGCTTGGCCAATCGCTCTTGGAGCTTTTCTTTGTCGTATTCGGAAGTCGTTTCTTCGATCTGAACCTTGATTTGGTCCTCTCGGCCTTTGATCAAAGTCTCGTCGCCACGGCCATCAACGATGGTGGTCTTGTCTTTGGTAGACTCGACACGCCTGGCCCGTCCAAGATCGGCGACGGTAGCAGAATCCAGAGTACGTCCCTGTTCCTCGGATATTACCTGCGCGCCGGTGAGGATCGCGATATCCTCCAACATGGCTTTTCGCCGGTCTCCGAAGCCTGGCGCCTTTACGGCCAGGCTGTTGAATGTGCCTCGTAGTTTGTTTACAACCATCACGGCCAAGGCTTCTCCATCTACATCCTCGGCAATGACCACTAAGTTCTTGGATACCTGCATGGTTTTCTCAAGAATCGGGACCAACTCGGCCACGGATGAAATCTTCTTGTCCGTAACCAGAATATAAGGGTCTTCGATTTGGGATTCCATGCGCTCTTGGTCGGTCACGAAGTAAGGGCTGATGTAGCCTCGTTCGAAGTTCATACCCTCAACGAATTCGGTTTCTGAAACGAAGCCCTTGCCTTCCTCCACCGTGATGACGCCGTCGGCGCCGGCCTTGTCCATAATATCGGCCATCATATTTCCGATTTCGGTGTCGTTGGCGGCAATGGACGCAATTTGAGCCATTTGATCCCGGCCCTCTACTGAAGTCGATACATTCTTCAACTCAGCTACGACGGCCTCCACACACTTATCGATCCCGCGCTTGATGGCCATGGGATCGGACCCGGCGGCGACATTCTTCATGCCCTCTCGCACTATCATTTGAGCCAACACTGTAGACGTAGTAGTGCCGTCTCCGGCGATCTCGTTGGTCTTATTGGCTGCCTCTTTGATGAGCTGTGCTCCCATGTTTTCAAAGGAGTCGGGCAGGTCCACCTCTTTGGTGATCTGCACGCCATCGTTGGTTATCACCGGAGCGCCCCATTTCCGCTCCAGCACCACGTTCTTTCCCTTGGGTCCCAGGGTCAGGCGCACGGCTTCGGCGACAATGTTCACGCCGTGCATCAACGATTCTCTGGCTAGTTCGCCTTGGATTACATGCTTAGCCGGCATATGGTTTTAGCCTCCTGTGGATGCGACATAAAATTTTAAAGCAGGGTAAATTTTGACTGCCTATTCCGGTTCATTCCCGGTTGGAATTTGTTCCGGGTTCAGGATTAAGTTCCGGGTTTAACTAAGTCTGGTTATTGAGGGGTGAAAGTTGGCAGGTTATTCGGAGCTTGTAATGTTTCCTGCCAAGTCTTCGCGTGCTAAACCTTCACGTGCTAAACCTTCATCAGGATGTCGTTGGAACCCAACAGCAACAAGTCTCCGTCATCCGCTTCAATTTCAGTGCCGGCGTATTTGGAATAAATAACCTTGTCGCCAGCCTTGAGTTCCATTTCCAGCCTTTTCCCGCTACTCAGAATTCGGCCTGGCCCCACCGCCAACACTTCTCCCTCTTGAGGGCGCTCTCGGGCAGTATCCGGCAGGAATATGCCGCTCTGAGTTATCTCTTCTTGTTCAGTTGGCCGAATGAGAATCCGATCGGACATGGGCTTAATGCTTGTCGAGGTCTTCGCGGTGGTGGTCATTTGTTTCTCCTAAGTTACCGTACCTAACGGTTGTATGGCTTATTCCTGTTGGCTGGGCGTTTCCCGTCCGCTCGAATTGTCGCACCGGTTCCGTCCGCAGCCACTATTTTTACAGATTACAGGATAGTTCGGCCCGAGCCTTCGGTCAATAGACGACACAACGACCGGTCCGATGCCAGCGTCGATATGTCCGCATTTTGCTTGGGGAACAATGTTTCCGTCAGCCCTTCATTCCAATAACTATACCAATGGCGAGTCAGGAACCAATTTCTGGAATGTCAAGTGCGCAATCGAGCCATGCTAGACTTTGGCATGGCCTACACCGCCGACCTTCACCTCCACTCATCGTTCGCCTACGCTTGCAGTAAGAACCTGACTTTGGAGAACATTTCCGCCCAGGCCAAACTCAAAGGCATCGACCTCTTGACCACAGCGGATTTTACTCACCCAAAATGGCGTGAGGACCTTCGCGCCAAACTGACGCCCAGAGGGGACGGTCTGTTTAGCTTTAACGAGGTTAATTTTTTGCTAGGCGCCGAGGTTAGCTGCGTCTATCCCCAGGACGGCCGATCGAGAAGGGTTCACCTGTCGGTGTTCGTCCCTGACTTCGCCACGGTGGACCGTCTGGTCCAACGCCTAGCCGTAGCCGGAAACAAGCTGGAATCCGATGGCCGGCCCACCCTTAAAATGTCGGCCAGAGACTTTGCCGAGATGGCATTGGACATAAATCCCGCCACTGTTATCATCCCCGCTCACGTTTGGACGCCTTGGTACGGGGTGTTCGGCACAAAGTCCGGTTTCGACACATTGGCAGAGTGTTTCCTTGACCTAACTCCCCAGATTCACGCCATCGAAACAGGGTTATCCAGCGACCCGGCCATGATTTGGCCCATATCCGAACTGGCTCAAAAGACCATCGTTTCTTTCTCAGACGCCCACTCTCCGGCCAAATTGGGCCGGGAACTGACCGTTTTCCCGGGTGAACCCAGCTACCAGGGCTTCGCCGACGCATTGGCGAACCAGAGTGTTGAATACACCCTGGAGTTTTACTCAGAAGAGGGGAAGTACCACTACAGCGGGCATCGAAAATGCGGTGTTCGGCAGACTCCCGAGGAAACCCAACAATTGGGCAACCGGTGCCCGGTATGCGGTCGCCCACTAACCCTGGGTGTATTGCACCGCATCGCATCGGCTTATCAAGGTCCCCAAAGCCACCAAAATAACCCGCCAGGATTCCCTTCCGGAAACCCGGCGTTTCGAAAAAACGATCAGGACGGATTCGTCCGAAGCCAGCAGGGCCGCCCACCGTTTATTCGACTCGTTCCTCTTGTTGAGTTGATAGCTGGCGTTCTGGGCCGCGGGCCGTCCACCAGGGGTGTGTCGGCGGAATATGACCGGATGACCCAGGAACTGGGAAGTGAATTTCAGATTCTTGTTTCCGCTGGTCAGGATGCCTTGGTGAAGGTGGGCGGAGAGGAATTAGCCCAGTCGATTTTGAAAGCGAGAGTGGGCGACGTCGAGGTGGAGCCAGGGTATGACGGGGTATACGGTAAGGTCCGTGTGGTTCATTGACGGCAGCTTTTAAGGCCAGCTTTTGAGGGCAGCTTTGACCGAGAGCAACTTCCACCTAAATTAGTGAGCGCGACTGGGACGTAGACAAGCCCTAGACGCCGGAATTTAATTGAGCACCAGAAGTAGCGCATGTTTGGTAGCGGGATTATAGAAGCCTATTCGCACTATTTGGCCGACTCTGAGGTCGCGGACATTGGCATCGAAGAGTCCCGGTAATGCAATCTTCAACGGTACCGGTCCCGAAACAAATAATCGGATGCGCTCGCCACTGTCGGAGGTGATTTCGATGCTGTGGTCGCTCAGGCCCACAGAGGTTATTTGACCCCTGATGTGAACAGACTCGGGTGTCCCGATAACCAACTTGCTGGCCAATCCGGAAATCGGGTCAAACTCTCCACCCACCACCCTCTGCCCAACCGCAAATTCATCCACCGTCATAGGACTGCCTTCATGGATCAGGTGCGTGTCGCCGTCTACCAAAATGTTGATCGTGTCCAGCCAATTAGTGGTCAAGGTGATGACGCTTTGGGAATCGGAAATGTTGCGAACCCATCTGATTGTGCCTGATACCGGTGCCGACTTGGGAGATTTTAGGTTTAATGCCATCAAATTGTCCCCGCCGTTCCCAGCCAGAACGTAGCTGTCCGGTTGGACCAAGTCCCCGATCCGTACTTGGCTGATTGTTACCCGTCGTCCATCCCGAAAAATCATGGTGTCGCGGGTATGATTTAGAGGCCTTAAATCACCAGTGTTTGTGACTACTATAAGGTTTCCAGGGGCAACTTTGGACACCATGCTGTGGACCACGCCATGTACACGCTCTCTCACGTCGCCGGGTGGGGAAGAATTCAGCCGAAGCACGGACATGGTATCCGGATCGTAGCTTACATCCACTGAGGCCCCTGTTAACGCAGAGACCGAAATAGAGTCTGGGCCTTCCATCAATTCTGAATCCGGAGAGACGGTTAGGGTAAGGGTGCGCCCCGATATTTCGTCCTGAACTCTCACCGCCGGTGGTTGGGAATCTTTATCCACGGAGGTAATCATTCCAATGGCCGCTCCTGTGGCGGAAAGGTCAAGCAACACGCCGATTTTGCTGTTTTGAAGACTCGCTGCGGGCAGGACAAGTACTCGAGTGGTGTTTCCAGTGTCAAATCCGTACCGGAGCCTGACCCGATTTGCCAAATCAAGCTGCCGGAACCCGGTTTCCCTGCCGCCAAACTCGTTGGCATAGCTCTGGGTATCCCTGTGGGTATCCCCGTCGCCCCGAAGCCAGGATTCAGCAATGGTTGGAGGCAGCCCAACCGGCGCTCGCCAAAATCTGGCGTCACTGGCTACAGACACATCCACGGGTTTCAATCCGGGTTGCTCCACCGTTATGACTTGGAGGTCAAGATTGATGGATGTAACGATCCCGGCATAATCCCTCTGGGGTTCACCAGCGTCGAAACGGCTTAACGTTTCTCTGATTGACTGCAAAGAAAAGGCCAGTTGTTGGAGTCCTCGATTATGCAAGGGCGCCGCCAGCCTGTCTGCGGCCTCCCCCACAACGGTCAATCGCGCCGCGCTATGGCTGAGCAGCCTTTGTTTCAACTCATCAATTGAGCGTGAGGGCTGCTCCGCTTCAGCTTTTTCAATTGCCATCGCCAGGCGCTCCAGACCGGTTTTGGCAGTGTCTAGGCCGGTGATGATCAAACTGCCGCTGGCGAGGTCATGCTCGATAATCGCCGTAACCATAGTGCCCGGCATCAACTCAAGGGGTTCCGACAACCAGGGAGCTTTAATAATCTCACCACCTGGGCTTTGGATGGAAACTGTGCCAGACTCGGTGTCGATTGCGGTGGCAATGCCTGAAAAATGGCTGGTTCTATGGGGTTGTGTATCCCTCGCGAGAATGCTGACAGCGCGGCCTTGGGTGACCAGCACTGCCACGGGGTCACCCCCTAGCAAGTTGCCCACTGAAGCCGACGCCAATCCGGGTATTCGGACAATGGTATCGGCGGTGATTGTCAACTTCACCGGGCCCGTGCCTGTGGCTAGAATCAAGTCGGGCTCGCCTGAAGCAGATCCGGAGTCTTCGCTGGCGATGTGGGATATGGCCCCGAAATATCCTTCCGAGTCCGGAAAGAGAAGCCCTCCGGCGGCGATTTGAGTAAGGACGATTGAGCGATTTTCACCGGTTATCGAGCTGGCAATTACCTCAATGGAAAATGGGTTGTCTTCACTCGATAGCGTTAACTCTACCGCGAAATTTCCTTGGAGGTCTGGCGCTGCCAAGATACCGTTTACGCTCACGGTTGCATCGGGCCTGGTAACCCCGGCGACCGTGAAAGTTTCTTCCGTAATCAGGGCGTTTTCTAACGGAGTGATTACTTGAAGATCCAGCGCCGCAGCATCAGGGGAAGGCAACGGAGTCGGTTCGGGAGTTTCGGTTGGCGGAACCGACGTTGCTATCGGCTGACTCGTAGGAGGGATCGTGGCTGGGGGAGCCGGCGGAGTAGCCGTAGCTGGAATGGTGGGCGCAGTTGTTGCAACCAAGGCAGTAGGAGCAACCGTCTCGTTCCCGCCGCAAGCCGCTAACAGCAGGATTAGCAGAGCTACCATCAAGGCTACCCACTGCAAGGCTATCCACTTCAAATGCCCAATCCTGAGCCACCACCACCCCAACACCTGGATGATCATCTCCTTTGATTGACCCTATGGGCCCCTTCGGTTAATCCTGGTACCGTTAATCCTGGGCCCGCACTAGAGCTACGGCGCCTTCTGGATGGCGCCAGACCGCCCTCAGAATTCTGTTCGAGCGGCAGAAATTCGTAGCCTATGCGCAGCCCATGGATCGATGGGGGACTGGAAAAGTTAAAGAATGAGATGATTATAGAACAATTTGCCGACCGTGCCACAGGTAGGCAACCAGCAAGTTATGGTAAAATCATGGCCCCTAGGCCAGCATAAACCTTTCGTTGGACAGGTACCTTTTTCATGCAAATCGTCCTTCGGCGTCTGAGGTCCGAGGATATCAATCAGGTCATTGAGATCGAACGAGAAGCGTTTTCCCCACTTTGGGTAACAACGCCCTTCAAACGGGAACTGAATAATCGTTATGCCTGTTATTTGGTGGCGTCCAATAATCTGGAAGAGCAAACGCCTATCTCCGATGAATTGCCTGGCGTCGAACAGGATGCCCCCACTTGGAGACGCATAGGTTCCAAGATTCAAGGGCTCTTGGGCAAGCAACCGCAGGCGAATTCCGAGCCGACGGACATCGCAGGGTATGTTAGTGTGTGGTATCAAGGTGAAGAGGCTCACATAACCGAGATTGCGGTCCGTGAAAGCATGCGGGGCAACGGCATCGGGGAGTTGCTACTGATAGGCTCACTCAGAGCGGCGGTGGAGTACGGTTCGAAAGTAATGACCCTGGAAGTCCGAGTCTCGAATTTCATTGCCCAAAACCTATATGAGAAGTACGCCTTCAAATCGGTGGGCATCAGGAAAGGTTACTATTCGGACAATAGAGAAGACGCAGCCATTATGACCACCAGTCCCATCAACACCGAAGAATACCAGCGCATGTTCGAGGAATTGCAAGAGGCCTACCGGATACGGAGAGGCGAAATCAAGTCCTTTGATTAACTAAGGGCCATAGGCCGATAACCAAAGAATTCCGGTGGCAGGTTGCCTGCCCGCTGAATTCTGAAACCCGCTGGATGTCGTGGAGTTCTTGTTGAGTAGATTGTTGTTGACCATCGCATTACTGATTGGTAGAATGGCCCAGTTATCAAAAGTACTGGGTGCTGCAATGTTTTCGCCACTGATTGACAGGGAAGCCTTACTTGTGGCACAAAATTTGGGCACCGGTTAGCTCATGTTGGTCATAGGTCTTACCGGTGGTATAGGCACCGGGAAAAGCGAGGTGACCCGGTTATTGCAGGCGTTGGGGGCCATGGTAATCAACGCCGATCAAGTTGGTCATGAAGCCTATCAGCCGGACTCCGAAAGCTGGGTTGAAGTTGTAAAGGCCTTCGGGGAAGATATTTTGGGACCCAACAGGGAGATCAACCGGCAAAAGCTGGGCGCCATCGTGTTCGGGGATTCGGAACAACTAGCAAAGCTCAACCGGATAATGCACCCCCGGATGGCTGGTATAGTTTCGGTGCGACTGGAGTCGCTTAGAGATCAAGGCACCGAGGTTGTGGTGGTTGAAGCGGCTCTATTGTATGAAGCCGGTTGGGACTCCCTGGTGGATGAGGTCTGGGCAACTGATTCACCGGTTGAAACCGTTATGGAAAGGCTTCAGGCGCGTAATGGCATGTCCCCTGAGGAAGTGCTGAAGCGGATTGATTCACAGATGGACCGCTCGGAGCGGCTGAGGCGGGCCCAGGTTATTGTGGACAACGGCGGAAACGTGGTCGACTTGGAAGCTACGATAGATGGGCTTTGGACCTCTAGAGTGGCCGGCACCATGGATACGCCGTAATTTGGCAGCCAAAATAGAGAATTAAAAGGACGTGGGGCAGCAATGGTAGAGGCGACACATCAAGGTTCGAAAGAATACGCCATAGAAGAGTTTCTGGTTCGCAGCGAGCCCTACTACAGGGTGGTGGGGGATGAGTTGGAGTTGTTTACCGCCGCCTACAACCAGCACATACCAGTGTTATTGAAAGGACCCACCGGTTGCGGCAAGACGCGGTTTGTTGAATACATGGCCTGGAAACTCGGACGACCGATAACAGTGATAAAGGGCGCCGACGGCAAGGAAATGGAAAAAGAATTGGAAGACGGCGATGTAAGAGTGCCCTTGGTTACCATCGCTTGTCACGAAGACCTAACCGCCAGTGACTTGGTTGGCCGCTATCTGCTAGATGCGAACGGCACCCGCTGGATTGACGGTCCTATGACCCGGGCCGTCAAAGCAGGCGCTATTCTATACTTGGACGAAGTGGTAGAAGCGCGGAAAGACACCACCGTGCTGATTCACCCCCTCACCGACCACCGGAGGATCCTGCCGGTGGAAAAGACTGGGACTATCATTGAAGCCGATGACCGTTTCCTGTTGTGCATCTCTTATAACCCGGGATATCAGAGCGCACTGAAGGACCTGAAGCACAGCACACGGCAGCGGTTCATCTCCATTGAGTTTTACTACCCGCCGCGGGATATCGAGTCCGAGATTATCGCACGGGAGAGCGGTTGCTCTGCGGAGCAGGCCGATTCCCTGGCCAAGTTGGGAGAAAAGATTCGCAATCTAGAGGACCACGGCCTCCAGGAGGGCGCAAGCACCAGGTTGCTTATCTATGCGGCTCGCTTGATTTCCGAGGGCATTCCGGCCCGGCGGGCTTGCCAAGTTGCAATAGTATGGACCTTGACCGACGAGGAGGAACTACAACGAAGTTTGGAAGAGGTCGTGTCCTCTATCTTCGAGTAGGGATCCGAATGGCAGCTTCCCCACCGGAAGTTTTACGCAAAGAGTTGTCCCAGCGGGCTACACTGTCTGTGAACGACTCCTCATTAACACCAGCCGCAGTATTGGTCGTTCTTTACCACAAAGACGGCGAATACTGCGTATTGTTGAATAAACGCTCCGAAGAGGTTGAATACCACAAAGGGGAAATCTCTTTTCCGGGCGGCGCCAGGGACCCAGAGGATAAGGGCTTCGTTGATACGGCACTTCGGGAAACCGAAGAGGAAATGGGTATCAACAGAAAGGACGTGACGATTCTTGGTGAACTGGATGAGGTAGCGACCAATAGCCGCTTTCACGTTAAGGTATTCGTCGGCTCAATTGATTACCCCTACAATTTTAAACCTAGCGCTGTGGAAATCGCTGAGGTATTAGAAGTCCCCATCCCTTCGCTTAACGACCCTTCCAACTGGAGAATAGAAACCCGGTTGGAGGCTGGAGTTTCCGTCTCTACTAGGTCCTACGCATACAACCAGCACATAATATTCGGAGTCACGGCGAGAATCCTCCAACAGTTTTTGGGGATTCTGGCAGACGGTTTGGAAAAGGAGGCACACTGATTTGAGTACCGGCCCTCTAACCGAAGTCGAGACTGAACTTGCCAAATTACCGCCTGCGGTCTTGGAAGCATACCAAGAAGCATCTCCGGCCCTAGAATCAGCGTTCGGCCAAGAAGAGCTTGTGCTGTGGGCGAAAGAAGGCTTGTCGATAGGCACCCAAACCGTGCGCTCTTGGGAGTCTGCGGTTGAATACTATCGTGTGGGCCCTCAAGTTGCCCGCTTCCTGTCCTTCCCGTCATTTATGCAGTGGGCTCGCTGCGGTACTTATCTGGCTCAAGATTCCCCTACATTGGCAGTGGCTTTCTTCAAGGCCAGCGCATCCATTGTTCCGAATCTGCGGCCTCAGTACATTCCCCGTTGGGCAGGTCTGGGCCGGAGTCTATACAAGGGCACCTGGAAGTCCAGCACCCTGGCGGCAAAGTTCTTTGAGGTTAGCCCCGACTTGGTCCGCAACCTGCCGTTCTGGGACGTTGAAGTCTTCGCCTCTTTGATAGAGGCATTGTCTTACAAGTCATACGACGTGGCTGGCGAATGCTTGCTATTGGGTAAAGACGTCCTGCCAGCCATGGGGCGGGAACGCGAGCCTTTCCTGTCGATGTCCCGCGCTTTAATCGACTCCAGTTGGAGGGAGATCAAGACCTGTCTGGAGCTGGTGCCAAGAGCGCTGCAGCATGTCGAAGAAGGGCAGACTGGCCGGTTCTTGAAACTTGGCGAGCGTCTGGCCAAAGTAGGCATGCGGGATACTTCAAGGTTCCTCTCCGACGGGACCCAAGCGTTGTCTCGAGTGCCTCAAGGTTCCCAAGGCTATATCTTGGACCTATGCGAGACCCTGCTCGCCGTTTCACCAGAAGCGGTGCCACCATTCCTAAAGAGTCTGGATGATGTGCTGAACCGCATCACCGTTAATCAGCTTGATGCCTGGTTCCAGCACGGTATCGGGCTCCTGAAAGACAACCCGGAAAGCGGCATAGCATTCTTTAAGATTGAATCCAATACTTCGGAATCGATCCTTGAAACCCTGTCTTCAAGTCTGGAATTGGAAAAGGTCAAAGGAATTATCAGGCTGTATTGCCGGGCTCTCTCCGGCTCACCCGTTGAGATTCTAACCACCAAGGAATTGGTGCGGAAAAACATCGGATGGGTGGACGAGGATTCCGCTTCCACCGACGGCACCAAGGTGTTCTTGCCTCCGGTGGTAGACCAATACTCCAACAAGCAAGACAATTTTTCCTGGTTCAAGGTCGTATCCACCCACCAAGTAGCCCACTTGGAGTTCGGAAGCTTCGAGTTTGAATTCGACAAAGAAGCAGCCAACTTCACGAACCGCCGTGCGGATATGGAATTGGAAACGGAAGCCCGGCGGTCCCAAGAACAGAAAGCCTTGGATGAGCACCGCGCAAGCTTGGCCCAGGAAATGGCGGAGAGGCAGGCCACCGGCGATCTGGATGTTGAAATGCAACTATCCGGTCAACAGCCTATGGTGGCTGAAGGCCAGATTGCTCTGGGGCCCAGTGAGGCCTTTACGGATGTGGGGCGATTCTTACACCTGTTTGAAAATCGCCGCCTGGCTTTCGATTTGTTTACGGTGCTGGAAGACTGCCGCCTGGATTACCGGGTGGGCATGGAATACCCGGGCATCAGGTCCGCCGCGGCCAGGGTTCAAGGGGAGTCCTTGGGAGCCCGCCCCAAGATACAGGAACTGGCCTTGCAAGAGGCCTTAGTGGAATTGCTTATACACATGAGCCTGGAGCAATTCACCGACCTGCCGGTGCCAACCGAATACGAGGAAGCGGCCATCATGCTGGCCAAGATCTTACATGAACTACGGTCTGTACAGGCGTTGGTAGAAGACTCGGCCGAAGCTACGCTAAGGGCTTATGAAATAATTTCTCGGATCGAAAACGAAACTCAACCCGAGGATCAGTGGGAAGACCAGGACTTGGAAGAGCCGGGAGACTTCTCTGAAGAAGAGTTCCAAGACCTGATAGACCAGTTGCAGGCTGGAATGGATGCCAGCGGCGAGCAGTCCGAAGGCGATTCCTACGATTCTCCGGAACCGGTGGACTACCGGGGCGATTTCAAACCCGAAATGGTACAACTCCTTACTCGGTTGCAAGCTGACGCCGGCCAACAAGGTGAAGGCCAGCCGCTGACCAAAGAACAACTGGAGCAGTTGCTGCAGGAGAGCGCCGAGCTGGAGATGGACGCCGAGCAAGGCGAAATCGACAGCAACATGACCATGTTCGCTCAGAACATCATGAAGGAGGCGGGCACCCCGCCGCCCAGTTCGCAACCAGGGCAGGGTTACGGTCCGTTACTCCATGACGACGACAATGGCGGAGAACTGGAGGCCAAAGAGCCGCAGACCTACGCTTATGACGAATGGGATTTCCGTGCGGCGGACTATAAACCACGGTGGTGTATCGTTAAAGAGAAAGTCGTTGAGGAAGGCGATCTCAATTTCTACAACGATTCTTTGAAAAACTACACTGCGCTGGCCACCCACATCAAGCGCCAGTTCGAGCTCATCATGCCGGAGAGTTTTAGAAAGATTTACCGGCTGGTGGACGGCGAGGACATCGACCTGAACGCTGCCTTGGAGGCATGGTGCGACCTGAGAATGAACGTGCCTCCCGACGAGAAAATTTACTGGCACCGCAACCGGGCCCGCCGGGACGTGGCTGTTGTGTTCCTACTGGACATGAGCGCTTCGACGGCGGAGGCTATCGACGAAGGACGCCAGGTGGTTGATGACCGGGATGCCCCTGATGATCCGGTAGAGTACATGGTCTGGCTGCGGCGTCGTCGGGAAGGGCTGGTGCGGCGCAATTACAAGCGCATAATCGACCTTGAAAAAGAAAGCACTGCGCTGCTGATAAACGCCCTGGAATCCATTGGCGATACCTACGGAATATACGGCTTTTCCGGATATGGCCGGGAAAACGTGGAGTTCTATGTAATTAAAGACATCACCGAAGGCTTCAGTGACAAGATAAAGCGTCGCATAGATAAAATTACACCCTTGCACGCCACTCGCATGGGGGCGGCAATCCGTCACGCCGTGTCCAAGCTGGAGAATCAGGAAGCGACTACCAAGATTATGTTCCTGATCAGTGACGGGCGCCCTCAGGACCGCGGCTACAGCCGGGAGGGCGTGGAGAAGGAGTACGCAGTCCACGATACCCACATGGCCTTAATTGAGGCCAAGCGCAAGAATATTACGCCGTTCTGCCTAACAGTGGACAAGGCTGGGCATGATTACCTGAAAAGCATGTGCGGCGACATGGGCTACGAGGTTTTGGGAGATATATGGGCACTGCCGGAACGTCTACCCATGCTATACCGGAAGTTGACTATCTAACCCAGACAAACTTTGCGTTTACTAGGCGGACTATGAGAGTGGCCCCAAAACTGGGGCTCTCTCCATTCTATCTTGGTTTTCTTCACAGAGCGAAAGGGAATTTCGAGCCTTACCCTAAACAAAATCCCACCAAAATGAGTCACAATACTCTGGTCCCCCACTCATTTTCTACATCTGTGCCTATTCTCAAAAAACCAAGCAGAGTGGCTATGTTTATCGCTCAGATTCGTCATAAGCTGACTAGGCAAGAGGAACAGATGGAGGATCTGCTCACCAGTAATGTGTTTGGACTCTGGCGCTATATTCCGCCGGAGCTTGGACTGACCCAATTTTTAGGGACTGCACGGAGGATCGACGGACAGTCCTTAATCGTTCCAACTCAAATTGGCAAAGCCCAGTTGGATTTTTGGCCCAGGCTTCAGGAATTTGGATCGAACGGTGCTGAGCCAGATGTCCTGATCAATCTGGTTAGTCCAGAAGGTCGAAAGCTCTTGATACTGGTTGAGGCTAAATTCCTTTCTGGTAAATCATCCGAACCAAATGACGACGAATTGCCAAACGATCAGCTTGCCAGGGAAATGCAGATTCTCAGGAGCATCGCCGGACGGAAGGCTGTGGACGACTATGCAATCGTATATGTAACAGCTCAGTCCGCGCTGCCACGCAGGGATTTCCAAGAATCAATTTCGGAGCTCGGGAAAAAAACGGGTGAAGGGTCAGCGGATCATTTCTACTGGACGACTTGGCGGGAGTTGCCCCAAATCCTTATTGAGGCTCGGGTCAGGGCCTCTGGCTCAGGCGAGAGAGCGCTATTAGAGGACCTAGGGATTATTCTGGTCCGCTTGGGCCTAACGAGATTTAGCGGTATTGACTCCCATGGCTGGAACCTTGGGAGCCCACATTGGAAGTTCTTGCGGCCATATAGTTCAATTTCATGGTCTCCAATTTCAATGCCTCCATACCGCTTTCGGCCGAAGCCGACCCAGTTCGAATGGAGCCGCAGAGACTCTCAATTCTTAGCGCACTGGAGGTGGCCCAGTGGTGAGTGATGTTGGTAAACAGATCCTTGCCGGTTTAGCCGAGACTAGAAGGTTTTTCGGGCAAATTTCCGTCCTCGTACAAACAGTTGACGGAATGCTCGGTGAAGCAGGATGGGAGTGTGTTAGCACAAACAAGTGCACCGACATCACTAGTCATATTCTACGCTCTCAGCAATGGATGCCTCAAAGTATTTATCGTTTCTACAGATTGGCAGATAGTGAGGGTGCCGAAGTTGGTAAAGACATAGCGCTGTTCTTAGGCG
This sequence comes from SAR202 cluster bacterium Io17-Chloro-G7, assembly GCA_002817055.1. The sequence goes on along the minus strand of MUCU01000009.1, from coordinate 795 downwards.
TTCTGTTAGGTGAGGAACAACCGCAAATCGGGTTCCTAGAACCGTGGCTGACCTTTGGTCTCCACCAGTTCGCTACGGGTCATTCCATGCAGGGCATCAAGTACAACGAGTGGATTCAACCATTGGAGAACCAACATAACCCAGATGGCGGATTCCAGTCGGAGAACCTAGGAAACAACCCCCAAGAAAATGATGGACTGGTTCATTATTCGGTTGCGGCGGTGACGCTGTTTTCCATACAGAACTCCGAGGACCTGAATTCCAAAGTAATTGCCCCGCTGCTCAAGAGATTTCAAAACAAGGTGGAAGAGCAAGAAATTTAACGTCGCCTGGGTTTCTGGATTAACACCGGCTCATGCTAACTCCCCACCTCAACCCCAGCCGCCGCCATATTCCGCCGTTCAATTAAAGCCTACTTGGACTGCCGCCGCTTGATCACCACCTGGCCGGGCCGAACTCGCAACTTAAAATCCGGCACGACTTCCGCGCCAACGATTGCAAGGCTTGGCCAACCGGCTTTACGCCATCTTCCACTGGTCCTAGTGCGCCGCAGATCCCGATACCGAAATCGGCATCTAATCATTCTCGGATGGACCTAGCCATTGCGGTGGGTTCGTTTACCCCGACGTGCGTTTGGATTGTTTCCACAAGAACGCCGTTGGCTATTTGACGGCATTTGGTTCAGGCCACACCGCGCGTTCTAATACCAATTTTGTTTATCCTCAGCGCAATCAAGAGTTGGGAAGTTGAGTCATAGCCTGCTGCATCCACTGCCAACCGATTAGCCGCCGCAGG
>MUCU01000008.1 GCA_002817055.1 SAR202 cluster bacterium Io17-Chloro-G7 | reverse complement strand
TAGCGCTGTTTTAGCTCTTCGTTACTCTCCTGCCAGTCAACTTTCACTCCTCTTCCCATCCCTTCATCCCTCACCTCTTAGCTATCCTCCTTTAATCCTACACATACTTCCCTTGCATCCACATACGCCCTCCACGCACTGTTTATCCGGAGTTGGTATTAGACTTACTCTTGCCGTGCCACGGATTGCGTCACATTCCAGCCATTGCGCCAAAACCGGCTTTGCTTCCGGTGCGTGGCGCCGATTACCACAGGCACCAGGAATAGCTAAATAATGGCGAATTTCAAAGAAGTTTGATAAATTGCCAAAATTCGCTTGCAAAATCCTTGATTAGATGGGTGGGAGCCTGATATAAACGGGCTGACATAACGTGTTGAAGTGGGTTTTGTTGCTTGGGCTTGGAGTTGGGAATGGAGGATGTGTGGCGACAAAGACCGGGGTGGTTCAGGTCTCGGGCAGAGGCTCCAACGTAGATTTCACCATCGACGATTCCGCGCCCTTTAGCCAGGTTGCCAAGGGGTTGCGGGATTACTTGGTAGAAAACCGCGGGTTGTGGTCCAAGGGCACCATCGGCGTAAATGCTGGCCGTTGGATACTCTCTCAAGACCAGTTGGGTCAGATCAAGCAAATCATCGAAACCGAGTCCGGCTTAACCGTCGGTCGGTTCTGGTGTCCCCCCAATCGCTTAGAAGCAGCAATAGCCGATCCTCTTGTCGGCGCCGAAACGCCTCCCAAAGACGAGACCGACGCCTCGAAATCCTCCGACGATCCTGCCGTCCCCGGCATAGACAGCGCTCCCGGTCCAGTTCTCGTTCAGAATGCGACGCAGGCCAAGGCGGCGTCCGCGGTACCGTCCACGGTACCGTCAATAGAAGCCTTCTTGGAAAAGCACTCTCAAGACTCGGCAACGGAATTTTCCAGGGCTAAATCCTCTAAACCTGGGAGTTCCGGCAAGGGTTTGACCACCGAGGCGCTGTTCGTCAAAACTACATTTCGCTCCGGTGAGTCCATTAGGTACCACGGCGACGTCATAGTGCTAGCCGATGTAAACCCCGGAGCCGAGATCATCGCCGAGGGTGACATCGTCGTCTTCGGAAGCTTGCGAGGCTCGGCCCACGCCGGATCTGCCGGCGACACCAGGGCGACGATAATCGCTCTGGAACTGGACTCGCCCCGCATCCAGATCGGTCCTTACACCGGTTTAGCCCCAACGGAAACTTCAAACTTGATAACAAGCTCCAAAACCAACTCCAAAACCAACTCCAAAACAATGAGGGCAGGCCCTAAAATCGCGTACACCAAGCGGCGTTCAATTTACGTGTCGCCTTATGCGGGCCGGTTCGCAAGATATAGCAGAGGCATTCTCTATGAAGGGTAGAACAATCGTCATTACCTCCGGCAAAGGCGGGGTCGGCAAGACTACCGCCACAGCAAACATTGGCACCGGCCTGGCCATGCGAGGGCAAAGGGTCGTTGTGATAGACACCGACATCGGTCTGCGCAATCTCGATGTGGTCATGGGACTGGAAAACCGTATCGTCTACGATTTGGTCAACCTGATCGAAGGCGAATGCAAGCTCCATCAAGCATTGATCCGAGACAAAAGCCAGCATGAGCTCTACTTGATTCCCGCAGCCCAAACCAGGGACAAGAATAGTATCGACCCGGACCAACTGCGAGAACTATGCGCCCAGTTGGAAGAAGAGTTTGATTACGTCCTGATGGACTGCCCGGCGGGAATTGAGCAAGGCTTCAAGAACGCTGTCACAGCAGCCAAAGAGGCCATCATCGTAACCACGCCCGAAGTTTCAGCTATCAGGGATGCCGATAGGGTAATCGGTTTGTTGGAGTCTGCGGAACTGCAAAGGCCCAAGTTGATCATCAACCGTATCAATCCGGATATGGTCAAACGCGGTGACATGATGGACCAGCGGGACGTGGTCAGCTTGCTGGCCGTCGACGTCTTGGGTTTGGTCCCGGCAGACGAAAAGACCATCACCGCAGCCAACAAGGGTGTTCCGGTGGTTCACGACAAAAAAGCAGCCGCTGGCGCCGCTTTTTTGCGGATTGCCGCCAGGGTAGACGGGGACGAAGTCCCATTGATGGAAATCGAATCCAAATCCGGACTGTTGGCCAAGTTCAAGGGCCTGGTTGGGATTAACGGGAGCGCCTATTCTCATGCTTGAGTTTTTGCGGTGGTTGCTAAACCAACGGGATTTTTCCAAGGAGCGGGAAAACACCAAGGATACTGCCAGGCAGCGCCTTCAGTTGGTGTTGATGCACGACCGTCTTGACCTGCCTCCGGAAACGATGGAATCCTTGAAAACGGAAATCTATGAAGTGGTTTCCCGCTACCTGGTTGTCGAGGAAGATTTCATGGAGTTTGAAATCCGCCGTCTGGATGAGTTAATGGTCCTGGTTTCCAACATTCAAGTTAAGGAACTCGACCGGTTGGTCACGGCTACGTAGTCTCGTTTAGTGCCGCTGGATCCACGTTAACCCAGTTGGCCCACATTTTTTGAATCGACAATTGCGCCGCTCTAACCAGCGGCGCTACTCTTGTCACCAAGTGCCTCAAACAGCCTCTGCGTCCCCAGTCATAAATCCTAGCTTCCCTTTTTGTGACAAGATGCCTGCTGAGCGGTATAGCGTCTGTATCGGAGGGCGAGTCCACTTCGTCCTCCACAGTGGTGCGACGGGCTGAGCGAGAAGGGCTCAATCTGACGGCAAATAGTAAGCCTCGGCGATTACTCTTCCTATAGCCGCTTGTAAACGCCTACGGCGATCCGTATATTTATGGCGTCGCCCGAGATACTCGCTACGCCTCCCAACCGGATGAATTGAATCCCCGAATGAAGGGGGCTAGTAACGCAGGAAATAAGAGCACCAGTTTTTGCACCGGCAGCTTGTGTTGAGGGGATATGACAGAATCTGACGTATTGATAATCGGCGGCGGCATCGCTGGCGTGTGCACAGCATTCTACCTTGCTCAGCGTGGCCGCCGGGTGACCTTGCTAGAGCGTGGCGAAATCGCTTCAGAGGCCTCCGGCGTTAATGCTGGCGGAATGGGTGGCATCGGTTGGGGCAACTCCCCGGACCTTCGCTCCTACCTAACCATGGGTAGCCTGGAGCTTTTCAAGGACTTTCAAATCGGTCTGGGCTACGATATAGAATTTCGTCAATCCGGCGGTTTACAGGCCATACAAACTCCCGCCCAATATGAGTTCGGTTGCGCCAAAGTCCTGCAACTCAGGTCTTTAGGCTACGACTTGGAGCTACTTTCCCCCAGGGAGGCCCGTTCCATCGAACCGGAAGCGAGCCCGCACCTGTTGGGTTTCATCCAAGTTCCCGGTCGAGGTCAAGCGGACCCGGTTAAAGCGACGCGTGGTTTCGCCGCAGCGGCCCAAAGCTGCGGCGCAAGGGTGGTGACCAATAGTCCGGTAACCGAATTGACCCCGCTGGGTGACGGCTCATGGAGCGCTTTAACGCCGGAGGATGAATTCCGGGCCGGGAACCTGGTCCTAGCGGCGGGGGCGTGGTGCGGTCCGTTGGGAGATTTGCTGGGCTTGACGATTCCCATCGTGCCGGTGCGGGGCCAAATGTGGGCCACCGCGGTACTTCCTCCCTGGGTGCATCACGTCATAAGCGCCGTTGAATCGGAATCCAGTTGGGCCGCCGACTCGCCCGCTTCGGATTCAGATAAGCCTGGCGTCCCACCGGAACTGACCCACCGGGACGGCACAAGGACTACCCGGCACCTCTACGGGCGTCAGACCAAGACCGGAGAGATAGTCTTCGGCGGCGACCGGGAACTTCTCGGGTATGAGCAAAAGGTGGACGCAGAGGGCATTGAGGTGAATAAGGGTCACGTTGCGGAGATAATTCCCTTGGTCGCGCAGTTGCCCATAGTGCGGACGTGGTCGGGAGTCACGCCTTTTTCCCTGGACGGCAAGCCTATAATCGGTAAGATTCCCAATCACCAAAACCTATTTATTGTAGGCGGGTTGGCTTCGTCCGGATTTGGCAGAGGACCAATGGCCGCGAAATTGCTGGCCGAATATATTCACACCGGGCACCGACCCCAAGTCTTGGCAGAGGCCGACCCGGCCAGATGCGTGACCGGGAGAACTTAGGCCTGTCCGCAAATTCCTTTTCGCTTGAGAGCCTCCCATGAAGATTCAGAGAAGTATCAGACTATGGGTTAACCTGAGAGAACCTACGAGAGGGTCTGCTCAAACAATCCCCGGAGGATAAAATGGGCCTCGTCCTGACCAACTGCAACCTCGTCGACTGCGTTAACCCAGCGCCGGTCCCCGAAGCCAGCGTAGTTGTTGAGAATGGGCGGATTAGTGAAATTCTGGCCGGCAACCGGTCGCCTGCTACTCAAGACGCTCTGGTGATCGACTTGGCTGGCGGATACCTATTGCCGGGCTTGTGGGATATTCATATTCACCCCGAGTACTCGTCTCCCGCAGTACCTAGTGTTCCGGAACAGACAGCCCGGTTCGGCCAAAACCTGATGCAAGGCTTGACCGAGTCCGGCATCGTTGGCGTGCGGACGGGCGGCGCAGCCAATTTCATGGACGTTGCCTGGAAGAGGACTTTCGCTGCCGGACAACTGGCCGGGCCCCAAATTTTCGCCTGCGGTCACTTCCTCACCACCACGGGAGGCCATTTTCTAACCTCGGGTCACGCCAGGGAGTGTGACGGCCCCTTCGGCTTCGTCCAAGCAATACGCGACCAAATGAAAAACGGTGTGGACCACATCAAGCTCAACCTTAGCGGCGGTATCATGGGACCGGCCTGGGACCGGCATCACCACTCTTTCTTGCTTAGGGAAGAATTGGAAGCGGCCTTCGCTATTTGTAGCCAGCGGGACTTCAAAGTCATGGCCCACGCCACCAATCCCGATGCGGTGAAAACAGCCGCCCGTCTCGGCGCACACACGGTGGAGCATGGCTACATTATGGACGAGGAATGCATCCAGACCCTACTGGAGCACGACACCTGGTACGTGCCAACGCTGGCGATTTCCCACCTAACCCCACAGCAGGCCGAGACCGACCTGGAAAAGGGCTGGGTGGAACGAAGGGCTATGGCGCCGGACCTCATCCGGCGTGCCGACGCCGCCAGTGGTGAGCACAAAGCCTGGTTCCAAGCCGCTCTTAACGCAGGGGTTAAAATGGCCTTGGGCTCGGACATTATTCCCTTGCGGGAATCGGCCTTGCTGGAAATGGGGTTATGGGTCAAAGACGGCGCAACGCCCTGGCAAACTTTACAGGCCGCCACTATCAGTGCGGCCCAGCTCTGTGGGGCAGGCCAAGACTACGGGACCGTGGAAGTGGGGAAAGTTGCGGACCTTATGGTCGTAAAGCAAAACCCCTTGGACGACGTTGAGAACCTTCACAACCCCCTTTTGGTCCTAAAAAACGGACAGGTTGTCGCCGACAGACGGTCATCTTAGGGCATCCGGACCACTATGCCCCTTGTCTGGGTAAGTCCGCATTGCCACCGCCTCTTGATTCCCCGTATAATCTCGGCGTGCTCCTACTCGCGTGCATATATTGATTTAAATTTACGCTCATCAATAGCACCTCCTCCAAATGGACAAAGGAGAAAAACGATGCCAAGCAACAAGCTAACCATCGGCAACGTGGAAATCACCTCAATAACCGACGGGCTTTTGGCCTTTGACGTTTGTAACTTCTTCCCGGATATTCCGGAAGAAAATTGGGAACATCTGGGGCACCATTTGAACGACGACCACCAAGTCGAATTCAATTTGGCCTGCTTCCTAGTCCGCTCCGAAGGCAAGACAATCGCTGTGGACACAGGCATGGGACCCAATGTCGATGGCAAATCCCCTTGGGGACTGCTTATTGATAATATGAAAGCCACCGGCACCCAGCCCGAGGACGTGGACATGGTGGTGTTTACCCACCTACACCGGGACCACATTGGCTGGAATCTGCTTTCCAAAGACGGAAAATACGAGCCGACTTTCCCTAACGCAAAATACTGGATGAGTTCCAAGGACTGGGAAGCTTGTCACGACCCTGCACTGGTTGAAACCAGGTTCCCCAACGCTCCCGAATGCGTTTGGCCTCTAGAAGACCTGGGTGTAATCGAGTTCATGGATGGTGAGACGGCCTTGACCGGGGAACTAACTTCGCTACCAACGCCAGGCCACACACCGGGCCACATGAGTATTATGATCAACTCGGGAGGCCAAGGAGGCCTAATTCTTGGCGATGTGCTACACAACACAGTGCAGGTCCACGAGACAGACTGGGTGTCCAGAGCGGACATTGACCCCGCCCAAACGAGAATTACCCGCAGGGACCTGATGGAAAGACTGGAAAGGGAAGGCATCCCAGTGGCTGCGGTCCACATGGCCGCGCCGGGTTTCGGGAAAATCGTGCGTCTCCAAGACCGTCGGGTATGGCAGGTACTGTGATTAAACGGGAGGAATGAATGCGCAGATTCGAGTATCTGGAAGCCCGCAACTTGCGGCATGCCATCGCGTTGGCCGAAGAGCACGGCGACCAGGCACGGATTGTCGCCGGTACCACCGATTTTTTGGTCCGTTGGCGACAGGGCACATGGCAACCCAGCTATGTGATCAATATTGGAAACGTGGCCGGGTTAAAGCGCAGCAGCTTCACCACCCGGACCGGGCTGCGCTTGGGTTGCCTGGTGACGGTAAGAGAGCTTGAGACCAACCCAGTAATCCGGCAAAGGTACCCGGCATTGGCTGCCGCCGCATCGGCATTCGCTGGTGTGCAAATCCGAAATCTGGCTACGGTGGGGGGCAACGTTTGCAACGCCTCACCGGCTGGCGACACGTTGCCAGCGTTGTTGGTTTTCGATGCCCAATGCCGGATTTCCGGACCGGCAGGGGAACGAACTGTCCCGCTGGACCAGTTCTTTACGGGCCCAGGCAGAACAGTGCTGGGAGCTGGCGAACTCTTGGTGGAAATTGTATTGCCGCCACCGCCCAGGGTGTCCGGTTCCCTCTACATTAAGCATAGTCCGAGAGGGGCCATGGATATTGCCACCTTGGGTGTGGCTTCAATGGTTTCCTTGCAAGACCGGGGCCGCGTGTGCGCAGACGTGAAGATTGCTTTGGGTGCGGTGGCGCCCACGCCCATCCGGGCCTACGCTGCGGAAGATGTCCTAAGGGGTCAGACTATTACGCCCGAGTTGGTCGCCCAAGCCGCCCTGGCAGCTCAGGAATGCGCAACACCCATCGACGACGTGCGAGGTTCAGCAGGACACCGCAAGGACTTGGTGGGGGTGCTGACGTCACGCACGCTGGAGCAAGCCATTGGGATGGCCAAAACCGGCCCGATCTCCTTCGAGGCTCAGAGGCGCTTGGCAGTGGAAGCAATAGCTTAGGGAAATTCCCCCGACCCCTTTTCGCGACCCATATTCAACCCATATTAACGAAAAGGGGGATTAGATGCTGAGGAAAAACCAATGAAAAAAGAACTGATGATAACGGTCAACGGTCAAACACGCCAGGTGCTGTTGGAGCCATTTTGCTCATTGCTGGACGCATTGCGAGATGAAATTGGCCTGACCGGAACCAAAAAAGGATGCGACGAAGGGGACTGTGGAGCCTGCACGGTGCTGCTCAACGGAAAAGCGGTAACCTCTTGCATGGTCCTTGCCTTGAGTACGCGGAATGGCGAAGTTACCACCGTTGAAGGTTTGGCCCAAGGGAACAGGTTGCATCCGGTGCAGCAAGCTTTTGTTGACTACGGCGGTTTGCAGTGTGGTTACTGTACGCCGGGACTGATCATGTCCGGCGTCGGGCTGCTGGCGGAAAACCCGACTCCCACAGAAGAAGAGGTAAAGTTCGCCATTGGTGGCAACCTTTGCCGATGCACCGGTTACTCCAAAGTGGTGGAGGCAATCATGGCCGCCGCCAAATCGGAGTAGAGAAACCGGGGACCGCTCGGTTACCAGTGGGTCATTGCGGCCGGAATCCAGAGACCTTGAGCCACGGCAATCACCGGCGGGCCAAAGCTGTCCGCCAGGAATTAAAGCTGTCCGCCAGGAGTTGATGAGGATCAGGTTAACAAAGGAGCGGCAACATGGACTTGGAGTTGAGCGGGAAGACAGCCATTGTCACCGGCGGGAGCCGGGGCATAGGGAAAGCCATTGCCAGGGAACTGGCCAGGGAAGGCGTGGACGTGGCCATAGCTTCCCGGGGCCGGGAAGAATTGGAAGCCACAGCCAAGGAACTGGCTGAGGAAACGGGCCGGAGGATTATTCCCATTATCGTCGATACCGGCAATGAAGAGTCCGTGCAGTCAATGGTTAGTCAGGCGGCGACGGCGATGGGCCACGTGGACATCCTTGTAAATTCCGCAGCGCGGGTCGGCGGCGGTCCGGCGCCTGGATTGGCCGACGTGACGGAAGAATATTTCTGGGAAGACATGAACGTGAAGGTGATGGGGTACCTGCGCTGCGCCAGGGAAGTAGCGCCCTACATGCACACCCAAGGATGGGGGCGCATAATCAACATCAGCGGTATGGCGGCGCGCCAATCTGGGTCGATCGTCGGCAGTATTCGGAACGTGGCGGTGGCGGCTATGACCAAGAACTTGGCGGACGAGTTGGGTCCCTTCGGCATTAACGTAACCGTGGTTCACCCAGGGTTAACCTGGACCGAAAGGATTCCTGGCATGATCGAAGAGCAGGCCCGCAGCCAAGGCATTTCCACCGAAGAAGTGGAGCGCCGGTATGCCGAAAGCAACACGGTGCGGCGGATGATCGACGCTCGGGAGATTGCCTACGTGGTGGCTTTCCTGGCATCGCCCAAATCGATAGCGATAAATGGAGATACCATAGCCGCCGGTGGCGGCGTGGGCAGGGCCATACATTATTAGACGGATTGGCCCTAGATTAGGGTCAATTACCTAAGCGCGCGGCATTCCTCCTAACGGGATTATCGTTCATTAGCGCCAAAAATAACTGAACCAGTTAACGCAACAGGGTTACTGCCCCGACCATAACTCCCAAAGCGTCATCCTGAGAGTTTGTGAGTTTTTGGCGAAATCGCCGATTTTCAGCCTCAATACAGCTTTGAAACTAGTCTCAATAAGGCCACTCAGAGGTATTTATTCACAAGCTCTGAGCGTAGCGAAGTATCTGCCGCCGTGGAAGTAGCGCCCCCAGGTTCTTCACCTGGGGAAGAGAATGACAACGGGGCCAGCGCCGAACTGGCGAGGGCATCCATCTCTAAAGAACAACTTGGGAGACCTGCCGCCAGCCTAAATCTGAGGCAGTACTTCTTGGGCTAGAGCTTCCAACTGCTCTAGGTGGTCGAACGCCGGGTTTAAGAGCAACATCTCTGCTCCGGCCTTGGTGAGTTCCCCCAGTTTGTCGGCGCACTTGTCGGCGCTGCCCCACACCGATACTTGAGATGCCATGTCGGCGTTCTTGTAGCGCTGTCCGAACGATTCCCGTAGCCGGCCCTCGGCCCGTTTCTAGTCGTTGTCGACGGCCACATAAACCCGCTTGGAGATGGTGAAAGTCGCCGGGTCCCTCCCAGCCTCTTCCAGGAACATCCGTGTCTGGCCAACCCCTTCAACGAAGCTCTCCGCTGTGCTGGAACCGGCGCCCATCCAACCGTCGGCGTGGCGAACTGCCCGTCTCAACGCATTCGCGTGGCGGGCCCCGAGCCACAAAGGCGGGTAGGGTTTCTGAACGGGTTTCGGCTCCATCTGAGTTCCTTCCAGTTGCCAGAAATGTCCCTGATAATGGGCTTCCGGCTGAGTCTAGAGGGCCTTTATTACTTCGATGATTTCCACATAGCGGCGGACCCGGCGCTCCGGGGCGATGCCGAAGGGAGCGACGTCGTTCTGCTGACCACCTAAGCCGAGGCCCACGATCAGACGGCCAGCGCTCATGTGGTCCAGACTCCCCAAACTCTTGGCCAGTTGGACCGGGTTTCGCAGGGGCGCCACCATCACCGAAGTGCCCAACTCGACCTTCTGGGTAATCGCAGCCATGTAAGACAAAAGGTTGACCGGTTCCAGAATCGGCACATCGCCTACAATGGCCTCTTGGACCCACAGACTGTGGTAACCAAGTTCCTCGGATTTTTGAGCCCATTGGCTAATCAGGGCCATATCCACCGGACTGTCTAAGAACACTTGGGGTACGGCAATTCCCCAACTTACGTTATTTGCCATTTCTCATCTCCAGTCGAATGTTTATAGCCCTGTAGTCCCTGGTGTTACTGTAGTCCCTGGTGTTAATTGAGGACATCAATGTCGTTTGGGTTGAGGTCGAATAACCCAAACAAGGCCATCGACATCCTCAGAGCTTGTGAATAAATACCCTAGGATGCCCTTATCGAGACCGTATCTAAAGCTGCATTGAGACTGGAATTCGCCAATTTCGCTAAAAACGCACAAACTCTCAGCACGAGTGGACGGTTTTAGCTCGTATTGCCGAACCTAGATCCTACGGCCGTCTTCGTATTCCACCATCAAGGCTGGATGCCCTAACTATTACTGAGCCGTGCGGCCACCGTCGATTATCAACTCGGACCCGGTTACGAACGAGGCTTCATCGGACGCCAGGTAAAGGACGCCGTAAGCAATTTCTTCCGGAGTGCCCAACCGCCCTAGTGGGATGCGCTCCAACCGGTCGTCACCATCGGCTCCGGCCCCCCGCAGCATGGGGGTTAGTATGGGACCGGGATGGACCGAATTGCACCTGATATTTTCGCTGGCGTATTGAATCGCCGTGGCTTTGGTGAAAATGCGCACTGCTCCTTTGCTGGCTGAATAGGATGCTGGCGTCTCCGGGCTGGGCGCGATACCCGCCCCGGATGAAATGTTCACGATGGAGCCGCCTCCGGCAGCGCGCATTAGCGGAATCGCGAATTTGGTTCCCAGGAATACGCCTTTCGCATTTACCCCCATGACCAAGTCCCACGATTCTTCGGTGATTCCTTCCACAGCATTGTCCCCTGAGTATTTGGGTACTATGCCGGCGTTATTGACCAGTATATTTAGCTTGCCGTACTTGGATATAACGAGGTCCATCGCCTGCTGCCAGTCCGCTTCTTGGGTCACGTCCAAATGGACGTATGCGCCTTCTAGCCCGGCTTCCCGGATTTCCGCCTCCACCTGCCGTCCTTCATCGTCCAAAATGTCGCCGAACACGACGCTGGCGCCTTCCCCGGCGAACATTTTCGCTTCCACTGCGCCCATGCCTCGTGCGCCGCCACTGATTAGCACGACCTTATTTTCGAGTCGCACGATTTCCCCTCCAGGCTCAAATTAGCTTGTTCCAGGACCGTGATTTGAAGTCGGGGCTAACCCACAAACAGTGTGTAGGCGCCGCCAGAAACGTAGGCTACGGTCATGGGGTTGAGTAGCCTTTGGTCATCGGCCAAAGCCCGCTTAGCGATTTCCAGGTTGACCGCTGGCACCTGCTCCAATGCATTGATCTCGTCCAAAGTAAAATACTCGGCGCGGTCGACTTCTTTATCGTCGGGTTTGGGTTCGCCGCTCACCGGCTGCAGCAGCATCACCACGTACGTGCTGTTGCCCACATCTGCATCGTAACGGCTCCGCAGACCAAGCACGCCGACAACTTTCGCTGTAATGTTGGACTCCTCATGGACTTCCCGGAGCACGGCGTCCTCAATCGCCTCGTCGCGTTCGACGAAGCCGCCGGGCACCTGCCAGTTTCCCCGTCCCCGGCGAGACGCCCGCCGGACTAGCAGTAGCCGACCGTCTTTGACCACTGCGCCGCCCACGCCAAGGTTGAATCCGCTGTTGTACCGCTCGGGCAATGGCATATGTAATTGAATCTCCTGCTTGAATCATCGATTTGGCAGAATGCCAATCTCGGTTTTACATCCAGAGCGCGACTCTGGTGGATTTAAATACCCATTTCTCAATTTTTGTCTGCATTGGCCTCGCCTGATTTGAATGCGCTGATTTGGATCCGCTGTTTTGGATGCGATTGAACGGGAGATGCACTGGGTTAGTTTCTTGACGAAGCTAACTTGGGGAAGCTATCTAGGCCCAGATACCATCCGGTGGTATAGCAACTATGCGGTCCACGTAAACTCCGGGGGTGTGGACTTCGTCTGGGTCCAATTGACCGGGTGCGAGAATTTCATTTTCTACTTCCACGATGGTGGTCTTGGCGGCGGTGGCCATGATGGGATTGAAGTTTCGTTGGGTCAACCGGAACTGAAGGTTGCCCAAGGTATCGGCCTTCCAAGCGCGAATAAAAGCGTAATCGGCAGGCAAGGCATACTCCAGGACATAAACCCGGCCCGCAATCTCCCGGTGCTCCTTGCCATTCGACAACTCGGTGTGGACCCCCGCCGGGGTATAGAAAGCGCCTATGCCAGCGCCGGCCGAGCGAATCCGTTCGGCCAACGTTCCCTGAGGCACTAACTCGGCTTCAATCTCGTCATCGTTGTACAAACGGGAGAAGGGAGTAGTTCTGGACGGGTGAGGCGGCGCTGTAAAAGCGCAGATCATTTTCTCAACTTGTCCGGCCTCTACTAGGGTTCCAACGTCCACCCGTCCGTCGATCCCGCCGTGGTTGTTTGATATCCCCGTTATTCTTTTGGCTCCCTGACGGTTCAGGGCAGCTATCAAGTTTTGGGGCGAGCCTACGCCGCCAAATTCGGCGAACATGATGGTGGAGCCGTCGGGGATATCTGCCACCGCATCGTCGAAATTCTGGAAAATTTTGTTTCTCATTTATCGTCATCCTACCCGATAGCTTGATTAACCCATGATGGTCTGCTCAAAACGGGTCATCGGCGCCGGCCGTACGCTTGCCCAAACCTGGCGCAGCACGCTACGGTGAGTCTAGCTTATCGTGAAATAGTAACCATAGCGCCATAGCTTGTCTAGCAGGCCCGGAGCGCGATAGCCATCGCAGACCTGTTCCCAGCTGGAGAACGAGGCAAGTACCAAGGCATGCTGGGAGCGATGTTTGCCCTTTCATCGGTTATAGGGCCAACTCTGGGAGGGTTTGTCGCCGACCAGCTTTCTTGGCGCGGGATTTCTTACATAAATATTCCCCTTGGAATATCGGTGATTGCTCTATTCGTCATGTTTTTCCCCCATATCTCCTCCCAGCCAGGAGCAACACCTGGATTATCGGGGAATGGCGGCGTTGGCGTTAATGGTTGTGCCGTTGCTCTTGGCCCTATCTTGGGGCGGCCCTCAGTATTGGTTGGGTGTCCGGTGAGGTCTTGGGATTGTTAACCTTCGGTGGCGCCATGGCTTCAGGACCAGCCCTCTCACGGCTGGGCGCACATTACCGTATTCAGGGATTGGCGGGGTTGGGCGCCATGGCTGCGGGTTTGTTGCTACTTTCCCGAATGTCTGCTGAGACTGCTTTCAGCGAAGCTGTCGGCTACATAGTGGTGATGGAAATAGGATTGGGAGTTATCTTCCCGGTGTACACCCTGGTGGTGCAGAATTCGGTGCCCCACCGGGTTTTGGGAGTAGTGACCACCTCTGTTCAGTTCTTCCGGTCTGTAGGCGGCACGCTGGGATTGGCGATACTAGGGTCAACCGTAACCAGCCGCTTTGCATCGGAACTGTCGTCAGCACTTCCGGCCCGAGTGCCGGCCCGAGTAAAGGAAGTCATCCCACCCGAAAAGCTTGCGACGATCGCCCAAGACCCGTTTGCTTCGCTAAATCCAGCCGCCAAAGAACAGCGTGAAGGGGGATTGGCAATTGTCGCGCCCTAAGGGGCAGGCTTGCTGTCACCATTCGTTGACGCTTTACGCTATTCCCTTTCCAGCGCGATCAGTGAAGCTTTCCTGATTATCTTGGCCGTGATAATGGCTGCTTGGGTGACATCTATTTTCTTGAAGGACATACCAGCAACAAAACCGAATTCTGGATTAAATCCGGACGATAAAGCGGCCACTTGACCTGTTCCGAATTAACCTAAACAGCGGCGAGATGCGGCGATATTCTATCCAGGCTCAGTCGTCCAAGGCCCAGGCTCAGTTGTCCAAGGAGTTCGTTCTCTTTAGTGCGGGGACGCCGGGAAAGAGAGCACAGGAAATGAAAGGGCCCGGCTACTGGCCCTCCGATTGTCCTTCTTCAACTCTCCGCAGAGCGTCCACGTCTATTTGGGCTTCGGGGAATTCTTTCCCGGCCAAGGCTGCTTTGACCCGTTCCGGGCTGAGGGGCAGGTCTTTAATCCGAACGCCGATGGCATCGTAAACGGCGTTGGCGATTGCCGCTGGCGGCCCAAAGCCCGGCGATTCTGCCACTGCCCTGGCGCCAAAGGGTCCTTCTTCCGAAGGTACGGAGACAAGAATCGTCTCAATTTCGGGCATGTCCACGGCTAAAGGCATCAGGTAGGAGGCTAGGGACGGATTGCGCACCGCCCCGGTTTTCGGGTCTATTATCATTTCCTCGCTCAAGGCCCGGCCAATGCCCTGGACGGCCCCGCCCTCCAATTGGCCTTCCACCGTCATGGGATTGATCGCCACCCCTACGTCTTGGGCCTGAACGAATCGGATCAACTTTACGTGGCCGGTTTCCTTGTCTACTTGAACTTCGGCCGCCTGGGTGTTGTAGACTGGAGAGCTGGGCATGCTGGAGAGGGAACCTAATCCGATGATGGGGCCACCCGGAGAAGTCAAACTCATGCGGCTCAACTGTTCCAATGTCAGACTCTGGGGAGGGTTATCCTGCACGTATACCCGGCCTTCGGAGCATGCCAACGAGTCGGCGGGCACTCCCAAGCGGCCGGCGGCCAGTTGGTACAACTTGCTAAGTGCATCCTTTGCGGCCAACTCCACTGCCTTTCCTTGACTGTAGACGATTCGGCTACCACCGGTGGGCTGAGTGAAAGGCGCCATATCGGTATCCCGTTTAGAAACAATGACGTGGCTGAGAGGGATACCCAAGGCCTCGGCGGCAATCTGGGCCAGCGAAGTGTCGCTGCCGGAAATATCCACAGACCCGGTGAGCAGGCTGACGGTGCCGTCTTCGTTTACACTGATGGACGCAGTGGATGGGCCGCTGCCGCTTCGCCACTCGCACAGCGCAATGCCAATACCCCTGCCTTCCTCCAGTTTCTTGGGCAAGCCCATGCGCTCTTTAACGGCCAGCAGTGTTTCCATCAACCCGTTTCTGGGAATGGTGGCGCCGGTGGTCGAAGAATCGCCTTCCTGAACCGCGTTCAAGATGCGGAACTCCAACGGGTCCATCCTCAATTGGCGAGCGACGGAGTCGGTGTGGGATTCCACGGCAAAGGTCATGTCTGCCACGCCGGATGCTCGGTAGGAACCGACGTATATCTTGTTGGTGTAGATGCCGTAGGACCGCAACTTCAAATTGGGTACGTTATACGGTCCCACAGCGTGGCTAACGCCGGAGTTGGGGCCAGCGCCAAGATAAGCGCCCAAATCGAATATCGTGTAGGCTTCCCGGGCTATGATGCGACCTTCTTTGGTCACCCCGGTCTTGAGGAAGATCGTGGTGGCCAACCGCGGCCCGTTGAGCGTGAAAGCCTCCTCTCTGGTATTAACCAGCTTTACCGGACGGCCCGTCTTTTTGGCCAAGAGGGCAGGGAAAGCCTCAAAGGCCAACCGCAGTTTTGCGCCGAAACCGCCTCCCATCTCCATGGCGACCACTTTGACGCTGCTCAGCGGTATATCCAATACGCTGGCCAATTGAGACCGCACTTGATACGGGCCCTGAGTAGACGCATAGATCGTCATCCGACCGTTGGCCTCGACTTCGGCAGCGCATGCCATGGGCTCTAAGAAGCCTTGGTTGATGGCCTGGGAACGATAGGTTTCCTCGAAGATGCGGTCCGCGTCCTGAAAGGCCTGCTCAACGTCGCCTCGATCTATCTCCAGAAGCGTGCCTTGGTTGCCTCCGAGAGAAAACGAATATCCTTCGAACTCGGACAAATTCTCGTGAACCAGAGGAGCGGAAGAACCGATGGCTTCCAGAGGATCCACAACAACCGGCAGGTCCTCATACTCCACCTGGATCAAGTCCAGAGCTTCCAGGGCGGTAATTTCATCGTCGGCGGCCACCGCCGCCACCGGCTCGCCCACGTAAAATACTTCGTCTCGGGCCATTATTCTCCGGTCCCGCACCGCTCCGGAACCGAAGTAAACGTCGGGGAAGTCATTGCCGGTAATAATCGAATGAACCCCGGGCAGTTTTAAAGCTTCAGAAAAGTCGATACTCACAATGCGAGCATGGCTCCGAGTGCTGATTAGTAGTTTGCACATCAACATGCCCGGCAGTCGTAGATCGGCCACATAGCTGGTGCGACCGGTGACTTTCTCCTCGGCATCAATCCTGGTATGGCGTTGGCCCACCACGCTAAGAGCGGCCATTATGCTTTCTCCTTACCTGATTAGGACTATCTCGCAATGGGGAGATAGGTGTCCTTATATTGAATCCGTATTAGCCTAAAACCAAATAGCCTTTTAATCTGCCGCTGCAGTAACCGGCTTCCCGAACTGCCTTCTTCAGGACAGAAATGCGACGCGTCCCGATTACTTTATGAGCAATGCTTGCAGGCATGGAGTGTAGCTCTGGATCGTTTCTTTGGCAAGGAGAATGACGACCGGGACACGGAGTTGGGAATCCCATTGACACTACCGGACGGGGTTCCTAAAATCTAGGTCAGCAATTCTCGGATATTCGATCACGATTAGGCTCATCAGGTACTTCCAATTATATTATTGCGATAGTTGTATCTTTCCCTAGAATCGCCGAATTATTCAGCTCATTCGAAACTGTAAGGAGGAACGATGGCACGGATAAAGCACATAGCCCTGCATACCGACGACCCAGTGAAGACCGCAGATTTTTACAAGAAGGTTTTTGGGCTGCAAGAACTGCACCGCAAGCCCTTGGACACAGGCGAGGAAGGAGTGTGGCTGAGCGACGGCTACATCTACTTCGCAATCCTAAAAGTGGGGAGCGAGGATGCCCCCAACTTGGGAGAGGGACCTTCCACCGTGCCCGGCGTGCATCACATAGGGTTCTATGTTGAAAACCTGGACGAATCCATCGCAGCCTTCGAAGCCGAGAATGGCACCGAATGCCCTGGCAGTAACGCTGTGAACCGCAAATACAAAGGTCCCGACGGTCTAATGATAGACATGCGTGTGCGAGGGTGGGACGAGCAGATCAAAGCCAGGACCCAGCTTTTGGTAGCCAATCCTGTGGTGCCGGATTAACGGCTTTCCCCGACAAATCTCCGGCGGGAATGCCACGAGGTCTGGGAGCATAAACTCTACCAGGCCTCGTTTATCGGTCGGTTGATCGTCGAATGCGCTGGCAATTTGCCAACTCAGTCAGTCGCTGCTCGTTGCCGGCAGCGTGATCACTCTAATATAAACGGGTTACTTGACAGGTTTTATCGGGAAAGTGTTTAATAATCGTGCGGCTCAATATAATTGTGTTGCACGATTATATTGTGTGACGCTACTTACAGTTAAGTGTGTAATATTTTTGTGTTGGCCAATATAGTTGTGTTATACAATTATATTGCATCAACCTCAATAAAGGCATATTAGCGATGACTGATGAATCAACTGATCGGTCTAAAGTGATTGAGCACGTTGCTGCTATGCACCAACGCCTTTACGTCACCTTGCTGTCCTCGTTGACCGAGAATTGGATGAGCACAAATTACACTATGCCCCAGATTAAGATTTTGCTCTTCCTGTACATAAACGGACCCTATCGGGTTAGTGATCTGGCCTCTGTGTTGGGGGTGACCGTACCGACGACAACTGGTGTCCTCGACCGCCTTGTGGGACTGGGCGTCTTAAGCCGGAGCCATGACACCCAAGACCGCCGGGTGGTTACCTGCAAGCTGACGGCGGAGGGAGAGCAACACATTTCAGCCCTGTGGCTGGCAAAGTTCGAAGTGTTTCGAGAGATTTTCGACTCACTCACCAGTGAGGAGTTGGACGTAGTATCCAACGCGATTCAAGTGGTGTTGGAAGCCGCAAGCAGGAGAGGCCCAGGAGTGACAGCCTGGAAACAAGGGATGGGGACTGATAACGACGGCGAAGCTCTAGACCTAGCGGAACGCCGGGCCACGGCTGTTACCTAAGAAAAGATAAACCAAAGCACCGAAAGCGTCGTATTACTCATCGCTCAGCCTGCATAAGCAGAGCCTTATTCAGCATCAACGGAGTTCTTGATTACCCATGAAATACCGCATGCGAATAATATTGGCCGTGGTATTAATCGCCATCATCGCTGGCGGCAGCGTGTTTGGGTACAATGCCTGGTACAACTCGGCCTACTACGTGTCTACCGACAATGCACGAATAGTAGCAGACCTGATCCAGGTTGGGTCCATCAACCCGGGGAGGATCCTGGCGATGAACGTGGATGTGGGATCGCCGGTAACCGAAGGCCAAGTACTGGCCATTGTGGACATCCCCACGGTGATCTCTCACTCGGATACCACAGGCACTCCAAAACTGGGGTTCCGGGACGTGGTGGACCAATTCGCCGAGGTTGTAGCGCCCCGTTCGGGGGTAATAGCCGCCCGCTGGGCCCAGAATGGTGACACCGTTCCGGCCGGCCGGCCGATTGTGACTCTTATGGACCCGAGAGCGCTGAGAATCGAGGCGAACATTCACGAGGGCCGCATTGACCGGGTGCGGCCGGGACAGCGGGTCGAAGTGCATGTGGACAGTCTGGGACAAGGTGTATCTGGCACGGTGGTGACCATCTCTCCGGTGACGGCTTCGACTTTCAGTCTAATCCCATCGCGAAGCTCTTCCAGCAATTTCAATAAGGTCAGCCAGTTGGTTCCTGTTAAAATCTCTTTGGACGAAGAACAGCTAGGGTTAATACCCGGGTCTTCCGTTCAAATCAAGATTCGGATCAAGTAAACTTGGTGGCGCCCATGGTAACTTTCATTTCCGATAAACCGGAATAAAATCACCAAAACTGAAGGACTAAACTAAGTGAAAGCAGCAAGTATGAAGGTACGGATATTTCGTTCGTTGATCCGGCGCAAGCCAATGATGGTGTTGGCAATAGTGGTGGGACTGGCCGCATTGATTGCATGCTCGTCCACCGAGTCCCCTTCAACGGAATCTTCACCGTCGACTCCGGGAGCAGTGACGGTGGGCTTGGCTCCGGCCGTCAGCGGGAGCATCAGCACACGCACTTCCTATGCGGCCGTGGTAGAAGCCAGAAACCAAGTCGATGTTTTGCCGACCTCATCCGGTCGCACCGAAGAACTGACCGTGGATGTTGGATCTATGGTCAATGTTGGACAGGTCCTTGCCCGGATAGGTCACGGAACTCTGGACGCACAACTGGATCAAGCCCTAGCCACCGTGCGCAGCAGCAAGGCCCAGTTAGGGTCGATTATGGCTGCTATCGAACCCAGGATACGGTCAGCCCAAGCCAAGCTCGACTCCGCTGTAACGGCCCAAGACCAATTAATCAATCCCTCGTCGTCGGAACTCGAAGCTGCCGGGAGCACGGTAGCAACCGCCAAAGGCAACTTGGAACGAGCGATAATCAAGCTGGAGCAGCTCAATAACCCTTCCGCATCTGATCTGCAAACTGCCGAAAGTGCCCTAGCCACCGCGCAAAGCAATCTAAATAGCGCAAACACGCGTCTCGACCAATTGTTGGACCCTTCGGTGTCCGACCTCCAAACCGCCCAAGGTAAAGTAGCAACAGCTCAGAGCAAATTAGACAGCAGGATAACGAATTTGGATCAGTTATCGAACCCTACCGCTGCAGCATTGGCCGCAGCCCAAGAAGGCGTATCCGACGCTCAAATCAAGCTCAATAGCTCACAGGTCACGGTGAATGACGCCATCTCTGACGCGATAGCTTCAGCGTCTTTCACTGCATCGTTGGAGCCAGCGTGGGAATCCCTGCTATCGGCCAGGGTGAATGAGCAGGCCAACGTCGCCATTTTGCTCAATCCGTCCCTCAGTTCCACTCTTTCTCAAGACGAGCTGAGCGATGTACAGGCGTCGATCTCCAAATATCAGGATAGTATTTCGACTCAATTATCTACTATCCTCGCTAGCTCAGTAATTCAAGAAGATGTGAACTCCCCTATGCTGGCCGAGAACTCGGCGCAAACCGCATTGGAGACTGCCCAAGAGGAACTGAAGGAGTTGCAGAGCCCCGAATCCAACGATATGGCGGTAGCCCGCAACGATGTGGCAGCTGCGCAAGCCACACTTGATACGGAAGTCGCTAATTTGGAGGACCTGCAAAACGCCGACGAGAACACGGTTACTCTAGCTCGGAACGAAGTTGCCAAGGCCAGCGCCGCAGTAGAATCGGCTCAATCTCGTCTGGCGGAACTGAGAACTCCCACCACATCGACAATTGCCTTGGCCGAGTCTACCGTGGAAGCGAACCAAGCTGCACTAGCCGCAGCAGAGGCCAATTTGCAGTCATTGCTCAATCCGACGCCAGCCAAACTGGCTGCTGCCGAGTCCATGGTAGCTTCAGCCCAGCAAACCCTTACCACGGCCTCGCCACCGCAATCCGATCTCGTCGTGGAAGCAGCCCAAGCTACGTTGGACAAAGCCCAAGCGCAAGTGGAGTTGGTCCGCTATAAGTTGGAGGAGCTGGAAGTTCGAGCGCCCTTCGATGGGATTATCACTCGCAAGTTGCTGGACGTGGGAGGCTGGGCTGGGCCCTTTCCTGCGTCTCCGATTTTTAGGTTAGCGAGTACGGACGTTGACATTACTATTCAAGTTCGAGAGACGGAGGTCAACTCCCTACAATTAGGACAAGCAGTGCAATTTACTAGCCCTGCGCTACCAGGCCAAACATTGGAGTTGCAGGTTGACCGAATCGCCCCAATGGGTGAGGGCAACTCTTTCTCTTTCCGGGTGATGCTGGCACCCACCGGCCCGGCGCCGGACCTCAGACCCGGCATGTCCGGCGATGTGACGGTGATCACACAGCACGACAACACCGTTTTAGTGCCCAAAGAAGCTCTGTTGCGCCAAGCCGGGCGCCCCGCCGTATACACGGTCCAAGACAATCGTGCTGAGCTACGCATCGTGGGTATTGGCTTGACCGGCGAGGATACGATAGAAGTTCGAGGCGACATCCTACCCGGAGAGAATGTGGTGATATCCGGCCACAACTTTCTCAGGGAAGGTGATTTGGTTGTAATCCAATAGATTTGGCCGGACCCAGCCGGTGTGGCCGGCTGGGTCCGATTTCTTCCATCCTCACATTGGCTGCACGCCGGGCGGAGTTCCTACTCCTAATTTCTACCCCTCGGGCGAGCCCAACAATTCGAATCCCAATGTGACTTGAACAATGAGTTGCTTAAATTATCTCGTATTTATCTGTGGCGAAAACAGCAGACAGAAAACCGATAGGTCTATTCAAAAACGTCTGATGGTGGATGCGGAGAACAATTACCTGCCGGTCCGCACGGCTTTGACTGACCCGCACCGAGTAGAACAGCTTAACCATTACTTGGCCGGTGCTGCCAGCCTACGCGAGAGTGGAACTGAGTGCGCCACCTCTCCTCGACCAGCCTATGCTTTTGGCGAAACTCGGGTGGATAGCTGAAGGCATAAGCAATGGCCTACAAATGGAAAGTCTTGTTAGTGATGGTGGTCGCCAGTTTCATGGTGTTGTTGGACACCACGGTGGTGAACGTAGCGCTGCCGTCCATCATGAGAGACTTCGAAGTAAACCTCGAAAAAGCCCAGTTGGTTATCACAATGTACTTGCTGGCAATAGCTTTGGTCATCCCTTTGACGGGATACCTCAGTGACAGATTCGGCACCAAACGCCTCTTTATCTTCTGCATTACCGGCTTCACTGCGGGAGCCGCCTTGTCTTCAATATCTTGGGATATCAATTCCTTGATTTTTTTCCGCGTTATTCAAGGGATAGGCGGCGGGATAATTATGCCTTTGGGAATTGCGCTGGTGTTTCGTTCGGTGAGCCGGGAAGAACAAGGCACGATGATCGCAATCGCAGGTGTACCCATCGTGCTAGCGCCAGTCATCGGCCCCATCCTCAGTGGGGTCTTGGTGGAGTCTTCGAGTTGGCGTTTTATTTGGCTCCCACACTTGCCCGTCGGCGTCCTAGGAATAGTATTGAGCCGGTCCTTCCTAAGAGAGACGGATATTGTACGCAAATTGGCCTTCGACTATAAGGGATTTATTTTGGCGGGGATCGGCTTCAGTCTCGCCCTCATTGCCCTTACTCAGGTAAGCCAAGAAGGTTGGACCTCTGAGCTGGTACTAGGGCTTTTCCTGCTTTCAGGCGTCGCGCTCTTAGGGTGGGTCTACGTGGAGTTGCGGGAAGAGACGCCGCTCTTGGACCTGAGAATCTTCAAAAATATCACCTATGCCATGGCAGCCATCGTTTATTTTGTATCGACCTTGATCATGTTCGCAGCCCTGTTTTTGCTGCCCGTATTTCTGCAGAACGTGCGTGGTTTAAGTCCGATAGAAACCGGATTGTTGTTGATGCCTGAGGCGATAGCTTTGGGGGTTACTTTGCTCATTGCCGGTCGCCTATATGACCGGTTCGGTCCTCTCCCGGTCATTGTCCCTGGCTTGCTTGGGTTAGCCTATTCAATGTGGTTACTGCACAGCTTGGACGTGACAACCAGCGACGGCGATTTGGTGATGATACTGATCTTGCGGGGCGCCAGCATGGGAATGATGGCCCTGCCCGCCTTTACACTGGCCATGAGCGTACACCCTGTGGAGGCCCTGGCACGCGCTTCGGCTCTCACAAACGTGCTACGGCAGCTATTCCCGGCCTTCGGAATAGCGTTGTTTGCCACCCTATTGCAGTCTCGGTTCGCCTTCCACTTCAGCACAATTGCCCAGACGGTCACCCCAGACTCTCTGGCTGCCATGCAGGTTCTTTCCAGCGTTGGAAACGCTGTCGGCCAGTTCGGAGCCTCGGATGCGGTTACCAATCGGGTGGCCGTCCAGGTCCTTGATGGTATGGTCCAGCAACGGGCGTCCGTTGCCGCATTCCAAGACGTATTTCTGATTGCGACTGGAATCGTTTTGCTCGGATTAATTCCATCTCTTCTGCTCCGGAAACCCAAGGCAAGAGAAGTAGCTCAACCCGCAACCGCAAGCGCCGCCGTTCCTGAGCCAGCGGATTAAATCGAACCAACGCTTAAACTTTGGCCGTTCTGCACCGACAAATGGGGCGCTCTCTTCCGATATGGGAGAGTATTACCCCATACCCACTCACAGTCGAATGGCAGTACTGGGAGAGCCAAAAATTGCTCCGCGATGGCAAAAAGAAATTCGATTTTTAATGGTATCTGTACAATCCCAGTAACTCTGGAGAATGATCACAGACGGGAATTGAAGGCTGTCCTAATGATAGAGAAACACCTAGGTTTACCCGAAGTTCTGCCTAATCGAACAACCAAGAAAGGCGCCGGCAGTACAACTAGTGAGAAACCGCAAGTACTGACCTGCGCATGGTTGCGCCGGGGAAAATGCCCGATTGTCTTGAGACAGGGCGTAGATTGTCCCAAAGAGCGCAAAGCTGGCTGTCCATTCACCGCCAATACGAGAATTGGCCCAAATAGGATCAGCCGGAAAATCGACCTTGAAAAGGTAAATTATTATTTGAACGACAGGTCTGCGTTAGCATTATGGGCACTTGACGAAACATACGGGGCTGATCCTACACCTAAAGCCGGATAGACCGG
>MUCU01000007.1 GCA_002817055.1 SAR202 cluster bacterium Io17-Chloro-G7 | reverse complement strand
CGCTTGAAGCGGCTGGTTGGGTGGGACTGGATCAAGCAGGCTTTCGAGCAACTTCCCACAGCCTATTCACGAAGCTTTTAAGCAGAGTTGGTATAAGTTCAAAATCAAGATAGCGCCTGTGCCACGTTTATAAAAATATTCTCAACAAAGGAGCGCTCTGTGCTGTTTCCCGACGAGTCCAACGATCGCCTCTTGGCTAACCTCAAAAACGGCAAGCCTTCCATGTGCGCCTACGTATTCAGCCACCCCAACATGGTCGAAGTTGCCGGCCTGGCTGGCTTCGATTGCTTTATGGCCGACATGATGTTTACTTCCCACGACTGGGACAGCATCGCTCACCTCGTACGGGCCGCTAGGGGAACCGGCATTTCTCCCATGATCCGCGTTCAGGCCTACCCATGGTCCTCGGGCGCCGACCCTGGCGTGGACCGGCGCACGGTCTCCGACGCCGCCCGAGCCCTGTCTTTGGGAGCTACTGCCGTGACCATCTCCGTCTCTTCCAAGGAAGAGGTGAAGGAGATAATGGGCCTAAAAACCGATTGGCACCGCTTGATTCATCTAAAGCGGTTCGCTTCCGCTGAGGAATTTCCTGCGTTTGCCGAGCGTGTGGCCGAGAGCACGTTGATTATCCCCACGGTGGAAAGTGAGGGAGGTCTGAGAGACCTGGATGAGATTTTCGCCTTGGACGGGATCCGGCTGGTCTGGTTGGCGGCGGGAGACGTAAGCAAGATCTTGGGCGTACCCTTTAAATACGAGCACCCGAAAGTTCTATCCCTGGTGGAGCAGGCGGTGAAAACGGCCGAGCGCTACGGCGCCGGAGTAATGTACAACCTGGGCTTGGACTCTCCTGACTTCGATGCAATGGCCGACTCGGCCAAACGGTTCTTCGAACTGGGAGTGCAAGTTGTGGGCATCGGGGCCATGGAGTGGCACATGCAAATGGCTTTGGAATATGTCCGGAAACGGGCCTTAGGATAACAGAATCGCCAACTCCGGATTGTAGGCAGAAGTTGTTTAGGCTCGCGGAAGCGGGGTTTCTATGTTGCTGATACTAGCTGGCAGGCTTCCCTGCTCCCCGGGCCAACGAGTCCAAAAGAACGCCGACCTTGGACCGGAAGGGGCGGACCCGGTTCACCTTATCAGTGTTGCCCAAAGCGACCAGGAACATCATGCTTTTTCCCACCGCATGGGGTGAGAAAAACTCGGTAACATCGTCGTCATAGAAGGTCATGCCGGTTGCGCCCAAACCCAGCGAATGGGAGCATAAGTAAGCATTTCCGGCCATGACGCCTGCTTCCAACTGGGCGGTGCGGTAACCCCGGTTCCCATAGCGTGCCAAAATTCGGTCTAAGTCAGCCAAAAAGTAGACCACCGCACTGGAGTCTGCACCCAGAGCCTGCTCGAAGCAGAGGTGGCCCGCCTCTTCCCTGAAATCTCCTCTTTTCAGCAACTCCAATTCCCGCGTCAGTGGGGAGAAATAGTAAGCGCCCGGCTCCAACCCTTCCACCGCATTCACAATGATGTATGGGTCCACGAGGCTGACGGTTTCCCCGGCCAGAAAATCCGCTGGCAGTTGCTTGGTGGAATTATCCAAGATGGCGCTGAACTGTTCAAGTGAGATATTGGACCGGGAAAAATGCCGGGTGGAGCCCCGCCCAGCGATGCTGTCACCCAGAGCCTGAGACTCCGGTTGGGCTGCGTTTCTTAAACTTACGGCCCTTGTTTCCCTTGTTTCTCTGGGACCAGTGCTGTCTGCCTCCGCTGCCGATTCACGCCACCCTACAACCTCCTCCCGGCTAGCCAAGCAGGATGCGGCGTGGGCCTGGATTATCTCCGGATATTCAATCTCACCTTCGTAGCCCTCGGTAGGTTGCCCTTTTATGGTTGCTAGAGGCTGGCGAGAAGCCTGGGTCGTGAGTAAAGTTTCGCCTCTGGCGGCACCCGCGATTCCTACCGGCACCAGGCACAGTGCGGCCTCGCGTTCTTGGTCTAGGCCCAACAGGGTATTCACCTCGTCGTCCACGAAACCCGTCACCAACCGGGCTGGCAGACCTGCTCCTCCCCTGGCGACGGCTAGGGTGTTGGCCAGAATAGTCCCGGCATCCCAAAAGCAGTAGCGGTAGCTTCTGATGCGGTATTTCCAGGCACTACGCCAGAACATCGCCGTAAAAACCAAGGTCATAGGGGATTCAGCGATCTGCGAGTCATCTCGGGCGGCGGCGGCGGCCAACTCCCTGCGGTAATCGCCGCTTCTCAACTGGGTGAGCGCAAATCGGTCTGGAGTGAAGTGATAAACTCCAGCTTCAAGCCCAGGGATACCCCCGGTGACCGCATAAACCTCCACGGGATACAGCGCCCCGGCAGAGGCAGCAGCCCGGTAGTGGACCTCGCCAGCCACAGGCAGAATTCTCTTGTGCAGCACCCCGGCTGAAAAGTACAGCAGACGGGCCAACGCGGTCAAGTCCAACTCATCTGAGTGTTCTCCGGGATTCCCGGCCACTGCTTCAAGAGTAGGGGTCTGTGGAGGCGCGAAGTCGGTGGGTAGAGTGATATCCGCCAGCCCCGGATAGGCCTTATACAACGGTGGTTTGTTGGTCAAGTTTATGTAAGCCAGCTTGGTGGATTCGTGATAATCCCTTGTTACATCAATGTCTTGGTTATTCACAATAAATCATCTGTCATCAGTCGGCGCTCAGCGTTGAGCTTTTGGCGGACCGGCTAGATTGTCCCCTTGTAGTGAGGTTGCCTCTTTTCGACGAAAGAGCGGGCTGCCTCTTGGTGGTCCTGGTGGCCAGCGCTGCGGGCTTCCAACGATAGTCCCATGTCCAAGGCCAGGTTCAAATCGTTCCAGATTTTCTTATTCACGGCATGTTTGGTGCCACGAATAGCCAGGGCTGGACCCGTGGCCAAGCGGCGAGCCAATTCCATCACCGTCTCCATCAAGTCATCATGCGGAACTACTTTGTTTATCAACCCTATGCGCTCCGCTTCGGTAGCATCAATAATGTCCCCGGTCATGAGCAATTCTTTAGCCTTGGCCACGCCGATGAGCAGGGGCCAAATTACCGCCCCTCCGTCGCCCGCCACCAAGCCAGCCCGCACGTGAGTGTCGCCGATACGGGCTTGGTCCGAGGCATAGATTATGTCGCAGAAAAGAGCGATTGTAGCCCCGAGCCCGGCCGCCACGCCGTTCAAGGCGCAGATCATCGGCTGCTCCACCCACAACATGTTATGAATAATCCGCCTCCCGCTCTGAGAGACTGCGCCCAAGGGACGGCTTTGAAGGGCGATGGCCCCGCCCCTTTCATCCATGGCGCGAACGTCGCCGCCGGAGCAGAACCCCCGTCCCGCTCCGGTCAACACCACTGCGCTGACCTCCGGGTCATTGCCAACCTCGGCGAACACCGTCTCCAATTCCATGTGCATGGTCTCGTCCACCGCATTCAGGCGCTCCGGCCGGTTCAGGGTGATGGTCAGAATGCTGTCACTCTTATCAACCAAGAGGGTTTCGAAACTGTAGTTCGCCAATGTTTACCTCCTGAATTGGCCGATGGTCATAAGGCGCCTGAATTGCGATTTTCTGGCAATGCTCTGTCGGCTTTGCATGTTCGGCTATGCTTATCTGACAATGGAAAAGGAAGTGAGGGACGGCGAAACTGCCCTGAACCTAGCCTACGAAAGCCCACCCATAGACAGAACCTCGGCCCACTCTTCGGCGGTTACCGGCTGGACCGACAATCGCATTCCCCGGCGGGCAACCATCATGTTTTGCAGCTTTGGATTAGCCTTAATTTCTTGCAGCGTCACCGGCTTGGGAAACTCTTTGTCGCCTTGTATATCCACCATCATCCAGACTGTGTTGCCTGGGGTGCTTTTCGAGTCGTAGTGCTTGTCATTCGGGTCCCACGCCGTGGAATCGGGATAGGCCTCTTTGACGATCTCTGCGGTCCCAATTATCGCCATTGGGTTGGCGCTGCTGTGGTAGAACAGCACCCCGTCGCCGGGTTTCATTTCGTCCCGCATCAGATTGCGGGCTTGATAGTTGCGCACGCCATCCCATTCCGCAATCCGGTCTTTCTCAGCCATTAGGTCCGCATAGGAGTAAGCGGTGGGTTCGGATTTGAAAAGCCAGTACCTTCTCTCCGCCATGTCGGGACTCCTTATCAGCGTTCAGCTATCAGCTTTTGGGTCCGGTATCGAGTTTGCGAATGCGGTCAGAATCCCCGGAGCGACACCAGTCAATAGTTTTTAGCTGGCCGCTGATCGCTAAATTACCTCAGCTTAATACCGGCCGCCTCCCGGTCGAAGCAGCCTTCCGTTGGGTCTTCCTTCTCCTGTCTCAGCAGGTCTTTTCGGACTCTGAGGCTCGGCGTACGGGGCAGGTCTTCCCGCATCTCCAAGTACCTGGGCACCTTGAAGTAGGCCAGGTGGTCGGCGCACCAGTAGACCACATCTTCCGGGCTCACCACAGCGCCTTGGACGGGCAACACGTAGGCCTTCACCTCGTCTTCGCCCAATTCCGAGGGTACCGCCACCACGGCGCAATCCAGGACATCGGGATGGCGCTTGATGACATCTTCGACTTCTTGGGAAGAAATGTTCTCCCCCCGTCGGCGGATGATGTCCTTTTTTCGGTCCACGAAGTACAGGAAGCCGTCTTCGTCCATCCAACCCAAATCGCCGGTATATAGCCAGCCGTCCCGCAAAGAAAACCGGGTCTGCTCCTCGTTTCGCCAGTAGCCAGGCATCGTCGCCGGGTTCTTAATCGTGATCTCGCCCACGGTATCGGTCCCGATTGGCTCTCCGGTTTCCTGGTGCGAGATGCGAATATCGTTTATAAAGCGTGGGTCGGGATGCTGCCGAGCCAGGCCGGAGGATCCAGAGCGGCGCTCTTGCCCCATCATCTCGATGGTGCCGTAGCAGGTCTCGGTCATACCAAAGCCCACGATAATATTGGTGTTGAACCGTTTTTGGAAGCTGGCCAGAAACTCGGGAGAAAAGGAAGGAGAGCCGTAGAATAACCGGACGGAGTTCTGGCTGTCGTTTGGCGATTCTTCGTTCTTGGCCAAAACTGGCATCATCATTCCGATGAAGTTGACCACGGTGGCTTGAGCCTCGCGGACCTGATCCCAAAACCGGGAAGCGCTGAAGCGGTCGGCGATCACCAGAGTCGCGCCAGCGGCCATCGCGCCCATAGTGGAATAATACTGAATGTTTGCGTGGTAGAATGGCAGGCAGGTAAAAAACCTGTCTTCGGGGTTGGCCTTGGTCCAATCAGCAAATCCCTGACCAGCCGCCACGTACATCTTGTGGGTGACCATCACACCTTTAGGGTTCCCAGTGGTGCCCGAAGTGTACACCAGCATACACACGGAATCAGGAGCGACTTGAGTCCGGGACGCCAGGCCGCCGGCCTGGCTGAGCGCTTCAGTGAACGGCGTCCAGTTAGGCGGACCTCCTTCGTTCGCTCCTGAGCCGTCCCGGTCCGCCACCAGCAGGTTTTGCTGAATGCTTGGGGCCAATGCCGCCGCTTCATGGGCCACCGACACCAGAGTTTGGTGGGCAACTAAGGCTTTGGCTTCAGCGTCGTTTAGGATGAAGGCCATTTCGTCCCGCTTGTAGGCGGTGTTAATGGGAACGCCAATAGCTCCAAGGATGGACAACCCGAACCAGCAGAACAAGTATTCGGGACAGTTGGGCATGAACAAGCATACCCGGTCGCCTTGGCCCACCCGCATGCCCTGGAACATTGCCGCTGTTTGCAGCACCCTTTCATGCACCTGCCGATAGGTGAATTCTTGCCCTGAAATCTCCACGAAGACTTTGTCCGGCGATTTCGCCACGGCAAGCTCGAAGAAATCACCCAGAGAAGATTCCCAAGGCAGCCCGGCGTTAGCGTCGCTATTTTGGCTCATTTCTCCCCTGTGGCCCCTGGCCTCGGCATGCCGTCGGATGACCGAATTTCAGGCTTGAGCGGAAGATATCTAAGGTAGGTATTGTCCGCTTCCGGCACCACAAAACCTACCATGTAGGCGGAACAGGGTCAATGGGGGGACAATGCCCATTGGGATGCGCGGGCACAGGTTAGTCGCTTCATCACTTAGGCCCATGCCGAATAAGCGGTGCTGAAATGGCGCTGATATAATGGTTACGCACTAACTCGGGCACGAATCCCCCAATGCTCGAGTCACAAGGAGGCGGCGTGAAAAGCTACATTTTTCAGATCGAATTGGAGCCAGACGCCGAAGGGTGGCGGGCATTTTATCCACCCTTAGAGGACATTGGCGCATCTACATGGGGAACATCTCAGGAAGAGGCTTTGGCCAATATAAAAGAAGTCCTCGAAATGATTGTGGAGGAATTCAACTACCAGAACCAATTGATACCTGACAATAAGCGGATGATTAAATCTGATGGGGCTGCGGTAACCGTCAATCTGTGAGCGAAGTCGACTACGGTAGGTTAAGGTCGCTTACCCTCCGAGAGCTAACGCAGGCTTTGCTGAGTGATGGATTTGTTTTTACTAGACAAAGAGGCAGCCACCGACGCTATGCGCTTGAGGATGGTCGCCGGGTCACAGTCCCATCTGGGCGAACGGGCGCAACCTTAGCGCCAGCAACTCTACGAAGCATTATTGGGTCGCAAGCCAGATGGACGGCGCGGGACTTGCGGCGTTTCGGCTTAATTTCGTGATATCAGCTAAAACCGTTTGCCTGTTATAGAGAGTCCGGTTGACACCCCCAGATAGCCGGTTTAAGCTAATTTTGTGACTAACCGGAGGCTGACTCTGCCTTGGCTATTTCTGTCGATACCAGACGTCTAAAGCTTACCAACGATGAAGGCACCGAGGGCGTTCTCCTCGGGTTTCGCTGTGCGGAGTGCGGTATCCACGTATTCGGCCCGGCCACATTTTGCCAGGGTTGCAGCTCAAGCAACTTGGAGCCGGTGGAACTGGGTAAGCAAGGGACACTCTACTCCTACACCATTGTCCGGGTTCCGCCCCAAGGATGGCCGGGCGATGTGCCCTACGTTCTGGGGCAGATAGAATTGGCCGAGGGACCACAGGTGTTGGCGGAGGTGATAGACTGCCCCGAAGATAGCTTGAAAATCGGCATGCCGGTGGAGTTGGCCCTGCGCCTCGTGGAAGCCGCCGAGGGCGGCTCGGAGAGAGTGGTTTACAAATGGAGACCGAGCCCTTAATGATAGGGTAACCCGTGGGGGCTACCATTAAGCTGACGGGAAGAAATGGGGTGATAACATGGACCTCCATAGCGTTGAAATTGAGGCGCTTAGTCTGTCGCCAGAAGAACGTGCCAGTCTTGCTCAAAAGCTGCTTTTGAGTCTCGACGCTCTCAGGGGAAGAATTAGAACATGCATGGCTTATTGAGGCGGACCATCGGTCACGGGCGCTTGATAGTGGGGATGTACAACCGATTTCTGCGGACGAGGCCCGGCAGAGAGCAAGAGCACTGCTAAGGTGAGTTACCAGCTCCACCCGGAGGCAAAGGCCGAACATCTTGAGACGGTTGCGTATTACGAAGCTCAGCAAGCGTGACAAACCAATCCTCTTCCCGTGAGCCGCCTGTCTGGCCTACAGTTTGGCCTACCCATGGAGGTGTATTCGTGACCCAATTCAACTCCAGGCGCGAAGTAGTTGTTGCAGGCGTGGGCTTGCATCCGTTTGGCAGGTTCCCGGAAAAAGACCTGGCTACCATGGCAATGGAGGCGGTGTTGCCAGCCTTGCAGGATGCTGGGGTTGGTTGGAAGGACATACCTGTCGCCTACTTCGGCCATGTGTATTACCACGGCATGTCCGTGGGAGAGACGGCACTGGCAAACCTGGGACTGACCGGGATACCCATCATCAATGTGGAAAACGCTTGCTCCAGTGGATCCACGGCTTTTTGGCAAGCGTATTGGGGCATAACCACGGGACTGTATGACATGGCGTTGGCCTTCGGTGCGGAGAAGGTCCCCCGTGGGCCGGTGACTGTGACCGCTGACGAAAGTCCTGACCGCTACATCGGCGGCGATCATATGATGGCCGGATACGCTCTTCGTATGCGCCGTTACATGGAGGAAACCGGGGCTCCCGCCACCGCATTCGCCCAAGCAGCGGTTAAAGCCAGACAGAACGCTTCCCTGAACCCCTTTGCGCACCGCAAACAAGAATATAGCCTGGAAGAAGTGCTTCAGTCCCGCCTAATCGCCGACCCGTTGACCCTCTACCAGTGTTGCCCGACCAGTGAGGGTTCGGCCGCAGCGGTGCTATGCGCCACCGATGCATTGGAGCGCTACGGGATTAACAAAGACCGCACGGTGCGTATAGCCGCTGCCGTGCTCACTTCCGGTAGCTACAACGGCAAGGGGAGCGACCACTCGGCTTTCAGCCCGTACCGCACCGAACCCGGAGCGGTGAAAGCCTATGAGATGAGCGGATTGGGCCCGGAGGATGTCGATTTGGTCCAAGTCCACGACGCCGCCACTATCGGCGAGCTTCAGCAACTGGAAGCATTGGGCTTGGTGCCGCCGGGAGAAGCGTGGCGGGCCACGGCGGAAGGACGCACTGCTCTTTCCGGAGACATTCCCACCAATACTGACGGTGGACTCTTGGCCATGGGCCACCCATTTGGGGCCACCGGCATCCGAATGATCCACGAAACCGTTACCCAACTGCGTCAGGAAGCAGGGCCGCGACAAGTGCAGAACGCCAGGGTCGGACTGGCCCAATGCTCCGGCGCAGGGGACGTAACCACGGTGCATATATTAACGAAGTAGCTTTCGGCGATCAGCTGTCAGCCATGGGGAGCTTGGCTGAAAGCTTGAGGCTGATGGTTGATCGCGTTTAGGTTGATTCATGGCAACTTTTATTGTGTTGGCCGCTATGAAGGGCAGGTTCGTGTCCGACCACGGCAACACTTACGACAATTTTCAGATGCTGGGCTATATGGAAGCCGATGACCCAAGCGGGGCGGTTACGGCCTTTTTCGACCAAGCACCCTACCCCATTCGCTGGGAAGACGTGGAGTACATGTGGGCCGAGCGCTTGAGCGGTCTGGGTCCCGATAAGCATTATGGGGATTACGAACGGGTTTACGTCGAGTCGCTGCGCCGTCGTTACGAGCGAGACGCCGAGGCGTGACGGCGACGCCCAGCTTTTTACTTAAACCTCCTGGCATCCAACCTCCTGGCATCCAACCTCCTGGCATCGCCCTACCAGGCCTCCAACACGCTAATCCTGGCTCCCCTCCTGCGTGGCGCGGAACCGATACCCTCTTTATCGTCAATGACCCTCTGCGACCGATGGTCATGCTGCGCTCAGCCAGGATTCTACCAACGTGAAAATAGCCATCACCCAGATTCTTCACCTGCGGTTCAGAATGACAAAATTGGTGCGATCCATAAATCCTAGAAGCTCGTGGAGTATCGGTTATGTTAACCGAAAGTAGTAGAGCCGGAACCCCTGAAATCCGGTGATATACTTGGCCCATGACGGCGCTAGCCTTGGGCTTGGTCCTGGCCTCCGCTCTGGCCCATTCAACCTGGAACTTTCTGCTCAAGCGTTCCGGCGACAAGCAAGTGTTCATGTGGTGGATATTGGTTACGGCCAGCCTCATGTTCATTCCCCTAGGCGTCATCTTGTTCTTGCTCCATCCCGTCGGTTATCCCGGTTGGATATTCATCTTGGCCACCATAGCCCTCCACATGGTTTATTTCGTTTTGTTAGGGCAGAGCTACACCCACGGCGACCTATCTTTGGTTTACCCCATCGCCCGGGGAATGGGGCCGATGCTGGTCCCCATTCTGGCGGTGCTGATCTTGAACGAGAGCATAGATGGCATGGCCGTAATCGGCATAATCGCCATCATTGCCGGCATTTACACCATCTCATGGTGGGGCAATTTCGCGGCCATATTAAGAGACCCCTTGGAGATCATCAGAGATAGCGGCACCCGGTATGCCATCCTAACGGGCATCACCATAGCCAGCTATGCCATCATAGACAAGCGAGGCGTCGGCCACGTTGAGCCTTTTCTTTACATGTATTTCATGACCTTGGGCTCCGCCGTTGGGCTCACGCCTTACATCCTTGCGAGGCGGGGCTTGGCCCAGATAAGTCGGGAGTTTCGCGCGAATACCGTGCCACTTGTGGTGTCCGGAGCGCTCACTTTCCTGGCTTATGGAATGGTCTTGACCGCTTTCTCGCTGTCGCGGGTAAGCTACGTAGCGCCAGCCCGGGAAGTCGGCATAGTGGTGGGAGTGCTGCTTGGCGTTTTTCTACTTAAAGAACCGTTCGGTCGGGGACGCTTGCTGGGCTCCGGCTTCATCGTTGCCGGACTGGCCATAATCGCGATTTCTCCCTAGGTCATCAAAGGCCCGCTTCCCATTAATCCCATTTCTCCACCTCCCCGGCGACCACACCGGTACGTGTGTTGCGTAATGTATAATGTTGCCAGTTTAATCTGGATGCGCCTGCCTGCTAAAACTTTTGACTAAACCCTATTCCTGGATGGTGAGGCTAATAGTGACGATTTTTCCGCCAACGAAGGTGTCGGCAAAACCGTAAAATCATGAGCGGGTAATTGTATCCGCTGGGAGATGAGATGCCTGATCAGGAACGAATGGTTAACTCTTTTTGCGAAATGGTCCGCATTGACAGCCCTTCCGATTTCGAAGAAGACATTTCCAAGCATTTGGAAGAGCGGTTAGGCAACCTGGGATTCCAGGTCTTGCGAGACGCCCACGGCAACGTGATCGCCTCGGAAGATGGCGACAACCCACTGCTGCTCTCGGCTCACATGGACACCGTGAACCCAGGCCGAGGCATAAAACCCCAGGTAGTGGGAGACCGTATCGAGTCCGATGGCACCACTATCTTGGGCGGTGACTGCAAAGCAGGGGTTGCGGCAATCATGGAGGCTTTGGAGTCCGCGAAACAAGACGGCCGACATCGGCGACCGGTGCAGGTGGTCTTTACCCGCGGCGAGGAAATCGGTCTGGTGGGCGCCAGCAACCTCGACTACTCTATGATACGGTGTAAAGAATCGGTGGTATTCGACGGCAACGGCCCGGTGAACCAGATCACCGGTGCCAGCCCGACCTACGTCGGTTTCGATGTCACCGTGACCGGACGAGCAGCCCACGCCGGCGTTGAACCGGAAAAAGGGCTTTCGGCCATCCGCATCGCTTCGGACATCATTGGCGAACTGCCCCAAGGCCGCATGGACGAGGAATCCACGTTCAACGTAGGCACGATTTCCGGCGGCACGGTCCGAAACGCTGTGCCATCCGAGGTCACGTTCAGCGGCGAGTTCCGCAGTCGAAATACCGAGACGGTGGACTTGCTACGCATGCAGCTGATCACCACCCTAAACCAAGCGCGGCAAAAGTACCAAGACGCCACTATTCAAGAAGAACTGAACGTGATGTTCCAGATGTACAACTTGGACCCCAACGACCCTATCGTCCGTTTGGTGACCCGAGTAATGGGTGAAATGAAGCTGACTCCTAACATCGAGCCTTCGGGTGGCGGCACCGACGCCAATGCCATGCGGCTTAACGGCATCGACTGTGTCGTGGTGGGCATGGCCACCAACGGGATGCACACAGTTAACGAATACGTAATAATTCCCGACCTGATGAACACCGCCAGGTTCTGCGAAAGACTGTTGGAGACTCATTAAAGGCTGAGCGGCTGTTGGTGCAGCAACGCTACTTGGATAGGTGCTGGGCTACCCCCTCTTAATCTCCCCCTTCGTAAGGGGGAGAAATTGGTTACCCATCGTGGGTGACTCACAAACAAGTTAATAAAATAAGGCGTGATTATGAACGGAGCAGAGCTTAAATCCACTTTACATTCTGGGGGCCGGGTCTTCGGGACCATGATATCCATCGGACGCAACCCTCGCTGGATACCTGTCCTGACCGGAGTGGGCCTAGATTACATTATCATCGACACCGAGCATAGTCCCCGCAGCCGGGGCGAGCTTGGCGACTACCTGACAATGTGCAACACCACCGGGGTTGTGCCAATCGTACGCATTCCCATCCCTGATTCCCACTACGTCACCATGGCCATGGACGCAGGCGCGCAGGGCGTTCTGGCGCCTTACTGCGAGACTGTGGAGGAAGTAAAAGACGTGGTGGCGGCGGCCAAATGGCGTCCCCTAAAAGGGGAAGCGGTACGGCAAATCATGGAAACGGGTGAGCAAGTTAGCGACGCCACACGGGCTTACCTAGAAGAACGCAACCGCAACAGCATCGCCATTATCGGCATAGAGAGTGTTGCAGCGGTCAAAGCATTGGACAAGATGCTTGAGGTACCGGGTATAGACGGGATATTCGTGGGGCCAAACGATATGAGTATATCCCTGGGGTTCCCGGACCAGTATGACCGGCCCGAATACAAAAAAACCGTCAAGCACGTTATCGACACCGCTGGCGGCCGCGGTATCCCGGTGTTGGTTCACCATCAGACGCCCGAGCTATCCTCGTACTGGATCGGCCAAGGTGCCCGGTTCATCCTTCATGGCACCGACCGTCGCGCTTTAACCGAGGGCTTCAAGGCCGATTTCGGCATGCTGCGAGATTTCGCCAACGACCTTTAGGTGATCTGGCTCGTTAATCAACTGTAAGGGGTGAGCAGCCACAATCTCTCAGGCCAGCTTACGGTCCCCGGAAAGTGTTCACCTGTGCGGAATTGAGCCCATTGCAACTAACCCCGGCTACCTTCTCAAGGAGGCGCTTAATTCCTGACATCCAACGAAGTTGGTTAGAAGAAATTGCTGACGTTTTTGGCTAAAAGCACTGTTTGATCTAATATGATCTTGCGGTAGGCCACTTTCCACTGACCGTCCTCTTTGCGGATCACGTCCTCACGAGCGCCTACGTAAAAGTCTACCTCGGTTTCCGCCCGCGTCCGGTACATGATGAAATTGGAGTAGACCTTCAATTCTGAATCGTTGTCTCCGGGCTCCACCTGCACGTTGGATACGAAGTGGCGAGTGCGGGACGGCGGGTCCTCGGCCCAAGCCATGCCAGTGTCCAACCGGTCGACCCGCCTAGTCAGCGAGTCCTTGTCCTCGTCCATGATGGCCAACTCACCCTCTTTGGACAGTTCGTCTTCTTCGTAGCGGGAGCCGTCCAAGATGGAAATTGCCTTGCTGTTCACCGGGTAGCGGTTCGACCTGACCGGCATCCAGTAACGAATATCGTCGGCCAGAAGTTCCAACCACTCGTGGAACTTCCGGTCATCCAACAATCGAGCTTCGCGGTACAGGAACTGCTCAATCTCCCGGATAGTCTCGTCTCGCATACTGATCCGCTCCCATAAATTAGTCGACATTGTGTAAACCGGATGTGGCCTAATCTAACCCCATTCAGTCCCGGCCATTAGTTGGGCCCACCGCCGGTAATACTCCCGGTGATTGCTCTCGCTCAGCCTGGCTTCGCTGGTCCAAGCGTTGAGCTTCTCGTCGAAAACTTCGTGGCCTATACCCATTTGGATATTTAGCATTTGGCGGCGAGATACTGTGCCCCTACCGGCTTGAGAGCACCCTTGCCAGTTATCCATATCGTCTTGCTCGAAGGTGCCCGAAGGGCTGAAACCCCTGATAGCGGCTAGCCGGAAAGCCTCTTTAACGTGGGACGGCGCCGCTTTGTCCACAAAATTCCATGACCATATTTCCACGGCATCCGGGCCTTTTGGATGCCACACCCGGAAAGTGCGACCGGCCGCTCGTAACAGAGAGAAATTGGGAAAGATCGTGCCCGCCAACGGGTTCACCAAGTCTACTCTGGGACCAAGACGCTCCCTGTATTCGGCCCTGACTTCTTTCTCATAGTCCAGAATTTCAGCAACTGGCGGGTCGCCAATCTCTTCCGGGCCCAGGCCAACGAAGCAATGCCCGTTGCCGGGGTATATCATGCAGCCGCCCGTGGTGGGCTTGGTCCGGAAGTCGCCGGAGAAGCCGGTTTTTATGGCCGACAGGTGGCTCCAGCCAACGTGGTATCCATCTCCGGCGAAGTTTTCCGCAGGCAGTTTCCAATTGCAGGGCACGGTCCACTTATGCACGCCACCCGTAACTTCCGCTCCACCTTCCCGCCGGTCGATGAATGTGTCCAGGTACCAAGTCGCCTCGCCAAGATACTCCAACAACGAAGGAGCGCCGGGGTCGAAGTTTGCAAAATACATTCCCTTGTAGTTGTCCAACTGGGCCACGGGAGATAGTCCCCAAAGGCCTCGGTCCAGTTCTCCTATGTAGGCGTCCTTCAAATTAGGTACCGCCACCAGCTTCCCTTCATCGTTGTAGCCCCACCCATGATAAGCGCAAGTAAAGGATGAAGCATTGCCTGAGTCGGCACGGCACAGCCGGTTGCCACGGTGGCTGCAAATATTCAGAAATGCGTTAACCTTCCCGGCCTTGTCGCGCACCACCAACACGGGGTCCTCACCCATATAGGTGGTGAAAAAATCGCCGGGTTTCGGGATTTGGGATTCATGACAAAGAAAGAGCCACGAGCGCGCGAAGATTTGCTCCAACTCTTGCTGGTACAAGTCAGGGTCGCTGAAAATCCGGGGGCTGATCAGCCCATTGTCGACATCCACCAACCCTATCAAGTCAGTGATCAACGGTCTCCTCCCACATAGAATCCTCTCGGGCAGCTATCTGCCCTCTTACCCAAACTTTTTAGATCTCACCCCGAATTGTGTTGGCCTATTTCGGTGAATCCCGACCTTGCATAACGTGTTTGTTATGAGCAGGTGTTTAAAGCTCGGCCCAACTGGGGGCGGTCATCATCTGGCCCCACCGGCGATAGTAATTCCGATGGTTGTTCTCGCTGAGCCTGTAATCGCTGGCCCAGCCTGCGAGCTCGTCGTCGTAGCTTTCGTGGCCCTTGCCCATGCCAATATTCAGCCGTTGACGCCGGGAAATAAAGCCCTTGCCCGACTCGCTACACCCTTGCCAGTTGTCCATATCGTCCTGTTCAAAACCGCCGGAAGGGCCGAAACCCCGGATGGCTTGAAGCCGAAAGGCGTCTTTAACCTCCGGTGGAGCAGCCTTATCGACGAAGACGCCAGCCTGAATCTCGGTGCGCCCCGGCCCTCTGGGCTGCCAAACCCGGAATGTTCGGGCGATGCTGCGGAGAATCGAAAAGTTGGGGAAGATAGTGCCCGCATGGGGTTTGACCAGTTTTATGCGGTCTCCCATTCGTTTTCGCACTTCTTCCTTGATCTCCTCCTCGTAGGCCAGAATCACGGGAACCGCCGGGTCGGTCTGGTCGTCAGGCCCAAGGGCCACAATGCAGTGCCCGTTGCCCGTCGAAATTACTTTTCCTAGGCCCGACGGCCGCGACCGGAAGTCGCCGCCGAACCCGGTGGTCACCGCGGAAAGGTGACTCCATCCGGTGTGGTAGCCGTCACCGCAAAAGTTTTCCGAGGGCATTTTCCAGTTGGCGGGTATCACCCATTTATGCAATCCGCCAACCACCTCGACGCCACCTTCACGGCGATCGAAGAAGAAATCAAGGTACCATGCAACGTCGCCTAGATAGTCCAGAAGTGGCGGAGCGGACGGGTCGAAAGTTGCGAATATCAGACCCTTATAGCTGTCCAGTTGGGCCACTGGGACCAATCCCCATTTGCTGGTGTCCAACTCGTTGTAATAGGCGTCCTGAAGGTTGGGTACGGCCTGAAGAGCACCGTCGTTACTATACGCCCAACCGTGGTAGGCGCAAATAAACGCGGAAGCGTTTCCATATTCCGCTCGGCACAACCGGTTGCCGCGGTGTCGGCATACGTTCAAAAACGCGTTAATCTTGCCGCTGCGGTCACGGACTACCAGAACGTGGTCTTCACCCATGTAAGTCGTTAAGAAGTCTCCGGGTTCGGGTATTTGGGTCTCGTGGCAAAGGAACAACCAGCAGCGGGCAAATATCTGCTCTAGTTCTTCTTGATAGATTCCCGGGTCTGCGAAAATACGCGGGCTGATAATTCCATTGTCCGGATCGACCAAGGATTTTGCTTCCGCCAACATGTGGCACCTCCACGTATATTACTAAATGGGAACAGGTCCCATTTACTCCGGGTTCGCGTCAATCCAGTTCGAGTTCTGCCGCAAATGACGGACGGCGCCCTACAACTCGGACCAGTTGCGGGCCGCCATCAATTGGCCCCAACGCCGGTAAAACTGGCGATGATTGCTGTCGCTATACGAGAAGTCGCTGGCCCACGCCTCAAGCTCTTCATCGAACTTCTCGTGGCCCAACCCCATCTGATAGTTTAACTGGCGCCGCCGGGCCATAACTCCCCGGCTGGTCTTGGTGCATTCTTGCCAGTTATCCATGTCGTCTTGCTCGAAAGTGCCCGAAGGACTGAATCCTCTGGCTCCCGCCAGCCTGGTCGCCTCCTTCACCTCGGGAGGAGCGTTCTTGTCGACGAATATCCACGAGCAAATTTCGATCTTGTCCGGTCCTTTGGGCTGCCATACCCGGAAACTGCGCGAGCTTGCCCTCAGGAATGAGAAATTAGGGAATACCGTACCGACAATCGGATTGACTAGCTTGCTCTTAGGACCCAAACGTTGGGCTACGTCGGCTGCGATTCTCTGTTCGTATTCCCTGATGGCTGGCATTGGCGGGTCTGGTATAACATCAGGCGATACGGTGATGCATACATGGCCGTTTCCTGGGGCAACCATGCGCCCTATGGAATCCGGTTGGGCAGTGGCGCCGACGCTGAAACTGGAGCGCACAGCGGAAATGTGGGACCAAGGGACGTGGTAGGCGTCGCCGCCAAAATTCTCCGCGGGGAGCTTCCAGTTACAGGGCACGACCCAACGATGCATTCCGGCTATGGTTTCGATGCCGCCTTCTTGCCGGTCGAAGGCAGTGTCCAGAATCCAAGTCATCCCGCCCAAATATTCCAGAAGCGGCGGGGCAGTAGGATCGAAAGTGGCGAAAATCAGACCTTTATAGCTGTCCAGTTGGGCTACGGTGGCCATGCCCCAATCCTTGGGGTCAAGCTCGTCATAGTAAGCGTCCCGGAGGTTGGGCACGGCGATCAACTTGCCGTCGGTGCCATAGGTCCAACCATGGTATGAACAGACAAAAGAACTAGCGTTACCGGTGTCGGCCCGGCACACCCGGTTCCCCCGGTGCGGGCAAAGATTAAGGAAAGCGTTCACCTTACCCGACCTATCCCGGGCCACGATCACGGGGTCCTCACCCATGAATGTGGTGAAGAAATCCCCCGGTAGGGGAATTTGGCTTTCATGGCATAAAAATAGTCAGCAACGAGCAAAAATCCGCTCCAGTTCTTGCTCGTAAATTTCCTTTTCTATGAATATTCGGGGACTGATCAGGCCGTGTTCTGTGTCTACCAGACTGGCTACGTCGGCTATTGCCATATACCTCCCTGGAAAATCGGGTTTGCCACTGGCTTGGGCTGACTGGGTTACCTAGCAAGTGCGTCTTTAGTCAATCTACCTTCGGTGATAACAACCTGAATATGATAGAGGTTACCCAGGCATTGCCCGGTCAATGTCACTCCCGCTTGGATCTGCCTTGACTGCCGCAGGCCCTTCCGGCACATCAAGTCTAGATTGGGGGCTACTTTAGGCCGGTCTGGTCCACCGCAGCAGGGAACCGGCGTCCACCGATAAAATGGACACTGTTACACTGGCGGCATCGTCTCTCGAAGACAAAAACCCAAATGGCTTCGGTCTCAGGGCAGCTAGGCTAATTAGCCTGCTCACTTCAAAGGCTTTAACTAACGGCTATTGCTATCTCCGAAGTGGCCGGTAACCGGCTGAACGCCTGCGTTTTCCATGTAAGGCTCCTCCCGGTAAAGGTTCATCGCCTTCATTATGGGGGTGTCTTGTATGGAGAACAGGATAGCTTCCTCGCCCGACTCGTTGACGTGCTCATGCCAGGCCCAGGACGGCACCACGAAAAAATCCCCCTGATTCCAATCGAACCGCTTGCCATCAATGACGCTATACCCTTGGCCTCTGAATACCTGGTAAACCTTGCTGGCGGTGTGGCGATGGGCTTTGGTGTGCACCCCGGCCCTTACCATTTGTATCCAGCAGGTCATCGTTTTTAGCACCGGCCCACCGGTTGTGGGGTCGCTGTATTCTATAGCTACATCGTCAAAGGGACTGGAGTTGAGATCAGCCAAATCTTGGAGCGCCTCGTAAGTTCTGGCCCACTTGTAATGCAACAAAGGCGAGTAGGGCAGGTCGACTTCTTCCCAGGCCGGTCTGAACGAGCCTGAAGCGTACTTGCGCACCGAGTCTCCCACGCCGGTCACCGGTTGCGTGTCTTCAGGGAATTGCTCCCAGAACGCAGCCTTCAAATATTGGACCAATGGAACGTCCAAGCCATCTAGCCAGATCATTGGTGACGTTCCCTCGTTGGTGTGGTCATGCCAGGTCCAAGAGGGTGTCAGAATTAAGTCGCCGGGTTCCATCACGCACTTGTCGCCTTCAACCGTGGTGTAGGCGCCTTCCCCGGTAAGAATCCACCGGATAGCCGTAGGCGTGTGGCGATGGGATGGAGCACACTCGCCAGGTAGCAGAAGTTGCAGCGCAGCCACCAGGGTGTGGGTCGTCCCCCGGGGCAGTCCGGGAGTCGCGAGCCTCATTGTTCGACGTTCCACGTCCCGGTCGGGGGTAACCACCTCCCCGCTTTTCAGCACCAAGGGCTCCACCTCGGCCCAACGCCATAAGTATGGCTCGATTTCCTGCGGGGCATCATGTGCGCCGCCAACCCAGCCCGGTATCAGGCTGATATTATCCGCAGCATTGTAATAACTTTTGAGTTGCTCCGAACTGAGGACATCCTTCACTGCCATAACACTCTCTCCTTAGATTACATCAGTGGGGGTTAGATGACCGGGAAGTATTCTGAGGATTTTGTCGCGTTTGGATGGTGGCCTTCCTTTCGCTGGGGTGAGAAATGAGCAACGCCACGCCGGGTAGAGAGTTCTGAATATTTATTACTCAATTCACCAATCGCAGAGCGAAAATTGATGCTATCAGACAAATGTTGCGCAATTATGGAAGCATATTATATTGTCGAACGCCGGATTGTCCACAATGGCCGGCAAAAAGTCGACTGTTGGTATCCAGCTTGACGCTAGGTACGACGGTCGTGAATCTAACAGACCGGGCCTCGCAGTACCCTACACTCTATGATCGTCGCGTCAAATCATTGATTTATGGTTAGCAGGTTACGGTTTTCATCCACGTACCGGAACTGCATGAAGCGGACGGCGGCTGATGTCCCACCATCTCGCCATTTTGATTGATTCAGCTTGCGGTCTTGGACCTGTGTATTCCTTCATAAACAGCCGAGGCCAGCACTCATAAAAATTGCATGTACGTTCCGCCAAAAGTTGGTGTTGACTATATCCGAATTGATGCCGGAACCCAGTAAGCTTATGGCAATAAACCACGGTGCGCGAATTGTGATCACCTTGTGACGGGGCACCAAGGGACAGGAGGAAACCAAGTGAAAACTCTACTGATGGTTCTAATGTTTGCAGGAATGTTATCCACGGTGGGGGTTTACGCAGCAGGATTCAGTTCCACTCCGTCTACCAAAGCCCTGGCAGGTAGCGGAGATGAGTCGGTCTCGGCCCCAAATACCGGTACCGTAACGCTGGGTTACTCAACCACCAGTGACGCTGTGACCGGAATTATCGTCACTTGGACTCCCAGCGCTTCTGCAACTTACGACCTGACCGTTGTGGCTGGAGGGACCACAGGAAGCTTGAAGGTTACAAACAGCGGTATTTCGGAGCGGACAGACACTGTGCCCATCGCATCGACTGAAGCGAGTTCAATCAGCAGCGC
Organism: SAR202 cluster bacterium Io17-Chloro-G7; assembly: GCA_002817055.1. The sequence continues at coordinate 4,369 of MUCU01000007.1, read as the reverse complement.
CAAAGTGGTCATTTCAGAGCAATAGGCTGGAAAACCGTACGGAGAGTACACGGCGGCTTTGACCAGCGGAAAGGTCACTTGTAACGAGGCCTAATCTTTGTAAGCCGGCTTTGTCAGAACCGAGTAAAATTGATGATCTAAAACTAAGCTACCTCCAGAAAACCAGCCCTCCTAAAGCGGCAGAAAGCCCTTGAACAAGAGCTTTTTGTCGTTTTAGGCATAACCGGATCCTATGGTTCTCAGTTAACGGGTCGCGGCAATTACCGATCCGACCAACATTACAACGGACATCTGATGCCGACGTATTGACTCCATAAGTTGCTTAGGAGGTGAGGTTCGGCCCAATGTACCGGCTTTTCCTCACCGCACCCGCACTGCTCCATGTTCCGCAGCTGCCAGCGGTGGGAATGGCCACTTAGCCGCAGCGGGCTGCATGAAGTAACCACACCACCCGTGCGGCCTTAGCAGGCCGCCAGGCCAGCCTCCGTGTTGCGGCGGATGGCCTCTCGGTTTTCCGGAATAATGCTTCCGTCCGGCCTTACTATCCAGACGCCGTAATCTACCGTCACCTCCGGCTTTGTGACGATGACCCATTCATCGTTGACTGGGTTCCAGGTCGCCGCCCAATCATCGACAGTCATTGACGGAGTGCACTTAACCAAGTGAGCCCATAAATTCGTGACGGAATTGGTGATATCGGTCACGACAGGCGCCAGGGTGGGAACTGGCGTGGGCGAAACCAAGGCGGCCAAGGCTTCCTCGCTACATTCCAGCTTCACCGTCGAATCCCAGGCTTGAGCCAGGCCAGCAAATGGCGTAAGTTCTCCAGACAATTCCTTCACTTTCCAGGCGCCAAACTTCTGACCAGAGCCCGCAGCGGTCACTACGATCCACTCTCCTTGGGCCGGATCGTGGGTGGCTTCAAATAATTCTTTTGACAGGTTTGGGAAACACCGGCTGAGGAAAGACCAGACTGTTGCCACCGCGCTGGTCCCATCGACTATCACCGGGCCTTGGGGCTGAGAGGGCAAGACTATGGCTTCCATTGACTCTGGAGTGCACTGTGAATCAAGTGCCGCCTGCCATTGTCGGGACAGGGAATCGTGAGGTGTCACCGCACCGGTGACTGCGTCTACCTTCCACAATCCGTAGGTCCTAGTTGCTTGGTCCGAATTGGCGACAAACCACTCCACATTTATCAAGGTGGCGGCAAGCTCAACCGAACTGAGCGTAACGCATTGGCTGAGGTGCACCCAGGTCAGATCTCGTGCTAGCTCCGCATCCTGCACAAACCCCAGGTTAGGGACTGCAGAAGCTGCTTCTGCTTCCGGGTCGGCAGTAGCTTCCGGGTCGGCAGTAGCCTCGGGGTCGGCGGCGGCTTCGCGGGCGGCAGTTTCGGTGGCAGCAGCAGCGGCCTCTGCAGCGGCGGCCTCTGCGGCGGCGGCTTCAGCGGCGGCGGCAGCTTCATTGGCGGCAATAATCGCTCTGGCCTCTGCTTGGGGGTCACCCTCGGCCTCAGCGGCGGCGTCGCCCTCGATCCCCTCCTCTTCTCCGGCCTCGCCGTCGTCTTCCGAGAGGTTCTCAGTTTCGTCCGAGTCAGCGAGTACTTCGTCGTCTCCACCACCAATGAGGCCGCAACCTAGCACAAGGGTTAGCAACCCAAAGACAATCAACAATGAAGCCAAACGTTTGCTCTCCCTAAGAGTAGCGCTCGTCCTCGGCCCCACATTAAGCCTGGTCCCCGTCATTCCATAAAACTTCACAGACGTACCTCTTTCATGCGGAACAGGTGTTGGGCTAAGCTGGTTCAGCCAAAGGTTTTAGGTTAGCTTGGATCTACGCCACCTTCCCGAGTCATCTCAACCCTGGACCCAGTGTTAGCTCCTGCCCTGGTTGACCCACGCCAGGTGATGTCACCGGCCCCGCAAACGGATTACGGCACAAATCCCTCATATATAAGCTCAACACATCTTGGCATCCACGGTGTAGTGTGCTGGCCCACTGGCCGGTAGGGGGAACACACTATGGCGTGCACGCTATTGAATTTTGGCCTCGGTCGTACTTCGTTCCACAGACCGCAAGCCCATGGGGGATCACATCCACTTGAGTAAACACGTTGGCTAAAACCCATTCGCTAAAATATATCCGGGAAGCGACCTGCCGGAAAACGACCGGAATGAAGGCGCATCCGTTCCTGGGAACTTTTCGATGCCCTACACCGTCTAGAACCCATACGTTAATAACCAGGAGAAGAACATGAAGCGGATTTTCGCCACATTGGCAATAGGACTTTCGATGTTGGCTCTTCTCGCGGCATGCGGCAGCGATTCTTCGCGTGCCGATTCTCCCAACGGAAAAGGTGCTTCGGCTACCGTTGAATCCCAAACAAGTGAAACCCAAGCAAACTCCCAAGCCCTATCCGACGAGAGCAAATCCGCTTTCGGGGCCCTGGTCATCGAGTTTGTCGATCAGGGCGTTGTGGTTGGTCAAGGGGATGCGATCACACAGCCATTTTTGTCGGTACCCGGTGCGACAATCATTCTGGGGCAGGAAACCGTACAGGTGTTCAACTATCCGTCCCCCGCAGCGGCGCAGGCAGAAGCCGACCTGGTAGACCCGACAGGATTCACCGTGGGGACTACCAGCATTTCCTGGATTGCGCCGCCTCATTTTTATCTAAAGGATACTCTGCTAGTCCTATATATCGGGGGCGACAGTCCGGTCATAGACGTACTAGAGACTGTCCTTGGTCCACAGTTCGCTGGCGCTACGGCTTCCGACCCAGTTCAGTCCCTCAATGCCAAGGCTGATGCCGAAGTCGGGACTTACCTATCATTAATGGGCCAACTCACATCCGGCTTGATTCGTTTCGCCAACCGCGGCGCCTCTGGGGCTTCAGTTAAGTTGATAACCGATATTACCTCCCAGCTTGAGAATTACATGGTTCTCTTCTCGCAGCTGAAAGGCGATCAGTGGGATTATGTGATGGGGACCTACAGTGAACAGTTTCGGCAGTCGGCCGAGAAAGTAGCGGAATTGACCATCAGAATTCAAGAAAATTCAGATCAAGATGACTCTGGTCAAATATTACTGGCTTTGTCGCGAATCCCTGCGTTCGTCCTGACTTCCGCTTCCACAAGTACCTCTAACACAAGTACCACTGGCGAGTCTCAAACAACCCCAACCGGCTATATCAGTTCTCTGTTGTTGCCGGGAGAAGTGGAGGCACTCTCGGGCGGGGCCGAACTGAAAACTGAGGTTACCGATCTAAAATCCATGGCCGCCGAGGTAGACCCGGCCCAGGTTGAGAACTTGGTCTCCTTCGATTCATTGTCCATCGATACGGCAGACGGTTTCCGGGGACTGACTTTGACTACCATCCTATTCGATTCCGAAAATGCTGCGATCGAACGGTTCGACTTGATTACCGGGCAAGAATCGGGCATGCAGTCCCACTCCGACAGTATCGGAGACGCTTCCTCCTTTCTAGAGGCGAATGAGGGTGGGACCGGAAGTTTGGTGGCCTTCAAAAAGGGCGATTGGGTCGTGATGCTGCACACCATCCAACGTTCCGATGTTGCCCCATTCCTAGATCTCTCCGAGGTGGAGACCCTTGCCATGACGGTGGCCGATCGTTTATAGGGCAACCTGGCTTTGGGGCTACAGCCATTGCCCAGCCTGGTGTGCGATAGATTAACCCGACAGCTGGATAATATCGGTGGGATGAAATTAAAGATCAGGTATCCTTGCTTCCTGTGCTCCATACCTGAGATTGGGGCCATGTGGCCCCCGGTTCTTGTTACCACAAGCCCTCTGTAAGGCATTCCACTTGAACTAAGCTAACTGTATAAAAACCAAACAAACAAAAGCAAAAAAATCCCGATTACCGGGTAAATCCAAGGTCCGGCAAATCTTCCCGGTTGATAGGTCAGAGGACCGGAAGAAGGAGCAAACGGGAGGACTGATGGCTAGAGCATTGATGATGGAACACTTTTTGCGGCTGGCCTGCCCCGACCCCGCTGGCATCCTGACCGCAAACGGGGAGGCCAGCGGGGAGTCCAGAGACCGTAGGCTCACCATAATCTAGAAGAGCTAAATGCCCTGAGTTATGCGCGGGGCGGCTCACCCAGCATAATCGCTGGCAGATGAAGGGTCCAAAATCAAAATCAAACAAGTAGGCGCGGGTTTATCCCTGGCCTGCTTGTCCGTGCACCCCGTCATGATTCCATTTTTGATTTTTGTCATTGCCCGAGTCCGACCCGGTTTCTCCCGGAATTGGCCTCATTTCCCTCTTCGATTGATGGTAGAGTTCTGATGGTAGAGTTCTGATGGTAGAGTTCTGATGGTAGAGTTCTGATGGTAGAGTTCT
>MUCU01000006.1 GCA_002817055.1 SAR202 cluster bacterium Io17-Chloro-G7 | reverse complement strand
CTCAAACGGGGTATCCAAGGTAAACGGCATAAAGCCGGATGGGTCGAGGACTACCTCCTAAAGGTGCTCCTTAGTTAAGACGCGATTGCCCTGTCTATTGATGCCGGTGATTGCTAATCGTTCGCCCTCACCAGCATAATGACTTGAAGCAGAATCCGCACTATGTGAAAATTCTCTCAATCTCCGTTTCAATAGCCTTCCGCGCCCTTGACGTTTGATTCGCGGGGGCCATATAATCCCAATCTAAGAGGGAGCCTAATTATGCCAAAACGTACCTATCAACCAAAGAAACGACGCCGTGCTCGAGTGCACGGATTTCGCGCCCGTTCCAGCACCTCCGACGGTAGAGCTATCCTGCGTAGACGGCGGTTCAAGGGACGCCACCAACTGACGGTCTAGATTTCATCCCCTTTTAATGCAACGCAGGTCTAGATTGACCGGAAGCCCTCGGTTTTCCCAGATTCATCAGGGTGGCAACAGCGCTGCGAATAACCTCCTAGTTATCCGTTTCCTGGCAAATGACCTAGACTATAGCCGGTTTGGCTTCATAATTAGCAAGCGGATAGGGAACGCAGCGGTTCGAAACAGAATGAAACGGAGACTGCGGGAGGTCGTCCGTTCAAGCCAGGTTCATGTTGGGTGGGATGCCCTGTTCATAGCCCGCAGAGGCTCGGGAAAAGCAAACTTTCAGGAATTGAGACAAGCCACCACCAACCTGCTGCGACGTACTAGACTGGTGGAACCTTGATTCAGCACAGCCAAAGGTGACGTCCTTGCCAGTGCCCAGAATTAGACCAGCCGGGTTTACTTGTTCCGGTCTTGATTGTGCCGTTTTGAGTAAATGTGGCCTCGGGAGTTCGGGCAGTGGTGGCTTCGGACCTTAATGAAAAGCGCCGTGATTGTGGCTATAAAGGTCTATCAACGCACCATATCGCCCTATTTGCCCTCGTCCTGCCGCTTTTACCCAACCTGTTCCCACTACTCCCAAGAGGCCGTGGACAAACACGGCGTGTTGAAGGGATTTTGGCTGGGAGCAAGACGCCTGGCCCGGTGCCGTCCTTTCGGCGGACAAGGTTACGACCCAGTACCATGACAGAAAATAACGGACAAAAAATAACGCGACGAAAAATAACGCCGGTTTATTGATTTAATCTGTTGCGAATTTCCAACCTCGACTCCTCTAATCCCAGTCTAGAGCCAGACAAGGGCAACCCAGTGACTCGAAGACTTAAATCGGGTCTATTGGCGCTTTTGCTGATCCTAATCGTCTTGGCCGCAACCGGATGCACGGCCGGACTGCGGAGTGACAGCAATGGCTGGTCCCCCGTTTCCGCCTTGTCCCTGCCTTCGGATAGCGGCATTCGCCTTGTTGAAACCAGCCGCTTATCCCCGTTGGATAACACCCTGTCGGTAACCAATGGGTTTGCATTTGAACTGGGGCAAGTCATTCAAATCGAACAAGAACTGATGCTAGTAACCCTGACTCGGGACGACGAGTTAGTTGTTGAACGGGGCGTAAACGGGACGAGGCCTGTATCTCATCCGGGTCAACTGCCAATATTATCAGTAGGGCAACAGTTCGTGGTTTTCGTCACGACCAAGCAGGGTGAAATCCAAGCGATGGTGGACGATGGATCTTCGGCCCCAGAAGTAGATGCTTCTTTTATTCCCGCAGGCGCATCTCAATGATAGTGCGGTTGTCCGGCAAAATTGGGATTTTGGCAGCCGCATCCGCAGCATTAATTATGGGACTGGCGGCATGCATACCGGGTGGTTCGAGCATAACGGGATTGAGAGGGTCGTTCGACAACGCGGCCTTCGGCGATTCGAATTTGTACGTAAGCGGAATCGATGGTTATTTGTACTCTATGGACATGGGTTTTTCCGTAAATTCTACTGCATCCCAATCCGGAGAATCCCAAATTGGCTCGGATATATTGAGTCTCAATTGGCGTGTGGCGGTTGGGGGCGAGCCGGAACCCGAACCGTTGATTGGTGGGCCGGTTTTTGTCCCCGACCCGGATTTACCCATGGTCTTGGTGGGTTCCGAAGACGGCAATTTTTACGCATTTGATGCCGATAATGGGGGCGACCCATTGTGGACTTTCACCACGGGTGGGAGGATCTGGTCGACACCGGTGGTAAGGGATGGGATCGTTTATTTCGGTTCCCACGATAAGTATGTCTATGCGCTGAGGGTTGGCGACGGGTCCGAGAAATGGCGCTTTAAGACCGGAGGAACCATAGCTGGTCGACCGCTGATCTTCAGGGATATGATCGTCATAGGCTCATTTGACAAGATGCTTTACGCCATCGACGCCAACGACGGATCGTTTCGTTGGTCGGTAAGAGGAGACAACTGGTTCTGGGCTGGAGCCGTTGCCGACGAAAGAAGCATATTCGCCGGCAACATGGACGGAAATATTTACGCCGTTGATGGTGAGGGAATCCTTCTCTGGATATATGATTTAGGTTCCGCGATAGTTTCCAGGCCAGCCTTGGTCGCTGGCGGTTTAATCGCAGCGGGCAAAAACGGCCGGGTGGTCAATCTCTTGGACACCAAGCCGGACACAGCCGGTTCAAACCGAGTGATTGATACCGAGTTTGTTAGCGATTCCGAAATAAAATCCCCCATGTTCGTTTCCGGTAACACCATTTATTTTGGGACCCAAGGAAGCACAATTATCCGGATCAATGTGAATACCAACCGGGCTGGGCGCTTGGATTTAAACGAAGCTTGGTGCTTTGACACCGATCAAAATTTGGAATGCAACTAACCGGGTGCGAAGAATCCGGTGCGAATATTAGGGTGATCCGGTAATCCAAATTATAGGCAAGGTGAGGTAGGGCTATTTGGAAGCCTTAGATTTCGTCTGGACCGAATTTATTATTCGGCCGATGCTCAACACCCTATTGGTGTTGTACGTCATCAGCTTTAGCCAGATGGGTATTGCGATAATCCTCTTTACCCTGCTGGTTCGGATCGTTACGCTCCCTCTCACCGTGCGCCAGATCCGCCAGATGAGGATGATGAGCGGGCTGCAACCTAAACTTCGGGAGATACAACAACGCTACGCTCGCGATAAGGCCCGGATCTCCCGGGAAACCATGCAGGCTTACAGGGATGCCGGCGTAAGCCCCATTGGTTGCATTGGACCTTTGGTGATCCAGATGCCCATCCTGCTGGGTCTATTCAGGGTGCTGATTCAGACGCTCTTCAGTGATCCTGACAAGTTGGTTGGGCTTTCGGAGAAGCTTTACTCCTGGCTCGGCTTTTTCCCAATATACGAGGCCGCGCCGTTGGGCGCCACCTTCCTGGGCATGGACTTGGCTAATAGCCCCGTCGGCGCCACCATAGTAATAATACCGGTCTTGGTCTTTGTGTCCTCTTGGGTGCAGCAAAAGATGACGATGACTCCGGCGACGGACGCTAGATCGCAGGGCAACCAGACAATGATGCTCTGGATGATGCCGTTGTTGATTGCCGTGTTTTCTTTCAGCTTCCCCACCGGTTTGGCGTTGTATTGGATTGTTTCGAACATAATAGGGGTTGGCATTCAATACTTCATAACCGGATGGCAACCGTTGTTCCCATTGTTCCCCAAAGCGTCAGACGCAGCCGATATACCTCCAGAACCAATTTCGAACGTCCCTTCGGAGGAGGAAAGTAGCGATGGAAGTACGAGTGATGACCGGCCGGTCCGTAGAAGAAGCAATAGAGTTAGCCCTGAAAGAGCTCGACGTCGACCGCGACGAGGCCGAGGTCGAAGTACTAAGTAGGGGAAAGTCGGGGTTTCTAGGCATCGGGGCGGAACTGGCCCGGGTTCGGGTAACTAAAATACCACAAGGCGGTAGCGCTGCGGCTTTGGCCACCGAGGCGGTGGGTCGAATTTTGGAAGCTGCGGGCGTGAACGTTAGCAGGACGCTAAGGGCGGCTAACGATCCGGACGTCGGAGGGCCTATAATTGACCTAAGCGGCGAAGACTCGGGCCTGTTGATCGGGCGACGCGGCCAAACCTTGCAATCGCTGCAGTTCCTGGTCAACCTAATCGTCCGTAAAAAGTACGGAGACGAAGTCCGGGTCGCATTGGATGTGGAACGCTATCGGGAGCGCAGGGAAACATCTTTAAGGGATATGGCTTCCAAAGTAGCCAGCCGCGTTGCCCAGTCTAGCCGGAGCGTTACTTTGGAGCCCATGTCGCCAGCCGATCGCCGCATCGTGCACACGACACTTACCGACTTTCCCGGAGTAGCCACGGAAAGCTCGGGAGTGGGCGAGAATAGGAAGGTCACTATTCTTCCGAAGCCAAATGACTAGATTTTCCTACTGATTCAGGACATTATTTGAAAAAAATCGAATAACTTACATCAATACGGTTGGATCGAATTTGATGTTGGATCGAATTTGATAAGGTTTGGATACTGCTTCCCTCGTGTATAAACAGGATCCGGCGGCACCAAGTGTAGAGGGATGGGCCAACCCAGGTGAGCCTGAGAAATCCAGAGGCGGTCGTGCGTGAATCTGGCGGATTAATGGCTGCAATTGCGGTTGACCTTAGTATCGAAGGAAAATAAGATAGCACCGTGAATAGTGAGTTGAGCTCTCCGGAGTTAGTTCCCAGTCGTCACCTTCCTCCGGTCGATAGTCCCCCGTTCGATCATCCAAAGGAAGAATGTGGTGTCGTTGGGATATATATGCCTGGAGCCGAAGCTAGCAGGTTGGCCTTTTTTGGCCTGTTCGCTCTACAGCACCGTGGGCAGGAAAGCGCAGGCATAGCCGCATCCAATGGCGAGGAGATAAACGTCCACGCCGAAATGGGCCTGGTTACGCAAATATTTCGCGAACCCGATTTTTACCCCCTCGCCGGCGGGTTAGCCATTGGCCACACCCGCTACTCAACCACCGGCAGCAGCCTTCTTTGCAACGCTCAACCCTTGTTGGTTCAGGGCACCCACGGTAAATTGGCTCTGGCCAATAATGGCAACATTATCAACTCCCTGCAAATGAAGGAACAACTCCAAGACGCTTGGGACTGTACGTTCAACTCGACCACCGATTCCGAGGTATTCGCCTATATGCTGGCCAATGCCAGCGGTTCCGACTGGGAAGAGCGCATTTTCTCCTGCATGCGCCAGCTTGAAGGGGCTTATTCCATGGTGGCGCTGACCAAAGATTCCCTTATGGCCGCCCGGGACCCATTGGGAATCCGTCCATTGTGCCTGGGTCAGTTGAATGGAGGCTGGATTGTAGCTTCGGAAACTTGCGCCTTGGACCACTTAGGGGCCACGTTCCTGCGAGAGTTGGAACCCGGCGAAGCGCTGGTGATCGACAGCAAGGGCTTGCACTCGTCCATTTGGACGGGTCGCCAAGGGCGCCGTGCCTTGTGTGTTTTCGAGCTGATTTATTTTGCCCGGCCCGATAGCATCATTGATGATTGTTTGATTCATTCGGCCCGCCAAGAATTGGGGGCCCAACTCGCTCGGGAGCACCCGGTGGAGGCCGATCTGGTCATTGGCATACCTGATTCTTCGGTGGCAGCGGCGGTAGGATATGCGCAAGAATCCGGTATCCCCTACAGCGAGGGTTTGATCAAGAACCGCTATGTTGGCCGCACCTTCATCGAACCCGACCAACGGATGCGGGATTTGGGCGTTAGGCAAAAGTTCAACCCACTGGTGGAAGTAATAAAGAACAAACGGTTGGTCGTGGTGGACGACAGCATTGTCCGCGGGACCACAACTCCCCACGTGGTTGGGCTCTTACGCAAGGCCGGGGCCAAAGAAGTGCACATGAGAGTGTGCGCTCCGCCGATCAAGCACCCTTGCTACATGGGCGTGGACATGGCCTCCCGGGAAGAGTTGATCGCAGCTAGGTTGGAAGAGGGGGAGATCCGCACTTTGATCAATGCAGATTCCTTAGGGTACCTCAGTGTCAAAGGACTGATGAAAGTGGTTGGTGGCGCGGATGGTGGCTTCTGCGATGCATGTTTTACCGGCAACTATCCCGTGCCCATTCAGCTGGAAATGAGCAAGTTGGTTCTGGAGCAAGGTAAGCTCTTTGGGGATTCCGATTAGCTGTTAGTTTTTGATCTGCCTATTGCTCGGCTTAATTTGCGTGATTACCGGATAACTCAGCTTGTTAACCGCCATAGAGTACGTACCTCACCCTAATATTTCCGTCCCTCTTTTATGCATCTCATTGCTCTGGCGCGGTTCGTTTCAGTCATCGATAGGTGGCGTTCGCCAACCCACGGCGCCAAGCTACCGAGACCCAGTTGCATTTTTCTAAACCAAATACGTAGAATTCCGACGATATTCCACTGGCCGCTCAAATTGGGACGGATCGACGACAGCCTTCCCTTGCACCAAATTATGCTCTCCGCCGGGTCACCCCTTGCCATCGGGAACATCTTCATTTAACCTTCTAAATGCGGCAAATACCCCTGGATTGCCTGGCAAAGTCGGGCGTGGGAGGACCTTGTAATTGGCGAGTGAAGCCTACCGGCTTTCCGGCGTAGACTTGGACCTGATGAGTGGCCTAAAAGACCGGATTCAGGCCTTCGCTGCAATCACCCACGGACCTGAGGTTTTGAATAGCGGGGGCGGCTTCGCAGGTCTGTACCAGCTAGCTGGCTACAACAATCCGGTCCTGGTGGCAAGCACCGACGGCGTTGGGACCAAGTTAAAGATAGCCACCCGCCTTAGCCACTTCGAGTCCGTCGGCCAGGACTTGGTAACCCTCAATGTTAACGATATTCTGACCCGGGGAGCCAAACCCCTTTTCTTCTTGGATTACGTCGCGTTCAGTAACATGGACCCCCAGATGATGGACACCCTCATCAGAGGAATCACTTGGGGTTGTCGGGAAGTAGGCTGTGCCCTTATCGGTGGGGAAACGGCGCAGATGCCGGGGACCTACACGACCGGAGAACTGGACCTAGCAGGATTTGTGGTCGGCGCAGTTGAGCGCGACCGGATGATCGATAACGAGAATATGTGCGGTGGCGATTACCTTGTCGGAATCCCATCCAGCGGGGTCCACACCAACGGGTTCTCGTTAATCCGCAGCGTTTTTAACATTGATGATGAACCATCGGTTTTGTTCAATCGGTACCAGGAGCTTAACCATCAATTAGGTGAGGAGCTCTTGGTCCGCCACCGCAGTTATTACCCGCTGTTGGCCCCTGTGCTGGAGTTAGTAACCGGTCTGGCCCATATCACCGGGGGCGGACTGCCGGGAAAGATGCCAGCAATACTTCCTGACGATTTGGCGGCGTCGTTCCAGTTGGAAAGCTGGACGGTGCTGCCGATTTTCGATGTGATCCAACGGGAAGGATCTGTTAGCAACGACGAGATGTACCGTGTTTTCAACATGGGCCTCGGTATGGTGGCGGTCTGCAACGAGAATAATTTAAGCCAATTCCAGAAGTTGATTCCGGAAAGCACCGTGGTTGGGCGCATCATCAAGCGGGAAGGCGATGCCCAAGTATTCCTAAACGGCGTCTGACCCTATGATCCCCGGCCGGATCAGGCCCAACCAGTAGCTACGGCGGTCTATCTGAATGCCGGTATCGTCCACAGTGGCCGGGTAGGTTTGACCGGATAGGCTTGACCGGGTAGGTTTAATTAGTGGAGAAGATTTGAAAGCACTTATCAGCGTTTACGACAAAACCGGGGTCGTCGAATTCTCCAAGCGCTTGGTGGATTCGGGCTTTGAACTAATTAGCACCGGCGGAACTCATCGCACTTTATCCGGAGACGGTGGGCTGCTGGTAAAGCAGGTTTCCGAAGTTACCGGGTCCCCGGAGATACTGGATGGCCGGGTTAAAACCCTTCACCCGGTTATCCACGCTGGCTTGCTGGCGCGCCGGGACTTGCCTGCCCACTTGGCCGAACTGGCCGAGCACGGTATTGATCCCATCGACTTAGTGGTGGTCAATCTTTATCCCTTCGTCGAGACCATCAACAAACCCGGCGTGACCATGGACGATGCGCTGGAAAATATAGACATTGGCGGTCCCACCATGCTGCGGGCGGCAGCCAAAAATTTCCCCTCGGTAGCCGTGGTAGTAGACCCTGCCGACTACTCTTGGATCGCCGAAAAAATGGGCGATGGCGGCTTAACCCCCGAGAACCGCCGCAATCTTGCGGCCAAGGCATTCCATCACGTTTCGGTCTACGACACTGCGGTCGCCGCCTACCTGACGGGCGCCGAAGCCGATACTCAGGAACTCCCTGAGCAGCTAAGCATACAGATGGTCAAAACCGCTACCCTGCGTTACGGGGAAAATCCCCACCAGCAGGGTGGCCTATACGTGCCTCAAGGTGTTTCAGTTGGAGGGCTCGCCGGAGCACGCCAACTTCACGGACGAGAGTTGTCGTACAACAACTTGATGGATGCCGACGCTGTCTGGCGCACCGTGTCCGATTTTGCCGACCCAGCGGTTGCGGTGGTCAAACACGCCAACCCTTGTGGGCTGGCCTGCCATCAAGACCAGGTCATTGCGTACCAACGCGCCTATGAGGGCGACTCCATCTCTGCGTTTGGCGGAATAGTTGGCTATAACAGAACGGTAACGGCGGCGGCTGCTAAGGCCATGGAGGCCGTGTTTTATGAGGTGGTGGTCGCACCAGGCTATGAGCCGGAAGCTCTCGAGATTTTGCAAAAGAAACGTAATCTGCGCATCCTCTCCGTCGAGCTAAACACCGGAGCGCAAGCGTACGACCTGCGACCGATTAGCGGCGGGTTGCTGGTTCAAGGTCCCGACAATATTAGTGAAGACCCGGCGTCCTGGAAAACGGTGACGGACCGGACTCCCACTGAAGCCGAGTTTAAGGATTTGGCGTTCGCTTGGACCGCTGCCAAACACATCAAGTCCAACGCTATCGTTTTTGCTAAAGACCGAACTTTGGTAGGCATGGGAGCAGGCCAACCCAACCGTGTGGTCAGCGTTCACTTGTCCCAGAGGACTGCAGGAGACAAGGCCGCAGGCAGCGTATTGGCTTCCGACGCTTTCTTTCCTTTCCCGGATAATATCGAGTTGGCAGCGGAAGCAGGTGTTACTGCGGTGGTCCAACCCGGTGGCTCAATTAGGGATGACGAGGTTATTGCCGAGGCCAACAAACGGGGCCTGGCAATGGTTTTTACCAGCGTTCGCCACTTCCGCCACTGACCCTTGGTTTATCGGCGGCAAACCGGCTCTGAATACTGGCTTAGGCTACTTACTCATAAGGCCTGAGCGTGCTACATGCACTGGCGTTGTCGACCCGGGGATTTGTTGTTTCGCCAAAATGCGCGGAAATGAACGATAGTTCGGCAGAGGACCGGCAGATTGATATCGAGGAAGTGATTTCGGGTTGCTAAGGGGATGGTGGGATGAGTGGCACCGTTGATGTAGTAATTCCAGTTTTTAATGAAGAAAAAGCCCTGCCAAGGAATATCGTAATCTTGGCCGACTTCCTCAAGGCCAACCTGCGAAATCCCTGGCAAATTATCATCGCCGACAACGCATCAACCGACAACACAAAATCGGTATCCGAAATGCTATGCCAGCGATACTCGGGCATTAATTATCTGCACATCCCTCAAAAGGGCCGAGGTCGGGCCCTCAAGGTGGCGTGGCTGGACAGCACCGCCGACATAGTTAGCTATATGGACGTAGACTTGTCCACCGACCTTAGCCATTTCCCTCGCTTAGTGGGCTCGCTGGAGGAAGGCTATCACGTCGCCATTGGCAGTCGGCTCAGTAAGGGCTCTCGGGTGACCCGGTCCATCAAACGTGAGTTCATTTCCCGCAGCTACAACATGCTGATTAGATCCATGTTTTTCACCCCTTTTCAGGACGCCCAGTGCGGGTTCAAGGCGCTGACCCGAAAGACGGCCCAGGCTATTGTGCCTCACATCAAAAACGACAACTGGTTTTTCGATACCGAGTTGCTGATCATCGCTGCAAAACGTGGCTACAAGATCAACCAGGTACCGGTGAAATGGGACGACGACCCCAACAGCACCGTGCATATATCCAGCACGGCCACTGAGGATATAAAGGGGCTACTTCGATTGCGCATTGGCGGGATACCCAACGTATCAGCACCAGGTAACGAGCCAAGCTGAACACTGCTCCAAGCTGAATACTATCACCAACCCCCCCGTAAATGTGCGAATCGCTCCGCACCGCTCTTCCTTAGCCGACATAACCACTCAGTGTTTGCAACAAAGAATGTGGTACCGTGTCCCGCAGATCACTGAAAAGGTTAATAATCCCGGAGGATATCTATGGAGCTGGGACTGAAGGGCAAGAACGTAATTGTCACCGGCGGAGGTTCTAATATTGGCCGGGCCATTGTTCATGCTTTCGCCGCCGAAGGCAGCAACATCACCATTGCCGAATTGGCGCCTGAGCAGGGAGCAAAGGTGGCGGTCGAGGTAGCGGCCACCGGTAGCGCCAGCCGAGTCAAGGTGATTAGCACAGACGTCTCGGACCACCTGCAGGTTGAAGGAATGGTGGAGCAATCTCTCGCTGAATTTGGCAGTATCGACGTTTTCGTCAATAACGTCGGATGGACGATCGATCGGTTGTTCCTGGAAAAGCCTCGAGAAGAATGGGAAAAGGAAGTTCAGGTAAATCTTTGGGGAGCGATAAATTGCATTCATAGCGTGTTGCCGTCTATGGTCGAGCGCCAGTCGGGTGCGATTGTTAGCATAAGTTCCGATGCTGGCCGCATGGGGGAATACCGGGAAGCAGTTTATTCGGCTTGTAAAGCGGGAATAATTGCGCTAAACAAATCGGTTGCCAGGGAAACCGGTCGTTACGGCATCCGTCTTAACGTCGTCTGCCCTGGTGTGGTGGTGCCTCCGGAGGAGGAGTCCATCAGCGAAGAGAGCATGTGGAACCAGATGCAGGACATTTTCACCGAAGACGTGCGGGAACGGGTAAAGCGAAGCTATCCCCTACGTCGACTGGCTACCAGCAGCGAAATCGCCAACGCCGTAGTGTTCTTGGCTTCCGACGCCGCAAGCTTTATTACCGGGCAGACGCTTAGCGTCAGTGGCGGCTACACGATGATGTGAGCTTCGCAGAGCTTGGGATTGATGCCGGTTATCTGGACTCATTCCCGGACTCATTCCTGGACTCATTCAGAGAAAAGAAACGGCCTAGGCAATTGCCCAGGCCGTTTCTGCGTTTTGCCAACCAAGAGGCGAGGTATACGCCTACCCTAATTAGGTTCCCTTCATTTTGGGGATATTTAGAGGGCTGCTACTTGATCTCGGAGAGACTCGATTTCCTGGATCAACTGAGCCTTGGTCTTCTTTTCGTCATTGGGCTTGGCTTGGGCTGCCTTGTTCTCAGCAACCAAATCGAATGCCCTCTTTTCTATCTTTGGCAGGATCGACTGCACTAGATTTTCATCCAACTCGCTGGCGATGGCTGGGTAGCCAGCCCGCTCGATCATCTTGCGCAGGTTACCGGCCTTGAACTGGTCCAAGGTCCAGCGTAGGGTCTCACCGGACGTGGTGGTGTCCCAATAAATCCGGATATCCTGGTTGCGGGGCCCATAGTGATAGTGGGGACCGTTCTGGAAGCAGTCGAAAGCCAGCAACTCCACTTCCTGTCCAGCAACATTGGACACGACGTGAATAGCCATACCTTCGTCATTAATCTGGGATAAGATCCGGTATTCCAATCCGATGGCAATGTTCCCGGCTTCAAAGCGGTCGCCGTCCAGTTGCCGCTCGAACTTGTGGTGAACCGTGCGCCGCCCATCCCGGGACATGGCGCGAGCCGTTGCTTCCACCTGATCGAGGGTCTCTATGGCCACGGGCTTTGTCGTAACCTTCTCAGCCAATTCGTCGTAGCCCGACCGTTCGAACATTGCGGGGAGGTTGTTGCGCAGTTGACTCAAGGTCCAACCCAGAGGGTTCCCGGCTGTCGTCTTGTCCATGAACAGCCTGACATTAAGATTCTCCGGACCATAGTGATAATGTGGTGCCTGGTCAAAGCAATCGAACCTCAGTATTTCAGTATCCTTGCCGTCGATCTCGCTGTAGACCTGAAGACAGAGGCCTTGGTCGTCCATAATCTCAGCCCGATAGCTCATGGCAATGCTAACATCACCAGCGTCTATAACTGTGTCGCCCTTTTCCATTACATGCCTCCAAATAATTTTGGTGTGTGCAGGGTATCTCTTATTCGAGAATTCTCCGTCTGTGAACTTCTAGCTTGGTTCACCGTCCGGAAGATTGTAGACTATTATGCCAACTCTCAGCGGCCAACGCAACTTTTGTTGTGGTTATGTCAGTCTTTGTTGTGGTGATGTCAGTCTTTGTTGTGGTGATGTCAGTCAGTGAAAGCCTTATCGTAAATGAAGTGCTTATTCTCCCACATTCTGTCTCTGCGGTGGGTATACCTCGTCGTCGGTTGCGTCGCTGAGCCGTCGCCGAACCCTTCTACTCAAATCGCCCTGCCTCGGGACGGGGTTGTGGCGGCGACTACCTTCCCTGATGTTACCCTTTACCCAACCCATTCTACCTCCCCGGCGGGTAGGCCCGAATCGGTATTTCCTCCACCCGAAACCCTACAGCCCGCAAGGCTGACTATCCTCGGGATACCTTCGACGATTGAGGTGAAGGTTGTGGGAGTCATTGATGGAGATACGATAGAGGTCGAAACCAGCGACGGAAACCGGGATAGGGTCCGGTTGCTGGGAGTGGATGCCCCCGAAACATTTCAAGCCAACAAACCCAATGAATACCGAGGAGTTATTGATACTGGCTGTTTGGACAGTTGGGGCGTAACTGCGAAGCAATTCGTAGTCGATAATATTCTAGACCGGACTGTGACCTTGTACCTAGATCAGGAATTGGGAGAGCTAGGGCCAGGTGGAGGCCTGACATTCAGTCAGTTGTTCTCGTTCGGCAGATTGTTGGCATTTGTTGAAGTAGAGGGCCAAGACTTTAATGCAGAGCTGGTGCGGCTCGGCTTGGCCAGAGTCTATAGCGAGGGCCAAAGCAGCCGGGAAGAAAGCTTTCTACTGCTACAGCAGCAAGCGCAAGGGAAGAATGCTGGCCTTTGGAGTTGTCGGCAAGCAAATCCTCCCGCAACCATTACTTTAATCCCTAATTCAACAATCCCTAATTCAACGGTGCCAAGAACAAGTCCTACTTCGATGCCGCCCGTAGGATATACACCTACGCCGTCACCGGTTCTTGAGCCGACACCGGCGCCCAATCCCTTGCCAACGATAGTGCTTCCCACTGCCACGCCGACGCCGACGCCGGCGCCTACCGCCGCTTTTGCTTTTACTCCGAAACCGGATCCGGCGAAACCGAATCCCGCCGCCACCGCTATTACTAGTCCAATCGAAACTCCGGCGCCTGCCCCGAAGACACCAATTCCTGAGACACCAATTCCTGCTGCTCCCACCGCCACTGGGGTTCCGGTTCCAACGGCCACCGTAGTTCCCTTGCCAACGGCTACATTCGTTCCTCTTCCGACGGCAACCCCTGGCACTAACCCAACCGCCACCACCGTACCCAGCCTTGCGGCAACCGCTATTCCAACCGAGGCGCCCACTCCAACGCCCACTCCAACGCCCACTTCTACGCCATTACCGGCGCCAGGACCAGCCCAGGTAATGATCGAATGCATCTTTTTCGACGGCATCGTCCCGGTAAGCGAAGCGGACGAATACGTTCAGTTGCTTAATCAAGGAAGTGGTTCCGTGGACTTGGATGGCTGGACACTGACCGACGTTAGTGACGGTGGACCCACATTCACTTTCCCCGCCTACTCGTTGGCCACCGGAGCCAGGGCCCGCATATACACTAACGAAGTCCATCCGGAATGGGGTGGCTTTTCATTTTCTCGAGGAAGGGCGATATGGGCAAACTCGTCTCCGGATACGGCAGGCCTATTTAATAATCAAGGTATCCGGGTTTCTACAAAATCCTACCCGCCGGGTTGCGGGGAGTAGCCTAATCCGGGCACAAAATACCGCTTTGACGCAATTGTTTCCTCGCCCTATACTGCCATTCGTGGTCACCCATTCGACCGCCCTGCAAACGGTTGCCTGGGAATCGCTCTTAGGATTTCAGGTTCACTAGACTAAAAATCAATCTTTTCCCGGAACCTTAGTCGGGAAGGTCCGTTTGGGAGATTGGTCTGGAAAAATAATGCGAAACCTTTCCAAAACCCTGTTCTTGAACACTATCACCTGTCCTACCTTGGGCTGGGAGCTGCGAAACGAAGATATAATCGACCAAGATCTCCAGGCGCCTAAAACCAGGGGAGAGTTATTTCGGGTCGAACAGGGCTTGGAAATTGGAAGTCGCGCTAGGACCCTTTATCCCACCGGTCTACTTATTGAAGAAAAGGACATGGATAAGGCCGCCGCTTCCACTCGGCAGGCGATGGCAGACCCCAGCAACCGCATCATTTTCGAAGCCGCGTTTCGTGTGGACGGGACAGCCGCCAGGGCTGACGTCTTGATTAGAGACGGCGCTGGATGGCGTCTGGTGGAGGTTAAGTCCAGTGCGAATGACCGGGGGAACTACATTGACGACATGGCTTACACCGTCATGGTGCTTTCCCAGGCTAGGATAGAGATTACTCAAGCGTCTCTGTTGCTTATCTCCAAGGATTATCGCCTGGGTATGAGTAACAGCGACCTTTTCGTGGAAGTGGACCACACCGAGGAGGTCTTAATTCGCGCCGAGGCATTACGTCAAATCTGGCCGAACATCATTGAAGAAACCAGCAGGACCAAAAAGCCGGAGCCGGTGCTTAAGATTGCATGCCGCAAGTGCCCTCTGTTCTCCCAGTGCATGGGGAACGAGGTAGAAAACCATGTGTTCAAAATCCCCAGGTTGAGTCCTAAGAAGTTCGACCAGCTAACCGAAGCCGGCATCGTGCGTATTGAAGACATACCCGCCACCTTTCCTCTGACCGAGCGCCAAACAATAATGTGGGAATCGGTTCAAGCTCAAAAACCAACGGTGCGCGATGGGCTCGGGAATGAGCTTGCCCAAGTCATGTGGCCAGCCCACTACCTGGACTTTGAATCGGTAATGACCGCAATTCCACTGTATCCCGATATTGCGCCGTACAGCCAGATCCCAACCCAGTACTCCTCCCACTGTTGCGACGATGTCGGCAATGTTATCTCCCATGCCGAATTCCTCTGCGATCACACCAAAGATTCCAGGCTCGAGTTGGCCCAACGGCTGATTGAGGACTTGCCGGGTGAAGGGAGCATTATTGTATATTCCAATTTTGAGAAGACGATAATCAAAGGGTTGGCAAATATACTTCCTCCATTGGCTCCGTCTTTGGAATCGCTGCTTGGCCGCATCGTAGACTTGCAAGACATAATAATTAAGAATTTTTACCACCCAGATTTTGGCGGCAGCGTTTCGTTGAAGAGCACCCTGCCGGCTTTGGTGCCGAGTATGTCCTACTCCCACTTGAACATCGCGGAAGGTGAGACCGCCATGGTAACCTTCGCCTATCTGGCCATGGGTCGCTACAGCGGTCAATTTGCCGAAACCGAAAGGCAAAATCTACTTGAGTACTGTAAACAGGACACCATGGCCATGGTGATGCTGCACCAGCGGTTGGATGAGTTTGTGCGTGGAGCCGCTTAAGCGGTCTTCCTAAGTCAAGATTTGCTCCAACCATCGCCGGTGGGGCTCAACTCGTTCCGGGCCTGGGTCATGATGAGGCTGCTCAGCGCAACGAATTCGAGATTATGGGCTCTAGGGCGACCACGAAACAGGAGATGCAAGACACAATGAACCTGGTCTCTCAAGGTAGGATAAAGCCCATTCTGGACCAGGTTTTTTCGTTGGAAGACGTGGAATCGGCTTTCGATGCCCTGCGCCAAGGCAACTCTCTGGGCAGAAATGTAATCACCGTATGATGATAGAAGCTGCGTTGAGTCTCTCTCGCCAGCATATTTACCCCAGATCACGCAGATACCTCAGAGGCGGAACACAATTTTATTTTCTCGGCGCACTCTGCGATAAAATACTTCTTCGGCAAATAAAGGATTTTCGATATGAACATAGGCATCAGCATACCCCGCATACCCGACCCAGCCGGTTTGAAGCGCTTTGCTCAGCGGGCCGAAGCGTTGGGTTTTGAGTCGGTTCTGTTGGGCGATCATGTCGTTTTGCCAACCGGTGGCACTAACCAATATCCCTACACCGCCGACGGTTCGTTTTCCAGCGCGTCTGACGCCCCCTTCCTCGAGACCATGACCCTGTTGGGGTTTTTGGCTGCTTGCACCGACACTGTTAAAATAGGCAGCACCGTCGTAATCCTTCCCTACCGCAATCCAGTGGTCCAAGCCAAAATGTTTGCGTCTCTTGACGTTTTGAGTGGAGGCCGTATTATTTGCGGCGTAGGAGTGGGGTGGCTGGAGAAGGAGTTCGAAGTCTTGGGCGTGCCCTACGCGGAGCGGGGCCAGATGAGCGACGAATTCATAGAGATATTCAAAGTTTTGTGGGAAGAGGACCTACCCGAGTACCACGGCAAACACTACCAATTTGACAAGATCCATTTCTACCCCAAGCCGGTGCAAAAACCCCATATCCCCATCTGGGTGGGGGGCCACACTAAGGCCGCCCTTCGCCGGACCGCAAAATACGGCGACTGCTGGCACACCACACGCCAAACACCGGAATTTGTTGGTGAAAATCTGCCCTACTTGCGACAGCGGATAGACCGGGCCCAGCGCGATGTAAAATCCGTTTCAATTTCTTTGAAGCGCAGCCTGCACTTTACCGATATCGGCATTACCGAAAGCGACTCGATCAGGAGCGGCGGCTCTCTGATAGCCGGGACTCAGCAAATAATTGACGACGTTTATGCCTGCTGCGAAATCGGCATCGACCAACTGACTTTCGATTTTCGCACCAATAGTCTGGACGATAGTATCCGGGTGATGGAGCACTTGGCCGACAAGGTGTTGCCCGTCGCCCAGCGTTTATGATGGCTGCGGCAGACTTTGGCTAATTTAAGCTGTAGCTAATTTAAGCTATAATTGGAGCTCGTTCGATCAATAAGTTCGCAAGAAGTTCAGTTATCCCCGCAGGGTCCAGGAACAACCTGGAATGGCTTGGAGGATGAGTCCATGGTTCAACCTGAGATAACCGTTGACTTGGGCAGCTTACGAGATGCCATCATCAAAGAGTACAAAGCGGTTGCCCAAAACCCGCATCAAGGATTTCACTTCCACACCGGTCGACGCCTGACTCGGCTGGTGGGCTATTCCGAGGAATGGCTGGAAGGCATCCCAGAATCCTCAATCGAGGCGTTTGCGGGCACTGGCAACCCGTTCAGCCTCGGACCAATCAGCCTTGGAGAGAACATTGTGGATGTCGGCAGCGGCGCAGGCATTGACAGCCTCATTGCTGCGCGCATGACCGGCACTAATGGCGAAGTGGTTGGTGTGGACATGACCCCAGAGATGCGGGAAAGAGCCCGGCACGCAGCGGTGGAGGCGGGGCTGACCAATGTTGAGTTCCGCGATGGCTACGCCGAATCTCTGCCTGTACCCGACGGCTGGGCCGACGTAGTGATCTCCAACGGGGTGCTAAATCTCGTACCGGATAAAAGCGCTGCTCTAGCCGAGATGTACCGGGTATTGAAACCGGGAGGGCGCCTGCAGATAGGCGACATCTTGGTGCAGGTGCAAGTGCCGGAAGAAGCCAAGTTAGAGATTGATCTCTGGACGGGTTGAATCGCTGGCGCTCTGCTGGAAGCAGAGCTCGCGGCGGTGGTAAATGCGTCGGGCTTCTTAGGATTCGAGATCACTTGGCGGGAGGATGTGTTCGGCGGTGCGCCTCAAGCGTCCAGCGCCGCCAACTTCGGCACCTTGGGTATCAATTTCCGGGCTAGCAAACCCCTTTAGCAACTGCCAAAGCCCGGCAACCATACTTACGACGAAACATGGCACGGTTGGGATTTGCTTAGGCTGAGGCTCCTGTTATTCCTTTCGGCTACAGACCGCTGTCTTTAAAAATTTTGGCCCTTTGTACCAACTCTTGGGCCGTATGCTGCATCCCGGTTATTTGCTGCGGCGTAACTTCCCTTTTGACCACACCTGGCACACCTGTGACGAAAGACCGCGGGGGAATGTCTGTCCCGGAAAGGATCACCGAGTTAGCGGCCACTAGACACTGGGGACCAAGTACCACCCGGGGAAGCACGGTGCTGTTGTTACCCAAAAGGGAGCCTTCACCCACTCGGTCGCAATGGACAACTACACAGTGTCCGACACTTACGTTATCCTCAATCACCAAACCGTCGCCGTGGACTACGGAGCCTTCTTGGACATTGACGTGGTTCCCTATGACGATGGTAGTAGGACCGTCTCCCCGTATGGTGACACCCGGCCAAATGCTGGCATACTCCCCTATTACCACGTTGCCCACTACGTAAGCGAACTCGCTAACCCAGGCCGTTTCCGCCACTCTGGGCGTTTGGTCCCCCAGCGTTCTTATCAATTCTCTCTCCCGAAATATTTAGGATGATTTGGCGCAAGTGATTAGGCCTACAGGTACGGCGCAGCGAGACCGCCAACCGGGCTGTTTGCTCCGAACTGTTATCCATAATCGAAAAACAGGCCCCCGGCATCTGTCGCCGGGAGCCGGAGTTTTGAATTTGCGGGGCCTTCTCGAGTGTTCGACTGTAAGATCGGGCAGTTACTTGGTTTTCCCACCCCGGCAGTTATTTCTGCGGGAACGCAGTTCCAACCACCAGGTATCCCGCCGGGCAGTTACTAGATTATCCCACCCCGTTAGTTATTTCACTGTAAGCGCAATCCCAACCGGCCGTCACCCAGCCGACCGTTACCCCGCCGCGCAGCTATTCCTCCGAGCGCAATGCCCGCCGCGCCGCCAAATCCATTTCTTTATCCATGATGGCCCGCCGCTTATCATATTGGCGCTTTCCCCGGGCTACGGCAATTTCCACTTTGGCGACGTGGTTCTTGATGTACATACGCAGTGGAATGATGGTTAAGCGCTTTTCTGCGACCTCGGCGGCCAGGTGGGTAATTTCGTCTTTGTGGAGTAACAGCTTGCGGGACCTTTTGGGTTCATGATTGTAAATATTCGCCGGGTCGTAGGTGGCAATGTGGACATTCATTAGCCAAAGCTCACCGTTCAATGGCCTGGCATATGCCTCGCGAAGGTCCACTTTCCCTGCCCGCGCCGACTTGATCTCGGTGCCGGTTAGAACCAGGCCCGCTTCGCGCCGGTCAAGTATCTCATAGTCGAAAAAGGCGCGCCTGTTGGTCGCAACGGCGCCTCCGTTAGACTTACCGCCATCTGCTTTTTTCTTTGCCGACTTAGCCATTGTTTAGCCGCCCCGCTCGATTAACTCTTTCAGCAACTCGATGCCAAGATCCAGTTGAATGTCCTCACCTTCAACATCTGAAGCTTCCTGTATCACATTGGGGGTCAGCCCCTCGCCTTCGATCAATGCGCCGTTGGGGGTGAACCACCTTGCGATTGTGAAGTTGACTCCGGAACGGTCGGTAAGACGGAACAGATTGTTGACGCTGCCTTTGCCAAAGGTCAATGTGCCAACCACGGTGGCTCTGCCATTGTCCATAATTGCGCCGGTGAACACTTCGCTGGCGCTGGCGCTAAAATCGTTGACCAGCACCACCATGGGGATTTCCTTGGCTTTGCCGCCGCTCTTGACCTTCCAGTCGGTGCGACGGTCTTGGGCGTCGATCTGGTACAGCACCAAACCGTCTCCCAAGAACTGGCTGGTTACGTCGACAACAGAAGAGAGCAACCCTCCCGGATTATTACGCAAGTCCAGCACTAGCCCGGCTCCACGGGACGCATCAAACCGTTCCAGAGCAGTCTCGAGTTCATCATTTGTGGTGCCGGTGAAAGTGAAAATTCGAAGGTGACCGATATTGCCCACTTGCATTACCAAACGGACACTCACCAAGGGAATTTTCCCCCGGATGATTTTCAGAAGTTGAGGTTGGCTGCTGTCCAGATGCAGAATCAAAAGCTCAATAGGAGTGCCCTTTTCGCCTCGTATCTTGGTTACCGCTTCCATCAAGCTGAGTCCCTGGGTACTCTCGCCCTCGATTTCCAGAATGATGTCGCCGGGGCGAATGCCTGCTTTCTCTGCTGGAGCGTCGGGCATGGGAGCAATGATGGTGATCCTACCGTCCCTTAAGCCTACTTCCGCGCCTATACCTTCAAAGAAGCCTTTGATGTCCTGGGACTCTACGTCAAACTGGTCTTCGGTTAAAAACGCCGCATAAGGATCGCCCAACGCCTGCAACATCCCGCGAATCGCACCGTTGCTCAGCTCCTTGCCGTTCAGCCCTTCGCCGTCGATGTGTTCTCGTTCCAACAAGCGCCAGACTTCGGCCAAACGTTGGAAGTCGGAAGGTAGGCCCTCCAACGCCTCGTCGCCTGCGGAGACGTTGCCTGAGTCACCGGAAGTGCGAGAACTGCAACCGATAATGGCTATCAGCGCCATCATTAACGAAATGGCAGCCAAAACTCCGATGATGGACTTGCGGCTGCGCCATTTATGGCTGATCAAAAAAGCGGACTCCCGGCCAAAGCCTATTCAAACGAGAAATTTGCTTGCAAGCTGGGTACCTCTTTAGCTACGCTCCCCCAAGGCTGCCGGTTCACCGGACTGCGGGTTCACCGGACTCAATTGTAACATAGCTAACTCTGATTCTAGCTTCGAAGGCGCTGGACGCACGCCTGACCATAGCCTCCACGCTCCACCTAGAACCGGGGAGTTACATCTATATTCACCGGAACCGGTTCGCTTGTCGCTTTATGGCCGTACGACTATCGTTGACACCGCAATTTGGCTACTGCTAAACCAAAGCCAAAGTGGAATCCACATAGATTCGTACGTAGGCGATGTAGTTTTCACCTTGGTATTAGTTTAGGATTGTTACGTAACCAATTTCAACAAGCCCGCACCAATAACAAAAAGCGCTCAACGCCACGGAGTTCGAGCGTTAGCTGGAGCAGATAGGTTGGCAGGAATATCGTCTTTCGGAGCTTACGTCCCCAGGTACCGCCTCGGCGCGGAAACGGATGGGTGGAACTCGCCCCAAGAGCGGTCTGTCGCCAACTTTGATGAAGACAGCGTGACGATGGCGGTTGCGGCGGGCATCGACTGTTTGCGCGGCCAAGATCGCCAATCGGTTGACGGCATAATTTTCGCCACCACCACGACTCCATACGCTGAGAAGCAATGCGCTGCGATAATCGCCACGGCTTTGGATTTGCGCCGGGACATTTTCGCCGCCGACACAACCGACGTGCTTCGGGCCGGCACCACCGCAATGATGTCGGCGCTGAATTCGGTGGTCGCCGGATCGGCAAATAACGTGCTGGTTATAGCCAGCGACAACCGTCAGGGCGCGCCCAGAGGGGATACCGAACGCAACTTGGGCGACGGCGCAGCCGCATTCTTAGTATCCAACAGCGGGGTCATTGCCGAGCTAACTGGCTCCTACTCCATCACCGAAAACCTGATGGATTCCTGGCGCTCCTCCGGTGATTCCTTTGTCCGCACCTGGGAAGACCGGTTCGCCACCGAGGAAGGCTTGGATCGCATTCTGGGCGACGCTCTTTCCGGCTATTTCAGTAAATACGGTGTGGAAGCTAAAGATGTGGCTAAAGTCGCCTTCTACGCTCCCGACGGCCGCCGCCATGGTCAGTTGACCAGGAAGACCGGGTTTACGCCGGAGCAAGTTCAAGACCCATTATTCGGCAAGCTAGGCAATACAGGAGCCGCATTCTCTTTGATGTTGCTGGCAGCCGCCCTAGAATCGGCAACCCCAGGCCAAGTACTGCTGGCCGTCTCCTATGGTGACGGCAGCGATGTTTTGGGGTTCCGGACCACGGACGCCGTATCAAACCTGACCCCACGCATGGGCGTCTCCGGCTATCTCAACGCTAAATCCCAGCTTGACAGCTATGAGACCTTCGCAGGATGGCGGGAGGTTTGGGCAACTGATGGAGCACGCCGTCCCGAGCCCAATTCACCTTCGGTTACTGCGTTGTGGCGGGAGGGCGACAAGAACCTACGCCTCTACGGCGCAACCTGCAACAACTGCGGCTACGTTCAGTATCCTGCGCAGCGTGTCTGCGTTTACTGCCAGGCCAAAGACGACACCACTCCCACCCGCTTTAGCGACCGCAAGGGCACCGTTTTCACCTATTCAATGGACTATTTGGCCGCCACAACGGATAAACCCTTGGTCATCGCAACGGTGGACTTTGAAGGAGGCGGACGCTTGCTCTGCATGATGACCGACCGCGAATTGGAAGAGGTGCGAGTGGACATGCCCATAGAGATGAGCTTCCGCAAACTGCGGGTAGTTAACGGTATTCACAATTATTATTGGAAAGCCGTGCCGCAGCGGACCATAGATTAGGTATCCCAATTAATAGTTCCTGTAATTTACCCAGGCGCACTTTACATAACGGAGGCGCATAATGAGCGGCATTAGAGACCGGGTAGCCATCATCGGGATGGGTTGCACCAAATTCGGCGAAAGGTGGGATGCCAGTTCCTC
Source organism: SAR202 cluster bacterium Io17-Chloro-G7 (assembly GCA_002817055.1). Next base: position 2,060 of record MUCU01000006.1, on the reverse strand, counting down.
CGACCTCATGGTCGAGGCAGCCTATGAGGCATTCAACGACGCGGGTATCGAAGGGAAAGACGTTCAGGCCGCTTGGTTGGGGACTGTCGGCTCTTTCCGCACCGGCCAACCCTTGGCCGAGGCCCTAAAGTTGGACTACATACCCATCTCCCGGGTGGAAAACGCTTGCGCTACCGCAACCGACGCATTCCGGAATGCTTGTTACGCAGTGGCGGCGGGTATTTACGACATTGTGTTGGCCTTGGGCGTGGAAAAGCTCAAGGATTCGGGCTTCTCGGGGTTGGCCATCCCCGAAGCGCCGGGCTCCGACGTTGCGCCACCAGCACCCCCTCCTTCCCAGTTCGCCATGGCCGCCACCCGATACTTCCACCAGTACGGGATTCCCTACGATGATGGAAAACTTACGCTAGCCCAGATTGCCAGCAAGAACCACCACAATGGCACGCTCAGCCCCAAAGCCCACTTCCAGCGGGAGGTCAGTACGGAACAAATAGTAAACGCGCCTATGGTGGCGTGGCCCTTAGGGTTGTTCGATTGCTGTGGCGTCAGCGACGGTGCCGCTGCGGCTATCATCACCACGCCTGAAATCGCCAAGACTTTTAGGGACAACTATATACTGGTGAAGGGATTGGGCCTGGCTGTAGGGGCCTTCGGGACCCTTCGCAACGACTGGGATTTCACCCACTTTCCCGAAACCGTCAGGGCCGCTCAAGCCACCTACCAAGAGGCGGGCATCACCAACCCCAGAGAAGAACTGGATATGGCGATGGTCCACGACTGTTTCACCATCACCGAGTTGATTATCTACGAAGACCTGGGCATTAGCCCGAGGGGCCGGGCCAGCGAGGACGTTGAAGCCGGCACTTTCACTTTGGAAGGTGACCTGCCGGTAAACACCGACGGTGGGCTAAAGTGTTTTGGCCATCCCATCGGCGCCAGCGGTATACGCATGATCTATGAAGTCTATAAGCAGCTTCAGGGGAAGGCGGAGGGCCGCCAACTGAAAGACCCCACGTTGGGTTTGACCCACAACTTGGGGGGCCGGCCGGGTTCATTCACCTGCTCGGTGGCCATTTTCGGCACCCGTGACTGACCTTGGTCGATGCCCAAAGTTGAGCCGGACGCGGCTCGATTTTAGACACTGGGGATGAAACAATAAGAGCGCTCGAGGCAGGGATGCAGCCACCTCATGGGTTGTGGCTGCGATTCCGAAGCCTCCGAGCGCTCTTTTCTTTGGTGCGCATTTCTTAATTGAAGCGTCCGCTAGCGATGCGTCCGCCAATTTTGAACAACCCGGTTTCAACAAGATGTTTGGAGGAAACTATGGACGCCCTCTCTTTACTTCGGCAGCAGTACAAAGAGTGCAACGAATGGCTCAATGCCACCATGGTGGGTGTGACATCGGATCAAGCCCACTGGAAACCTGCTGGCAGCGCAAATCCCTTGGGCGCTACCTACGCCCACGCCTTGATGACCCAAGACTATGTGGCTAATTTGGACATTCAAGCCGGGGCGCCCTTGGCAACGACTACATGGGCCAAAAAACTTGGGCTCAGCGAACCGCCACCCTCCGAAGAAATCACCGCTTGGGCCAAGTGGGCCCGCTTAGTACAGGTCGACTTGGAGGCGTTGAAAGCCTACGGTCAGGCTGTAGCCGCTTCGGTGGACCAGATGTTGGCGTCGCTAACCGACACCGGGTTAAGCCGCACCGTCGAGACGCCATTTGGCAGTTCCACCGTCCAGTTCCTGATCAGCGGGGCAATTATCGGGCATACCCACAACCACACCGGCGAGATTTCCTGCCTGAAGGGATTGCAGGGAGTTAAGGGGTACGCCATCTGAGGTTTTTGCAAGCGCCGCAAATTCCAGTGCGGGAACTGGGTTTTGGTTCGGCGGATCGCACGATGGTTTTTGGGTTAATACCAGCTATGGTATTCACGGGATTCGGGCTTCATGCGTGCTAATTATACCAACTCTGCTTAAAAGCTTCGTGAATAGGCTGTGGGAAGTTGCTCGAAAGCCTGCTTGATCCAGTCCCACCCAACCAGCCGCTTCAAGCG
>MUCU01000005.1 GCA_002817055.1 SAR202 cluster bacterium Io17-Chloro-G7 | reverse complement strand
CGTCGACTCAACCATCACTACCCCTCCCCAATTCCATCATGATGGCTACTATTTTATACAAATTTCAAATTGCCATTAAGACGCGATTGCCCTGCCCTTCATGGTTTGGCATTGATCGCAAAACGATGTCAAGGGAAATACAAAATGGCTGGCAATACCCATTGCCAGCCATTTAATCTAGGCCACGGTTACCAGACCCGATGTTTCTTAGCCGACGGTTTCGTAAATCCAGGTTAATAACTCTTCGGTCTCTTCCCAGCCAATGCAGGCATCGGTTACTGAGACGCCGTACTTTAAATGGGAAGAATCCCCGTTGATTGGCTGATTACCGGGATTGAGATTACTCTCCAGCATGCAGCCGGCAATATGTTTGTTGCCTTGGGACCGCTGTTTTACCACGTCGATAAGAGCGGATGACTGGTTCTCGTGTTGTTTATTGGAGTTGCCGTGACTGCAATCGACCAACAACTGGGGCCTGACACCGGCTGCTGTAAGTTGGTCTTGGGCTTGCTCTAATTTGGCCTGGTCGAAGTTGGGGCCACTTTTGCCCCCTCTGAGAACCAGGTGACCGTCGGGGTTGCCCGTTGTGCGGATGATGGCGGTCTTTCCATCGGCGTCCATGCCCAAGAAGCCTTGGGGGCTTCTGGCGGAAACCGTAGCGTCGATGGCCACTTGAATATTGCCATCAGTCCCATTCTTGAAGCCTACGGGCATGCTCAATCCGCTGGCCATTTGGCGGTGGGTCTGGCTTTCCGTCGTACGGGCGCCGATGGTAGCCCAACTGACCAAGTCAGCCAAGTATTGGGGGACGATTGGGTCGAGAAATTCCGTCCCAGCGTGAATACCCATCTCTGCCAGGCTCAACAGTAAGCGTCGGGAACGCCGCAAGCCGCCCTCGATGTCGAAGCTGTCATTCAGGTTAGGATCGTAAATTAAGCCCTTCCAGCCGATGGTGGTCCTGGGCTTTTCAAAGTAGACCCGCATAATCACCAACAATCGGTCGGTAAGCTTCTCCGTGCAGCGGTATAGTCTCTCGGCGTATTCCAACGCTGCAGCTTCATCGTGGATCGAACATGGACCCACAACGACCATAAATCTGCTATCGGAGCCATCAAGGATTTGGCGAACCTGGTCCCGACCCGCAGCCACGCTGCTCTCCACGTTAGGAGAAGCTGGTAGGCTGGTAATCAAGTCTGAAGGTGTAATTAAGGGCGTTGTGCTCTGAATGTGTACATCTCTGGTAACTGTTGGCTGCATTTTCCTCTATCCTAATTGTGGCCTGTCTGTTTCTTGCTTGTTTTCGGAAGCAATGCCAAAAAAAAACCCGGCCTCTGCTGGCCGGGGTCTGGTGATTCCTTGAGCCCTTGTCTAGGGCGTTTGAGTTAGGACACCAAATTTCTCCCGGCCTTATGCCAACCGGTAAAATAATATGAATACCCGAAATACAAATGCCGTTCAATCATTAAGGTAGATTTTGCCTTTTTCGCGCACTGATGTCAAGCTCTAATGGCGAAGAATGGCGAAATTCGAAAATTTTTACCAGGAATAAAAGAAGGCCAGGCCGGAGAGAGCGACCTTTAGTTCTTTAGCGCAGCACCGATTATCTGGTCAAGCCGACAGATTCCAGCAGTTGCCAACCTCTCTTTGAGTTCATCCACGATATTAAATGGGGACCAAGGGCTGACCAGGTTGGCGCTGCCTACCTGAATCGCAGTCGCCCCGGCCATTAGGTATTCCAGGACGTGTTTGGCTTCGAATATGCCTCCCACGCCGATTATTGGCACGTTTACAACCTGTGCTGTCCGGTAGACCAGCGCCAACGAGATCGGTCGAAGCGCATGACCCGAAATCCCTCCGGTGATGCCGCCCAAGACTGGTTTCCGAGCCTCTATGTCTATGGACATTGCTGGGACGGTGTTGCAGATTGTCAATGCGTCGGCACCCGAGTCTACGGCGGCACGGGCTATTTCCGTAATGTCAGGGACGTTGGGCGCCAGCTTGGCCAGTACTGGGAGGTTGGTGTTCTTCCTGACAGCGTCTACCGCTGCCGCTGTGAGTTGGGCGGAGTGACCGAACATGGCGCCATTTTCCACATTGGGGCAACTGAGGTTCAACTCAATGGCCTGGAAACCGGGTGCGCCTTGGGCCATGGTAGTCATTTCCGCAAATTGGGAAACGCTGTCCCCGGAGATGCTTAGCACGACGGTGGTGTGGTAATGCGACCACTCTTCGGTTATACCGGACAGGGCAGCATAAATACCCGGATTGGCCAAGCCGATGGAGTTCAAGAGAAGGAAATCCCCCTCTTCCATACCTTGACGATAGGATGGGGGATCCCAACGAGGTTCGGGGTTACCTTGTTTTGGGAGCCAGGTGAAGGTTTTCGGTATCACCGCACCCAGCCGGCCCAAATCCATTTCCGAAGTTATGCCTCGACCGTATCCGTCATAACCAAAGGTCCCGGATGCGATCATTACCGGGTTGGAGATTCGCAGGTGGAATTTGTTTTGGGGTGCCAAATCAACCCCAAGGTCCACCTGCTGCTTCTCCACGGACCCGGTTCCACTGAAACCGGGTCCAGACTCAGTCCCAACAACCTTATTCTGTAGGCTCATCTTCCGACGGGGCGCCGCCCATGTCGACGCTGCCTCCAACCTCCTCCCCCACCTGCTGTTCGCTATCGCTTAGATTACCATCTTCACTGTCGGCTCCGGGTTGGGCGCCTATTTCCGCGTTGATTTCCGTAGTAATTCTTGAGCCGATCTCAGAACTGAATGCCATGGTTGAGCCGTTGCTGCCGGACGGGACCTCGCCATTTGGTGAGCTGAATGAATCATCCACCGTTTCGTCGAATATGGTATCCAGGCTCTCTTCGTCAGGACCGTCCAAACTATCATCGTTCGCAAAGATGTTGAAGGGCGGGTCGGCGTCCGGGGAGTCATCAACTTTGTCAAAATGCGGCGGTTGACTGTCCCCTGCGGCGACTCCGCTTCCGGTACCGAAGGGGCCACCCAACCATCCAGCCGGAGATGCCATGACCAACTCCGGTACAGGTTCAGGCTCCAACAGCTTGCCCATACCCGGTACTTCGACGCGGGCGGGGATTAGCCGACCGATTATCACATTCTCTTTCAGGCCCAGCAGCCAGTCTTGGGCTCCGCTAACTGCTGCTTGGGTCAGAACCCTTGTTGTTTCCTGGAAGGAAGCAGCGGAAAGGAAGCTGTCGGTTAGCAGCGATGCCCGGGTGATACCCAACAGGACAGGCTTAGCCGTGGCTGGTTCGCCGCCTTCAGCGAGGACTTTGGCGTTCTTGTCTTGGAACTCGAATTTGTCCACCATCTGGCCCGGTATGAAATCGGAGTCACCGGTAGATTCAACCGATACACGCCGTAGCATCTGGCGGAGGATTATTTCGATGTGCTTGTCATGGATACCCACGCCCTGAGATCGGTAGACCTGCTGAACCTCATTTACGAGATATCGTTGCAGTTCATCCTTTCCCCTAATATGCAGAATGTCGTGGGGGTTCAGCGGACCGCTGATAAGAGCATCTCCCGCTTTGACCTCGTCTCCCGAGGACACCAAAATGTGGGCGGAGGCGGGAATGATGTGCTCACGCTCTTCCACGTCCTCCCACACCAACGAAACGCCATCCTTGGTCAATTCTACTCGGCCTCCAATGTTGGCGACCACTTGTTCTACGGGATGAGTCTCTTCCCCTTCTTCGGGCTCTCCGGCCAATGATGGGAGGGTGCTTGCCAAAGGCATGCCGGGCTCTACGTACTCGCCCTGGTCCACCACAAGCTTGGCGGCTTTAGGAATGACGTAGTCTTCCCTAAATTCTTCCCGGCTGACCAATCGAAGGCGGCGACCATCGTCGTCGGACTCGATTTCGACCAAGCCGTCGATGTCGGCAAGGATAGCGGCGCCTTTGGGAACGCGGGCTTCGAACAGTTCTTCTACCCGGGGCAGCCCGCTGGTAATATCCAGCCCAGCTACACCTCCGGTGTGGAAAGTTCTCATAGTCAACTGAGTCCCAGGCTCGCCGATGCTCTGAGCGGCGATTATACCCACGGCTTGTCCTTCCTCCACTATCAAGCCGGTGGCAGGCAGGCGACCGTAGCACATTTGGCAAACGCCGCGGCTAGCGTCGCAGGTTAGTGGCGATCGCACTGGCACCTCGTCTAGACCGGACTCGGCGATTGCCATTGCTATGGATTCGTCAATTGCCTCGTTACGGTCCACGAGTATCTCACCGGTTTCTGGGTGGACAATGGGTGCAGCAGCAAAACGGCCTAGAATCCGTTCTCTCAAAGACGAATTCTCCAGGTCGTCGGGCCGTTTGGTGACCCAGTGAGCATCATAAGTCTCACAGTCGATCAGCAGAATAATCATTTCTTGGGCGATATCGATCAACCGGCGGGTCAAATAGCCGCTGTCGGCGGTTCGCAGCGCCGTATCGGCCAGACCCTTCCGCGCACCGTGGGTTGATATGAAGTATTCCAGAGCGGTTAGTCCTTCGCGGAAACTAGATTTAATTGGAAGGTCGATGATGCGGCCCTTGGGGTTGCTCATCAAACCGCGCATCCCGGCCATCTGCTTGATCTGGGAAATGTTACCTTTAGCGCCCGACACTGCCATCACGGCGATGCCACCAAAGTTGGGTAGATCTGATTCCACGAGCTGGGTGGTTAGATCTGACGCTTCAGTCCAAGCATCCACCGTCTTTTCATAGCGTTGTTCTTCGGAAATCAGGCCGGAGAAATATTGATCCTCTAGATCACCGACCACCCTGGCGGCTTCGGTCAAAATGGCCGGTTTTTTAGCAGAGACCTGTATGTCGTTAATTGCGATGGTGATTCCAGACGTGGTGGCGTAATGGAAACCCAACTGTTTGATTTCGTCTAAAGTCTCTGCGGTCTCATCATTCGATAGTTGACGGTACAGGTTGGCGGTCAGGTCCTTTAGGCCGGCTCGGTCCATGAGGCGGTTCTGGAATGATATGGATTCCGGCAGTATTTCGTTGAACATGAGCCGCCCGACGGTGGTTTCCAACCATCCGTCTTCATCGTATCCTTCAACGTGGCGGACTTTAATTTGGGCTTGCAAATCAATGAGCTCCGACGCGTGGGCAATTCGCGCCTCGCCGAAGTCGTAATATTCGGTTCCTTCGCCCTTCGCGCCTTCCCGAAGCTGGGTCAAGTAATAACAACCCATGACCATGTCCAAAGTCGGGGCGACCAATGGGTCGCCGGAAGCGGGAGACAGCATGTTATGGGTGCTCAACATGGCTTCCTTGGCTTCCAGCACTGCCATTTGCGACAACGGGACGTGGACGGCCATCTGGTCTCCGTCGAAATCGGCGTTGAAGGCTGAGCATACCAAGGGGTGAATCTGGATTGCGTTTCCTTCAATGAGCACGGGCATGAACGCCTGGATACCCAACCGGTGCAATGTGGGTGCGCGGTTTAGCAGCACCGGGCGGTTTTTGATCACATCTTCCAGGATGTCCCAGACCTCGGGCCGAGCTCGCTCCACCATTCGCTTGGCATTCTTAATGTTCGGGGCAATTCCCAATACAGTCAGACGGTGCATCACGAAGGGCTTGAATAACTCCAGCGCCATTCGCTTGGGCAGACCGCACTCGTGCATCTTCAGTTCAGGTCCGACCACAATGACCGAACGCCCGCTATAGTCCACCCGCTTACCCAGCAGGTTCTGACGGAAGCGCCCTTGCTTGCCGCGTAGTAGGTCTGAAAGTGACTTTAGCTTGTGGTTGTGACTGCCCTGAATGGGGCGGCCGCGACGACCATTGTCGATCAAGGCATCGACCGCTTCTTGGAGCATTCGTTTTTCGTTTCGGATGATGATTTCCGGTGCGCCCAAATCCATCAGCCGCTTGAGGCGATTGTTCCGGTTTATCACCCGGCGGTACAGGTCATTCAGGTCGCTGGTGGCGAATCGTCCGCCGTCCAGTTGGACCATGGGCCGCAGTTCTGGCGGCAATACCGGCAGTACTGAGAGGATCATATCCTCGACCCGGTTGCCGCTATTGCGGAATGATTCAACGACTCTCAGACGTTTGATAGCCTTCTTCCGGCGTTGGCCGGAGGTTGTATGCATCTCGTGGATCAGTTGGTCTCTGAGGGCCTCTAGGTCTATAGTCCTCAGGATAGCCAAAATCGCTTCGGCCCCCATCGCCGCTTGGAACACGTTGCCGTAGTGCTCTTTCAATTCCCGGTAACGTGATTCCGCAATTAGCTTGTGGACCCGCAGGTCCTCAAGCTCGTCTATGCTGGTCTGGAGTTGCTCTTGAAGCTGGGCTTCATCCGTGACCAACTGGCTGTTGACGCCGTCAATTTCCACTTGTATCGCCAGGCGTTCCACTTCAGGATCTATCGGAGCTACCGGATCGTCAGCGGAATCTGTCGTCATCCCTTCGACGAGCACGATTGGAGACGCTTCGGTTTCGTCGCTAAGTGAAATTTCGGCGTCTCCCTCGGGGTTTTCGATCCGGCGGTTCAACTCCGCAATCTTAAGTTCCGCTTCCCGTTGCCGCTTCTTGAGAGCCATGTCGTGCTTGGCTTGCTCTTCTTCAATCGTCTCGCCCCGGACATCTTCATCCACGGACACGATAATGTGCTGGGCGAAATAAAGTACCCGTTCCAGGTTTCTGGGAGACAGATCTAATAGCAAGCCCAACCGGCTGGGCGTGGTCTTGCTAAACCAGATGTGAGCGACGGGCGCCGCCAAACGGATATGACCCATGCGCTCCCTCCGGACCCTGGAGCGTGTCACCTCGACACCACAACGGTCGCAGACGACGCCGCGGTAGCGGATACGCTTATATTTGCCACAGAAGCATTCCCAGTCCTTGGTTGGGCCGAACAAGCGCTCGCAGAACAGGCCGTCTTTCTCGGGCCGCAAAGTCCGATAGTTGATCGTTTCCGGTTTGGTAACTTCGCCGTGAGACCAGTTTAGAATCTGCTCCGGCGAGGCTATGGAAATTCGAATTGCGTTGAAGTTGGTGCCTTGTGTCTCGGTCCTATCAGCTAGTCTGACCATTAATTCGCCTCCAATGGATGGTAAAGGTCAATGTTGACGGAAATTCCCAGGTTTATGATGGTGAATTAAATCGCCTCCAATGGATGGTAAAGGTCGATGTTGACGGAAATTCCCAGGTTTATGATGGTGAATTAAATCGCCTCCAATGGTTGATAAAGGTCGATGTCGTCGGATATCCCCGGGGTTAGCGATGGTCGTTCATCTTCGTTCAACAACTCAACGGACAAGCCTAGACTCTGTAGTTCCTTCAACAACACGTTGAATGACTCGGGCACACCCGGTTGGCCGATGGGCTCTCCTTTTACGACGGCCTCATAGGTCTTGACCCGGCCAGCCACATCGTCGGATTTGACAGTCAATACTTCCTGAAGGTTGTAGGCTGCGCTATACGCCTCCAGTGCCCAAACTTCCATTTCACCGAACCTCTGGCCTCCAAACTGGGCTTTGCCGCCTAAGGGCTGCTGGGTAATCATGGAGTAGGGTCCCGTGGAACGGGCGTGAATCTTGTCCTCAACAAGGTGGATCAGCTTTAAAATGTATATGCTCCCTACTGTTATCAACTGATCGAATGATTCGCCGCTACGACCGTCTATCAATTCGAATTTCCCGAACGTTGGCGGAGCTATCCGCTGCTTGTGGTGAATATCAAGGGCGAGTTCATGCATCTGCTCAAGGCTCAGTCCCGTGGGATCTTCATTAGCCTCGTCGGCAAGCCATATGCGCAAGCACGCTTCTTGCGCAGCCCCTTGGATGGAATCGTCAAATAGCGTCGCCGCATCCAACCCACGGTCCGATAACCAACTTTCCAGCTTGGCGGGATCCAGTTCAGGCGCATCGGTGGGAGCGGCATCGATGGCGCCAGCCTTTTGTGCGAACCAGACTCTGGCCAGAGCATCCTCAATGGAGATGTCTTTGGCGCCGTCGAACACTGGGGTGTTAGCCCGGAAGTTCAGGCCTCGTGCAGCCCAGCCAAGGTGGGTTTCCAGCACTTGGCCCAAATTCATCCGCGAAGGGACGCCAATGGGGTTTAGGATTATATCCACAGGAGTGCCGTCGGTCAGGAAGGGCATATCCTCTTCGGGAAGTATGCGTGAAACCACGCCTTTGTTGCCGTGGCGGCCGGCCATTTTGTCGCCGACCGATATTTTCCGGGTCTGGGCGATCCACACCCGTACGGCTTCGTTAACGCCTGGAGGCAGGTCGTTCCGGTTTGCCCGGTTCAATACCTTAACTTCTATGATCTTGCCCCGTTCGCCATGGGGGACCCGCAAGGAGGTGTCCTTCACGTCGCGGGATTTTTCGCCGAATATGGCTCGCAGCAGTTTTTCCTCTGCGGTCAGCTCGGTTTCGCCTTTCGGGGTGACCTTGCCCACCAAGATGTCTCCCGGTCCCACTTCGGCGCCGACGCAAATGATACCCCGTTCATCCAAGTCTCGCAGGCTGGCTTCGCCCACGTTGGGGATGTCCCTGGTTATCTCTTCGGGCCCCAGTTTGGTTTCCCGGGCTTCCATTTCGTGTTTCTCAATGTGGGTGGAGCTGAAATAATCTTCCTTTACCAACCTCTCACTGAGAATAATTGCATCTTCGTAGTTGTAACCCTCCCAGGACATGAAGGCGACCAGAACGTTTTGGCCCAAGGCCAGTTCCCCGTGGTCGGTGGAAGAGCTGTCAGCCAGGATGCTCCCACGTTCCACCAGGTCTCCTTTGGCCACTATGGGGCGTTGATCAAAGCAGGTGCCCTGATTTGTCCGAGCGAACTTAATCACCGGATGCACGTGATCGTTACCTTCGGCATCGGTGACGATAATTTCCCGGCCTCCCACCGATTTAATGTGGCCAGCAGCTAACGACAGCACCATCTGTCCGCTGTCCCGGGCTACCCGGCTTTCTATACCGGTACCTACCACCGGTGCTTGAGGGCGCAGCAAAGGGACTGCCTGGCGTTGCATGTTCGACCCCATCAGCGCCCGGTTGGCGTCATCGTGCTCTAGGAAGGGGATCAAGGCCGCCGAAACGCTCATGATCTGCATCGGCGAGACGTCAATATAGTCTACCGCGTCAGGGTGGGCCTCGGTGTACGATTCACCGACACGCACCTCAACCCGGTCATCCATGAATTGGTTCAGTGAGTCAAGTCGAGAATTCGCTTGGGCGACCCTAAAATTTTCCTCTTGGTCGGCGGAAAGGTACTGTACCTCTTCGTCGACGCTGGCAACAAAGGGCCGAACGTTAATAATCGTTCCCGCCGGCAGTTTCCTGATCGCAGCGAGCTTCTGCCGATTGACCACTCTGCCCTTTCCTAAGATGACCTTGCCGTCTTCGTCCAATACATCTTCGTTCACCAAGCGGCCTTCGATCTCCGCAGAGTCGTTGGTAACTGTTCGGATTACCCTTCTGTAAGGGGATTCGATAAACCCGAATTCGTTTATCCGAGCATAGGACGCCAACGAACTGAGCAGTCCGATGTTTGGACCTTCCGGGGTCTCGATCGGGCAAATCCGCCCGTAGTGGGAGAAGTGGACGTCTCTGACGTCGAAGCCAGCCCGCTCCCGGGACAACCCACCGGGGCCCAAAGCCGACAGGCGGCGTTTGTGGGTCAGTTCCGCCAACGGGTTGGTTTGGTCCATGAACTGGGACAACTGGGACCCGCCAAAGAACTCCCGGACGGCCGCGACCACGGGTCTGATGTTTACCAGGCCTTGAGGGGCGGCGGTTTCCGGGTCGACAAGGGTCATTTTTTCTTTGACCATTCTCTCCATGCGGAGCAGTCCAACGCGGACCTGGTTCTGCACCAGTTCGCCTACGGCCCTGACCCGGCGGTTGCCCAGATGATCGATGTCATCGGGCCTGCCATCCCCCTGATTGATGCGGATCATGGTGCGTATTACCGCCACTACGTCATGGAGGCTTAGAGTCATCAAGTCTGCGTTTTCGGTCTGGCTCAACCTCCGGTTTAGTTTGAACCGTCCAACTCGGCCCAAATCGTATCGCCTGGCCCCAAAGAATAGGTTACGGATCAGGTTTCGCGAGTTTTCCAAGCTGGGAGGCTCACCGGGGCGCAGCCTGCGGTAAAACTCGATCTGGGCCGCCGCCATCCGCTTGGCTTGGTCGGAATTAAATTCATGCTCCGGTCGTAGCCACTCCCAAAGGGAGCGCAGGTCCTCTTCCTTGAAGTTCAGGTCCTTGGGGTCGGTAACTGGGTCTTTGTCCAGGGTGGACTGCATGTAACGGTGGTTGTCATCCGTGTCCACGTCCTCGAACATGGCCATCATTTCATCGTCGGCGGCAACACCCAAGGCCCGCAAAAAGGTTGTCGCCGAAACCTTTCGTTTTCGGTCAACTTTTACCGAGATTACATCTTTATTGCTGGTTTCGAACTCGAGCCACGCACCGCGAGAGGGAATCAACTTAGCGAAGCAAAGGTTGCGGTCGCTGACCAGGTTCTTTTCGTAAACAAAGTAGATACCCGGCGACCGAACCAGTTGGCTAACAACAACCCTCTCGGCGCCGTTAATAATGAATGTGCCGTTGGAGGTCATCATGGGAATATCTCCCATGAATATCTCTTGCTCTTTTATTTCCCCGGTGTCCTTCATCAACAACCGGGTTTTAACGTAAAGGGGCTGACAAAATGTAATTTCCCTTTCTTTACTTTCCTGTGGAGTATATTTGGCCTCTTTGAAGTAGTGCTCCAAGAAATGCAACTCGTATTTCTTGCTGGTGTAGTCTGCAATTGGCGAGATTTCCTGGTAGACTTCTTGCAAGCCATCCGTTTTTAGCCAATCGTAAGACTGCAACTGGCTTTGGATTAAGTTGGGAACATCCAGGACTTGCGGAATCCGGGCATAGGTCTTAACATCGGGAAGCCCCACGGTTTGACGGGCAACGGCATGAGACAGGGCCATTTTCCATACTCCTATACAGACAAGTAGTTATGCTAAGCAGAGAGACCGAGGTTACGACGCAAAAGGGGCAATAATGTTCGGAGGGCGATCGCGAGGATGACAGAATTCGCCGCATGTGGCATAGGCCTGTAAACCTCCATTATACACGTATGCTTAGCCTTGTCAAGCCAGGCATTTATCGATTCTAATCTGGTTTAGAGGGCTGGCCCAGGCTCGGTTCCTTACTTCCCGCAACTAAGGCCACAGCTAATTTACCTCTTCATCAATACGATAAACCGGACGATAAACCAGCAAGCCCGTCCTCCATATTTCGCTCGAAATTTGGAAGAAAGGCTGTTTACTCCACCATTCTTGATTTCCAGGCTCCCAAGAGACTGCTTTACTCGTATGTCTTCTTCCACAAGGGTTTATCCCCTGACAGACTCGGTATCACCCACTGTGCTGCTTGGACCTTTCATTTCATCATCCGTCGGCAATAGGTTGGAAATTCGCACGCTCCCGCGCGCCTCGGCGTTTTGAGCACAAGCACGCCTAGATTCCATCATGCCTGGTTCATAGTGGCTGTGGCCGCCACCATGCGGCTTACCAGTTCCTCTTTCCGCACCTCATCAAGCATCCTCATTCCCCGATTAGTCGAGGCTTTCGGTTGGAGTTACGGAGCCGTCGGGCTGGGCTTTTCACTACAGTGGATTGTTTCCGGCCTTTTCGGGCCATCGGTTGGTTGGTTGGGCGACCGTTACGGTATCAGACGGGTCATGATCGGCGGCGCACTACTTTTCATAGTAGGTATGGTGCTTACCGGCAGAATGTCTCACCTGTGGCAGTTCTACCTTTTCTTTGGGGTAATCCTCAGTGTGTCCATGGGCGTCTTCCAGGTTCCCTTAACCGCCGCCGTAACCCTCTGGTTCGATAAGAAACTCGGTCTCGGTATGGGACTATTACAGGCTTCACAGGGAGTTGGGCCGTTGATCGCCGTCCCCATTATGCTGCTGATCATCGAGTGGTTCGGGGGCGGTATACCGGGGGTTAGGGCAGCATTTTGGATCCCGGGGATCACTGGCGGGATCAGCCTTCTATTGTTGATCCGGCTGTTTCACAACGAGCCGGCAGACCTAGGGTTAAGGCCTTTAGGCGCGCCCGAGGATCAGCCGATAAGACAATTGCAGAAAGGAGCCACGGCCAGCATCCGGACAAAGGTATTCTTAAAGGAAGCCCAGCGGACCAGCGCGTTTTGGAACCTTATCGGCATTCATTTTTGGGGGTGTGCCGGCCACGCTATTATTCTGGTCTATCTAGTATCCCTGGCCGAATCTCGGGGCCTTTCCGAGGGAATGGCGGCGGGAGTTTTCGTTACCCTGACGGTAGTAAGCTCAATAACCCGCTTCGCGGTGCCGGTTGCTGCAGAGCGCTTCGGCAGCAAGTGGGCCATGGGACTGTGTTTTATCCTCCAGACGGTGCCCATTCTCCTTCTCTTTTTTGCGAACGATCCCTGGCATTTCTATCTGTTCGCAGCCCTCTTTGGCATAGGCTTCGGCGGAGAGATGAGCGCATTTCCCATCATCAACCGCCAGTATTACGGAAGCGGCCCCATTGGCACTACCTACGGCTGGCAAATGATGGGCTCGGGTATCGGAATGGCCGCCGGTTCGCTGCTAGGCGGGCAACTACGGGATTTTACCGGCGATTTCAATGCCACTCTGGTGCTGTCACTGGTGTTGAGTTTGGTTGGTGTTGTCTCAATAATAATGTTGCCGGCCACCAGTCATCACTTGATACCCCATTGGGAAGACGCTTTGCCGCAAGAAGCCCGTTCTACTTCCGCAACCTAGTCCCTCTATAACGACGCCTGATCGATCAGAAATCCTTGGCGGCAATGCTGCTGCGCTTCGATTGGATGCGCTTCGATTGGATGCGCTGGAATGTGGATGCGCTGGAATGTGGATGCGCTGGAATGTGGATGCGCTGGAAACTGAATGGATGCGCTGGAAACTGAAAGCGTCCGCAGGCGCAGCTGGAGTTGGTGTGTTAAACTCCGGTATCGAAAAAAAGGTAACCACGGGCATGTAATTTTGCGTGTAATTATGGAGGAAGCGTTATGCTGGATTTAATCGTGCGCGGAGGTCAGGTAGTCACCCCTTGGGGGACCAGCGACTGGGACGTGGCGGTCCAGGGTGAGAAAATAGTGGCCATTGCTGCTCCAGGCACATTGACCGAAGAAGCGGGACGGGTCATCGACGCCACAGGAAAAGTGGTAATACCCGGCGGAATTGAGCCCCATGCTCATATTTCGGCGCCCATCATGGGTCATGGAGACCTCAAGACCGCACCTCCTGATCAGGTGAGCCGGGCTGCCCTCTACGGAGGCACCACCACCATCCTCGATTTCGCCATCCAATACCCTGGCATCGACATTAACCAAGCAATACAGGAACGCACCAATGTTTGGCAGGGCAACTCCTATGCGGACTATGCTCACCACTTGATGCTGCTGGGGGAAGTCGAGCCCCACATCATCGGTCAATTGCGCGAAGCGGTGCAGGACGGGTTCCCAACGGCCAAGATATTCACCACAAATATAAGGCCACCGGCCACCACTGGCGAGCCCCGAATGGTGCGGATGGGCCATCTTCACGACCTGATGGAAGAGATTCAGAAAATCGGCGCCATGTTGCTGGTCCACTCGGAGGACGATGACATGGTGCAGCACATGTACCGCAAACTGGCCCAGGAAGAACGGACCGAGTGGTACAACATGCACTTGGTGCACAGCAACGAGTCGGAGGATGTTTCATTCCGGCGCGTGATCCGGGTAGCGGAATGGACCGGCGCTCCCATCTATTTCGTCCACGTTAGCGCCAGGCAAGGACTGTCGGCGATCCAAGAAGCCAGGGCCAAAGGCATGCCGGTTTACGGTGAAGCATTACACAACTATGTATGCTTCACTTCCGACAATTACAAAGAAGAAAACGGCATGAAGTACCATACCTATCCTTCCCTCAAGTCCGAGGAGGACAGGCTGTCGATGTGGGATGGACTGGTTAACGGTGGGTTGAACACCATGGCTACCGATGAGTACTGCACGACCTGGGATACCAAGATTTCAGGCCGGACCATCTCAGATGTCACCGGTGGGCACAACGGAGCCGAGACTAGGGTTGGCATTAGCTACAGCGAAGGCGTGTCAAAACGTGGTATGTCGTTGCAACGCTTTGTAGACATAACCTCGGCCAATGCAGCAAAGATCATGGGCCTTTACCCGCAGAAGGGTGTCTTGGCGCCTGGAAGCGATGCGGACATCGTTCTCATTGACCCCAGCATCAAAAGAAAGCTGACGAAAGACGACTTCCACATTACCGATTATAGTATCTGGGATGGCTTCGACATTGAAGGGTGGCCCACCACCACGATTCTAAGAGGAAAGGTGGTTGTGGAAGACGGCCAGTTCAGCGGCACAGCGGGCGGCGGGAAATTCCAAACGCGCAAGATTGATTCACAGTTCACTAACCGGCCAGCCTGCTAAATCGGGCCTACCCATTCGTAACGCATCGCCAAGGACCATGTCCGAAAAGGAATGCCGGGGCGTGCCCTCTTTGTAGGGCATTCCCCTAATAGTCCTCGGATTTCAAATAGACTTGGTGGATTAAGAAGGAAAGATGGCCCGTATTCGATTAATCCCGACTGAGGAGCTTACTCCGGGGCTGCGCCGGATCGCCAAAGACGCAGAAGCTCACCGGCTAAATCCGGCTATCTTCCAGGCGGCGGGGAACCTTCCTCATTGCTTCGAGGATTTCTGGTCGTTCTATTCGCCCCTCAAGCTGGAAGGATTGCTGGACTCCCGGTTGAAGGAGTTGGTCCGCCTAAAAATCGCCGACCTAAATCAATGCGCTACTTGAAAGCTCTCCCGGGCTGCACCTGCGGTGGAGCAAGGAATGACCGAAGAGATGGTGGCTGGTCTGGTTGAATTCGAGAAGGGCGACTTCTCTCCAAAAGAAAAGCTGGCGTTGCGGTTTGCCGAGCGCATGGCGCAAGACCACCATAGCTTGGATGGCGATTTCTTTCTGGACCTGCGCCAGCAATTTACCGACCCGGAAATTTTTGAATTGGGCATGATCACCGGGCAGTTCATCGGCTACGGTCGGCTGATCTCGATGCTGGACTTGGAGGATCCATCGCAGCCCGCAGACTAAGCCTTTAGATCCGACGTCTTCCAATTTGAGTGATAAGACACCCAAAGTAGGGGAAAAAGGAAATCAATTATGACCACACCCTCAGTGACAGATTTGGAAGCCAAACGCCAGCGATTGCAGAAGTGGATACCGGAAGGTCAGTCCGAAGCCTCGACTCAGGGTATGAACCATGTGGCTATTTTCGCCAAAGACCTAGAGGCGACGGCTGCCTTCTACAACGATGTGATGGGCATGCCGGTGATCAGGGTTACGGCCAACCGGGACGTTGAAGATTCGACGCACATGAACGTGGGCATGGGCAACGGCATGACTTTTGCCTTTTTCGACTTCCCCAACGTGTCCCGGCTCCAACGGAAGGCGCCGGAGGGCGTGGGCGGAATCATGCACATAGCCTTGGTCATCGACCATGACAAAAGGGAAGAGATCAAAGGCAGGCTTGAGGCGCGTCGGATAGACTTCAGAGAGATAGGCGGAGCGGTGTACCTTAAAGACCCCAACGGTCTCGGCATAGAGTTGATGGCCCAGATGTGAGCCGCCTGAAGCCTGCCCTACAGGCGTAAATACCTAAAGGGCAACTTTGTTTATTACGGACTAGTACCATTCCCACATATTTTTGACTAGCAAATCGATACCCCCATCCTAACCTTCCCCCGAAATGAAGGAATAGTGGGGGTAAACTCGTATTTATCAGTTTCATATAGCAATAGTAGTAGGTGCGTCTCCAGGGTTGCTTCAGCCCTGGAGACGTTTTGTAGTTAAGTCTTCAAGACTCCGTGCCGCTCCAGGATCTTCGCCAGTTCGGCGACACCGTCGTACACGGTCTGGGGTGAGGGGTGGCCGTAGCATAACCTTGCGCAGTTGGCCCCTTTGCCCTCGGGCGAGAACTGGGTTCCGTTGTAAAAACCCACGCCCTCAACGAAAGACTGCTCTTGTATCGCAGCCAAGTCCGTGCCTTCAGGCAACTCCAGCCAAATGCAGAGCCCGCCTTCCGGCGTGGTCCATGTGGCTGAATCGCCAAAAGTCTCGCCTAGAGACGCAAGCATTGCGTCCCGTTTGACCAGCAACGACTGGTTCTGCTCATCGATATGCTGGTACATGTCATGCTTCAGGTACTCTTCAATGGCCATGGCCGCCAACTGGTTGGTTCCCCCGCCTCCCTTGAAGCTCATGGCCCTGAGCGTGACTTCTTCCGGCGCAACCATGTATCCCATGCGGACTCCGGGGGCGATTACCTTGGAGAAGGAGCCCACATAAATCACCTGGCCCGAATCATCCAGAGAGTGAATGGAAGTCACGTCTTCCCCGCTAAAGCGCAGGTCCACATAGCAGTCGTCCTCAAAAATCGGAATTCCGTGCTGGCGGGTTATTTCCAAAACCCGTTTTCTTCGCTCCAAGGTCATGGTCCAACCCAGTGGGTTCTGGAAGGTGGGGATGGTGTACAGGTATTTAACCCGCTTACCCTCCGCTGCCAGCCGGGTTAGCGTCGATTCCAGTTCTTCGGGCACCATCCCTTGGTCATCGCATTTAACTCCAACAACATCGGCTCCGTACCGCCTTAGTTGGCGCAATGTGCCCAAATAAAGGTATTCCTCGGTTAGGGCCACATCGCCGGGGTCGGTGAGAGATTGAATAATCATGGCGATGGCTTCACCCGAACCGGAGGTCAGGACCACATCCTCAGCGGTAACTTTCATATTGCGGTCCCGGACCAGCTTTTCCGCTACCAACTCCCTGAGGGATAACAGCCCTACGTAGTCCGGATAATAGGCCAGTTCTTTACCGTCCCGCTCCAAGGCGGTGCGCATTGCATTGGCCAGGCCTTCAAGAGGGAGGGTATCCGGGTCGGGATAGGCGACAGCAAAGTCGTACTTGGGCCGCCGGAAAGAAGTCTTGGCGCCCACCGGAGCGTTTTTGGCGAACAGTCCCTCGTAACTGAATTTACCTACATCAACCATTTAAACTAGCCTCCAGTGCGTCTAAATCCCGCCAGATCACGTTATGAGAACCTACCGGTCTCGTTCCCCGTTGTAAAGGGGGCTGGGGGGCGCATCCCTAGTAATACTGGGAGAAAACCGGTTCTTCACGGGTCATGATTTCCAATACCACGGGCTGGCCCGTGGAGGAAATCTGCTGGGCCCTCTGCAAGGCGGGAGCTATCTGGTCCGGCTGGGTAATCGTTTCCGCATGGCAACCCAGGCTCTCGGCCATCTTGGTGTAGTCGCCGGTGGTGAATTTGGAGTTAAATCGCTCCACGGCCACGGGCATGTGATGCTCGTACCCACCCATCGCCCCATTATTGATTATCACGGTAATGATGCCAATTTTGTTGCGCGACGCTGTCTCGAAGTCAGTGCCGCACATACCAACCGCAGTGTCTCCCATAATGTTCAGGGCCACCTTCTCGGGTGCAGCCAACTTGGCGCCCATGATCAATCCCAGGCCCGTTCCCAGTTGAGTCGAGTTGCCCCATCCCAGATAGCCTCTGGGGGTGGTGGCGGTGTAGAAAGGAACAATCTGGTCCCTGGGGTTGCCCGAGTCGTGGGTGACAATGCTCTTTGCCTTGTCCAGCCCTTGGTCCAGTTCCCACACAACCCGGTAGGGGCTGATGGGCACATCGTTGGAGGTCAGCCGAGGCATCCACTCGGCCAGCCACTCCTCCTTCACCGTTTTGATCTCTTCGGCCACGCTGTTGTCCCCCCGGCGACCGTTCTCCCCGGCTTGCTTCTTTACTTCGTCGATTAGCTGCTGGAGCACCAGCTTTGAATCTCCGATGATAATGTCGTCCAATGGATACTCGCCGTTCAGATCGCCTTCATCAATGGTGGACTGTATGACCGTTTTTCCGGTTGGTATCGGTGGCGATGCCAGGGTCTTTTGTAAGCTGGTACCAATGCCGAAGACGACATCGGATTTCTTCAAAAACACGCCCACCGCTTTGGTGCCGCTGTTTCCTCCGGTGCCCAACGACAGGTGGTGATTTTCGGGAAAGCCGCTCTTGCCCAGGGTGGTGGTCAATACCGGGGCATTGAGCAACTCGGCCAACTCAACCAGCTCGGAGGTGGCTTGGGCGTAAAGCACACCCTGGCCGGCGTAGATAACGGGTCTTCGGGCGGCCAACAACGTTCGCGCTACGTTTTCCACGTCCTTGGGGTCGCCACTGCTGCGGCGGCTCGCCACGGGCGAGTATTGAAACTGGGATTCGTCGATTTCTCCGTTTAGCACGTCCGAGGGCATTTCCAGCAATACCGGTCGAGGCCGGCCCATGCGCATTTGGGTGTAGGCCCGGCGCATCATCTCCGGGATACGCTCCGAGCGGTTGATCAGGTCGGACCACTTGGTAACGCCTCCGTAGTTGGGAGTGGCGCGGTAGTCGGAAGGCATGCCTTCCCTTTCGGTGCCCTGATGTCCGGGCAGCATCAGAATAGGCGATGAGTCGGCATATGCTTGGGCGACCCCAGGGTAGGCGTTTTCAATGCCAGGACCGGCTTGGACTATGCATACGCCGGTTTTAGCGCCGTTGTGGACCCGCGAATACCCATCGGCCATGTTGACCGCGCCCCGCTCCATGCGGGCGATGATGGGACGGATGCCCGCCGACGCCGCAGCGTCGATTAGGGGATTGTTGGGGAAACAGAACACTATTTCCGTTCCCTCTTGTTGCAGGATGCTTGCCAGCACGGTCTTACCTTGCATGCGGTTCCTCTCTTTTTTGAAAAAGTGCGATAGCTCGTTTTACTCTGACTGAGTGGGTAGGTGCTTTACCTTCCGGCGGAGGATCGTATCCAGGCATCGTGTTTAGGCCGCAATTTCCTGGGCACCGGCCTGCGCTGGTGTGACGATGGAGAATACTGCGAAAACCGAAAAATCGTAGTTAAAAATGCTCAATCCCTGCCGTACAATCCCTCGTCGGAAAAAAACGGCTTTTCCCAGTCCTGCATTGTTTGGCCCAAGAGGCGGTCGGTGTTCAACAGGCACGCCCGGTGCCAAAGGACAATGATGGCCTGGTCCATCATCTGTTTCGGCAAGTGGATTGCCCGGCCATGCTTTGCCGCCAACCAGCCTGCGTGCCCGGCGGCAAAGTACTCTTCCATGAAGATAGTAGGTTCAACCTCGGAGGCCGCCGCTTCGAGAATTTCCGGTGGAGCTTCCGAACAGGTGATGCTCGGATGGTCCATGGCTATCTGGAGGTAGTTTTGTTCGGTTGCTTCGTCCATGGAATTTCTTGCACTGCTGGAAATTGATTCTGGTGGCTCATGTCGGCGGTCCGAAATCTACTCAAGGTGCATAGAGAAAGTAGGGGAATTAAGCACCTGTGATATCGCCGAGCATGTCCCGGAATTCAAACCGGAGCCCCGATAGTATCAGGGCTCCGGTCGTGTACCTCATGATCTGGATGCGGAAGTAGATTCAACCAAAGTCGCGGCTCTCTAATTTTAGAGGTTCAGTTGGGGGACCATGTATCCGGATGTTTTTTGGTAAATTTGAATGCGGCTCCGCTGCGTGTCCGTCACCAGAAGGCGGTTGTTTGCGGCGTCGAATTCCACGGCGGTGGGTTGGCCGAAGGTCCATTCCGGTTCGGTGGTTTCAACCTCCCGTCGGCGCTTCATATAGTCTGCGTTTGCGTCTACGGTGAGTTGCGACCAAGCAGAGAGTTGCTGGGCGTCGCCTACCAAGCTGGTGAGGAATTTGCCTTGGGCATCGAATATCTGGATTCGACCCCGGTTCCATTTGTTGTAGCTCCAGTCGCAAATGTAAACATCCCCTTCGGGGTCAACAGCCACATCGGTAGGGTAGGAGATGTCGCCTTTCTTGGTGCCCTTTTTCCCAAATTGAGCCAAGAATTTGCCGTCCGTGGTGAATTTCTGGACTCGGTGGTTCTTATGGTCGGCTACGTAGACGTCGCCATTGTTGTCCACGGTGATGCCCCAAGGCGAGTCCAATTCGCCCTCTCCACTGCCATGGGAGCCCCAAGTGCCCAAGAACGTGCCGTCGGTATTAAACTTACGGACCTTATGGCTTCGACCGTCGGTAACGAATAGGGTTTCGTTCTGGTCAATGGCAATACCCGCGGAACTATTCGTTTCGCCGTCGCCGCTTTGGACCGTGTTAAAGCAGCTGATGAACGTGCCATCTTTGTCGAAAACAGAAACCCGGTTCAACCATTCGTCGGTGACGTAGACGTTTCCTTGTGTGTCGGCTGCAATTCCAGTGGGCCAAATCAGTTGGCCTTCGTTGCTTCCGTATCTGCTAAATTCGCCAAGAAAGTCTTCTTCGCCCGCTTGGTTGCCGATGACAACTCGGCCGACCCGCTGGCCGACACCGGTGCGGTTCCAAGAGACGTTGCTTATGCTTTCACTTCCCCGGTTGACTATGTAGGCAACGCCGTCGGCGCCCAACACCAAGTCGACAGGAAAGTTAAACCCCATTCCTGTCTGAGCGCCCCTTCCTACGTTGTGGCTGTAATCGTAGGTTCTGCCAGCTACTGTTTCCGTGAGCATTGCCATCCTCCGTTGGTTGATGGTTAGCCGAATTATTATTGATTGGTGTGTTGATCCTATCCACTTTCATGCGTGGCGGAGCGTTAATCACAGAGCCTTCCATGTTTAAATCCCCCTCAGTCCTCCTTTATTAAAGGGGGATACAGGGGGATTTAATATTAGCTACTGCGTTAATTAGCTCAGGTAAGCCAGTTTTTCGAAGGAGCCTTCCACGATTGGCTTGGCATCCAGGTGCAGCCAGTCTTCCAAGATGGTGGAGTAGAGGCCCCGGAAATCGTGATTGGGAACCACGTCTCCCTGTTCCAAGTCCCTGGATTCCATGGAAGGATACTCGCCAAACTGTCCGCCGGTGACCGACTCGCCCAAGACGAAGGCTGCTCCACCAGCGCCGTGGTCCGTGCCGGAACCGTTGTCATGGGTCCGCCGACCGAACTCGGTGAACATAAGCATTATCACGTTGTCGCCAACGCCGTGCTCTTTCAGGTCGTCGAAGAAACACTCCACGCCCCGGGACACGTCTTGCCAAAGTTTGTCGTGCATGCCCACCTGATTGGAGTGGCTGTCGAAGCTACCATGATCCACATAGAAGATTCGCGTGCCCAGGTTTGCCATGTGAATCTGGGCGATCCCTTTCAACCGTTTGGCGATCACCGTGTCAGGATATTCCACGGTGGACGAGTACATCTGCGGGGCTTGCTTCAAGATGTCGGCGCCCTGCAGAGTGTCCAGCCCGGTCTGGCCTAGATAGTCCATTACGGCACCGGTCCCGATCGCTGGCGAATATAGCCGGGCGAACCGGTCGAGTATCCGGGAGCGCTGACCCTGTTCGGAAATTCCGGGCAGCAGACCATAGGTGTCCAGGTCGTCAACAACGGCCACTGGAACCCCAGGCAGTACCAAGGCCCGGAACAGCGATGCGCCGAAAGCCACGGCGGTGAGTACGTTTTCTTTATTAGGGTCAATGTCTTTGGTAGCCTTGCCCAGCCACCCTTCGGTTCCCAGCTTGTCCGGTTCGCAGGTATGCCAGATATCCATGGACCGGAAGTGGGAGCGTGGTGAGTTGGGGTAGCCCACGCCGTGGATGATAGCCATATCGCCACGGTCATAGATGGTTTTCATCGGACCCATTTCCGGGTGAAAGGCCACTTTGTCGTCGAGGGGCAACACTCGGTCCTCGGCAACTCCCACCACAGGCCGGTTGTCTCTGTATAGAGGGTTGGTGTAGGGAATCACCGTATTGAGGTAGTCGTTGCCTCCGGTCATCTGGAGCACCACTAGGACCGGGTCTTTGCTGGTGGTGGTCATTCGGTATTTCTCCTTAATGCTGGTCTAATCTCGCTTAAATTGTCTTCTGCGACTGTGACTGCGAGTGTGACCCCCTCTTAATCTCCCCCTTCGTTAGGGGGAGAGAACTAGGTCCTTTCCCCCTTTAGGGGGGAAGGCTAGGATGGGGGTTGTGGGTTACGCGTACTGATATTCGCGCAGTGAAACGATTAGCTGAAGCAGTTCGGAAACCCGGGTTTTGGAGCCATCAATATTCTTGGGTGAGTCCCAAGCAAATTCTCCCCGTTCTCCGACAAACTCGATCAGCTCAACGCGGCTCTCGGGTTGCACTTCCAACGGTCCCATCAGGTCTAAACACCCGTCAACGACCTTCTCTACCGTGCGGTCACCTTGTGACTGTAGCCGGTCGACCAAGGACTTGATTCCAGGCCGTTCAATGTCGCCCACCAAGTCGGCGGTGAAATTGACGCGGCGCATCAATGAGCCGCTGTTTATCCACTCTGCGCCTGTGTGCCAACCTTCTACGCTGGGCGGGTTAAGCAGGTCTTGACCCATGTAGGACGGTTGCCGGGAAAGGTCGCCAATCCCCGGGGCCGGGAACTCGGCGCCGCCCACCAACCGCAAC
This sequence comes from SAR202 cluster bacterium Io17-Chloro-G7, assembly GCA_002817055.1. Next base: position 2,830 of record MUCU01000005.1, on the reverse strand, counting down.
GTGCCGACAACGACTTCAGTTGGGCTCTTTAGGCGGGCGAACCGTGCGTTCTTAAAGAAGTCAGAGTTAAACAGCACCCGCAAAGTGGAGCGGATGTCGTAGTTGGATTCAATAAGAGTGTCGGTCAACAGGTCGATGGCTTCCGGGTCCAGAGGTGGCGTCACCGCCCAAGCGGGGACCTGAGCCTCGTCGGCTACAAAGAAGTTGTAAAGGTGACGGGCGATGAACTGGGCCGTGGCCGGCTGCTCGCTGATAATGCGGATAATGTCTTCGCCGTTCAGGTTGCCGGTTTCGCCCAGGAAGGTCTTTTCGCCATCGTCGTGGTCTTCTTCCTTGAATTGGAAGAACCAGTCGTGGCGACCGATGGGGCCACGGGGCAGCTTGGGCTGAATTGTCCAGCCTGTGAATGCCCGGGAGCATTCTCTAACGTCTACTTCGGTGTAGTTGCCGACGCCCATGCTGAACAGTTCTAAGAGCTCCCGGCCCCAGTTTTCATTGACTGCGCTGGCGTGATTGTCGCAGTTGTCCAGCCAGTAGATCATGGCCGGGTCTTGGGCCATCTCAAGCAGCAGTTCCCGGAAGTCGCCCATGCCCTTATCACGGAACTTAAAAATCATGTCCATGACGTCGTCGTAATGGTCTACTTTGGAGACACCGGTGGCGAAAACCTGGTGCCAGAACAAGGCCATTTTCTCTTCCAAAGGGTTTTCCGTGTTCACCATGTCATGCAGCCACTCCGCCGCTCCCATTCCGGGTAGCGTTCCCGGCCTCCATGTCCATGGGTGGTACCGCATCATCTCGTCACGGTCGGCAATCGATTGCGACGTTGGATTCAACAGATCTTCCACGTTCGCTTCGTAGCCTCTGGCAGCGCGGGCTTCAATCTCTTCCCGAGGTGCGCCAAACCCTGCCCTGCGCATCAAGTGGGACATCAAGGCTATGTCGTGGTCGGCCATTACTGTGCCTCCTAATCTAGTGATTGAAATTTGTTTCCAAGATAAAAGACTCAGGAATTATGAGTACAATTTAGTTAATGCGTTAACCCAATATCCCATTATTATTCCTATAAATGATAGTGGGCACCGTGTTTACTGTCAATGCTCAGGTAATAATATATACCTTGTTTTGAAGGTGGAGTGTCGCTCCTGTTTCGATGCCCATATTGAATGTATTTGATGGTGGAGTCTCGTCTTTATTTTTATGCCAATCCTCATCCGCGTAGCTGGTTGTGTGGGTAGCAAGTTGTGATTACAATTCTTCTCCTAACATCCCGTGACCCGGAAGGTGACCCGTAAGGAAAAATGCGCCAAGCGTTTGGAGGCTGGCTATGAGATTGGAAGGAAAAGTTGCCCTGATTACCGGCGCCGCACGAGGTCAAGGAGCTGCGGAGGCCCGCATGTTCGCCAGGGAGGGGGCCAAGGTGGTGATCGCCGATATTCTTGATGGAGACGGCGAAAAGTTGGCGGCGGAAATTGGCGAGTCGGGCGGCGATGCCCTGTTCGTCCACTTGGACGTGACCAGCGAGGACCAGTGGCGGAGCGCTATTGGCGAGACGGTTTCACGATTCGGCAAGCTGGACGTGCTGGTTAACAATGCTGCGGTCTGGCGCAGGGGCCTAGTGGAAGAAACCACCGTAGAGCATTGGGATTCGATCTTTGAGGTGAACGCCAAGGGTGTGTTCTTGGGCACGAAACTGGCCATTACCGAGATGCGGAATGCGGGTGGCGGGTCAATCATCAATATTTCGTCGGTAGCCGGTTTGGTGGGAAGTCTGACCAGTTCCGCTTATAGTGCGTCCAAGGGAGCGGTGCGACTTTTCACCAAGTCCACTGCTATTCAATACGCCAGCGAAGGCATCAGGGCCAACTCTATTCATCCCGGCGCCATCGACACGGCCATGGGAGAACAGGTGTGGCCCAATCCGGAAACTCGAGAAGAGGTAGTGAATCGCACTCCGGTAGGAAGGATGGGAGTGCCCGAAGACATTGCTTTTGGGGCTCTATTCCTGGCGTCGGACGAATCGTCATTCGTCACCGGCAGCGAGTTGGTGATTGACGGCGGGATGTTCGCTCAGTAGAGGGGAAGTGTCAAGCCGGGGCGTGGGTCATATCCGGAGTAATTGAAATGTGTCTATATTCACAGGTTAACCAAGCGATTGGTGAGACTCATCAACACTGGCTTGATTGAAATTAGTCGAGCAATTCAACACGATTAATATATGATTTTGGTAGCATCTGTCAGCAGAGTCATGAAGCGATTAGCTGAATATGGTGGGAATTTTGGATTGTTTTGTGAATGGCGTATTTGATGGAGGCTCCTGAAGTTGACCTTCGGCGTAGCCTTGGTGTTATTTAGCTTGGTGTTATAAGGAGACCATCACCCACTTGAGAATGTTGTGCGGCAATTTGGGGAATTGTCTGCCTATTTTCCAGTTTTGGGTCAGTGACCTTGTGTGAGGTAGCAACTATGCGCACTACGCGCAATAATCGGGAAAAATTGAACGACGCGCTTTGTTCGTTGGTGCTCCTCGATTTATGCGCTGCGGAATCCGGAATCGTCGGCGACCGCCTGAAGGTCACGAAGCTAATATTTCTTGCGACGCTGGAATTGCTGCAACGACAAATCAAAGGACTCAATTACAGTTTCTACAGATATCCCCATGGTCCTTTCACGATCGAGCTCTACGAAACTTGGGGAGAAATTTGTTGGATGGGGTATCTGGATGTCCCCGCAGGGGCTAAGAAACTATCTCAAAACAGCAGCCGCCACTGTCGGCGGTACCACAGGAGTGCACAAGCTAATTGGAGCAGGCCAAGGAAATTAGATGCCT
>MUCU01000004.1 GCA_002817055.1 SAR202 cluster bacterium Io17-Chloro-G7 | reverse complement strand
GGGCTTTTATGCCCTGAGAATGACAACGGTCTTACCTCCGTCCCTGGGAGTCAACATACAAGAATGACAGACCGTGGGTGACTTTTGAGGCAAAGCCAGTTAGGGCCATTAAACGATGGCAAATTCTCGCTTGTGAGTCTCCGGCGCATGGACTCAATCAAAAATGGCCAAACGCAGGGCATTAAGCAACGCGGCGCCGTAGAACCCCGCCAGCAAATCGTCCGCCATGATACCCAGGCCACCATGGAGCCGTTCCAACCGGCGAATGGGCCACGGTTTGACAACGTCCAGCACCCGGAAAAGGAGAAAAGCAACCGCCATCCATGCCACAGTCTTAGGCAGAAACAGGCAGGTGGCCCATACCCCCACGAACTCGTCGAACACCGCCCGTCCAGGGTCGGGATTGGATTCGGAGATCAAGGTCCCAGTGGCCCAGATTCCAACAATGAATCCAACTACGATCAGAGCATAGAGAGCGACCGAATTTTCATTTACCGGAGCGAAGGAATAAATCAGGATGGCCAGCAGGCTGCCAGCCGTGCCGGGGGCTAAGGGCGACAATCCCGAGCCAAGCCCAGTCCCAATCAGCCACCCGGCGCAAGCAACAGCCTTCCGTGTCAATTGCCTACGCAAAGAGAACTGTGTCTTGTGGAGTAGGTCCGTGGTATCTGCTAGTCACCACTTCCCCTAGGCGATTGGACATTGCAATGGGGACGTTTAATCATCAATTATCTAAAATCAATTGAAGAATTTTAGGCGCTGCTTGGACTGACGGTACCGGGTGCAGGAGCACCACGCAAAAGCCCTGCAGTGCTCAAATCCTCGTCTATGTCCGGCCAATGAATACCGTAGCCGCCGCCGCAAATTCTCCAATTATCTCGCTGAGCCGGAGTGGCATGAAGTAGTTTGGGGTACCAGGTCAGCGGGACGGTGATTGTGCGACCGTCGATTAAGTCAACTACCAGAACATCCTCGGTGCAATGCGAGTCCTTCACGCCTTCACCAGGTGTGATATCTGAAATACTCATCCCAAACCTCCAGCAGATGCTGTTGATGTTCAATTATCAGCCGCTCAATCCTACGGAGTTCACGAGGATCAAACCCAAGGTTGCGTGCCAAGGCGACTGGCAATAGCCAAAACTTAGCGGATTGATTATCTCGGTCAATATGTACATGCGGCGGCTCATTGGGTTCGTGGCTGTAAAAGTATAGTCGGTACGGACCAGTCCGGAGAACGGTGGGCATCTATTCGAATCTCTCGCTTGACTTACATTCGCCCGTCATGGCGACAACCAAGTGCAAAGCCGTTGTAACAGAGCACCGGCATTCAGTTGCGGCATTTCGTCAAAGATACGTAATTGAATATTATTTTGCTTTCTTCCAATTTCCCCACCAACTATGTAATTGCGAAGTTCTCTGGTAGTCGCGAGCACAAATGTTGGCTCGGCCTTCATACCGTCGGCGAGAACCCACAACAGGTGCTGCTCTAAGCACTTGGGGGCTTTGCCAATTACCTCAGGCTGTATCCCACTTCCGCCTTTTCCACCCACCCCGATGCGCCCATTACTCTCCTTGAAAAGCTTGATCTCCATAAAGAACAACTCTGGATCATTGTCATCCCGGCATACGACGATGTCCCCAATTGTTCGGTAGTCTAGCGCATAAACGTGCGGATAATCCACCGTAATAGAATCCTTGATCAATTGCCTAACATATCGCTCAACTTCTTTTTCATCAGTGAACAATGACGCCTCTTAACTGATCTTCCAAATGACTCCGAATTTGTTTCGGTACAGCAGGCGGGTTCCCGCAGAACTTAACGCTTTACCCATAACCCAATCGGTGCAAGTCTTCTTCATTCATGCCCAAATAGTGGCCCACCTCGTGCAGCAAAGTAATTTTTATCTCTCTTCTGGCGTCGGCCAAGTTTTTGCAGCTTTGTAGAATTGGCTGGCGGTAGATCACAATGCGGTCGGGCAACTCCGGTTCACCTCCCTGCCTCTCCGGCAACGGAACACCGATATAAAGCCCAAACAGTATGGCATCCTCGCCCACTACTTCCAGGCCCGCTCCATTCGGGTCACCGGCAAATACGCCGGGACCAACCACCTCCGGGTCGGGCCACTCCTCCACCGATATATCGACATTGGCCAGCGCTTTCTTGACCCTAGGTGGTACGTCAGTGTAGGCCTGGCGGACCAATCGAATAAATTCCCTGCGAGAGATGCGAATCACGCCGAAAGCCCCAGGTCGCTCCGAATTCTCTTCAAGATGTCTATGTTCTGACGGTCTGGGCCTTTTGATTTCGAGCCAGGACCAGCGAACCCAGGCACCTCCAATAAAAATGGCACGTCGCGAAAGGCCTTGTTCCCCATGATCGCAGTAAAGCCGTCTTCGCCGATAAAGCCCTCGCCGATGTTGTCGTGACGGTCAACGCCCGAACCGCAAGATCGTTTGGAGTCGTTGGCGTGAACCGCCCAAAGATTTTCCACACCCACTTCCCTGTTGAATGAATCGATCATGGTTTCTATCCCCAGGCTGGTAGTCATGTCGTATCCGGCGGCAAATGCGTGCTGTGTGTCCAAGCACACTCCGAGTCTTGGGTTGTCCACAGCCTCCAAGATGCGGCCCAATTCTTCGAATTTGGCCCCTATGTGCTGGCCCATACCAGCCATGTTTTCCAGCAACAGCCTGGGGCCGTGCGGTGATTCCTCCAACACCCGCCGGATGGCCATGACCGCTTGGGGGAGGATGGCGTCGTAGCCAGCGCCGCCGTGGCTGCCTGGATGGAATATAACTCCCGAGGCTCCGATGGCCGAAGCTAATTCCATATATTTGATCAACGACTGCACACCCTTCTCCAGAATGTCCCCTTTCTGGGTGCCCATGTTTATCAGGTATATGGCATGTAAAAACACCGGCCCGATTTCGGCTTGGGACGCATTCTGGCGAAAGGCCTCTATCTCTTCGTCGGGTATGGGTTTGAAGGCCCAGGCTTGTGGCGAGGAGCCGAATATCTGGATGGCCTCTGCGCCTATTTCGACGCCCCTTTCCACCGTTTTGCTAATGCCCCCGGCCGAGGATACGTGGGCTCCTATTTTCATTTTGGCTGCCTTATCTTTTTTGGCTACGCCGGGAAACCATTTCTTGCAAGAAATGGTTTCCCAGACCCTTCCTAAAGAACTTTACACTATTTGGACGCTTACTTGGCTTGGATTATAATTCGCCACACATGCTTGCTATGAAGCTACAACAACCCGGAGGTCCCCAGGCGCTGACTCTTTCCGAAGTGCCTATTCCGGTCCCCGAAGCCGACGAGGCTTTGGTGCGGGTGGCGGCGTGTGGGTTCTGCCATCACGATTTACTGGTCATGAGAGGGTTGCTGCGTAGAGGTGTGAAGCCTGGGCTGATACCCGGCCACGAAATTTCCGGAACGGTCACCCAAGTGGGCGGAAACGTTACCACCCTCACCCCGGGCGACCGGGTCGTCTCGCTCCTCGTCTCCGCCTGTGGCCACTGTGACCGCTGCCTCGAAGGACGGCAACATCGCTGCCGCAACGGTCTTGGAATCGGCCATGGCCGGGACGGGGGCTTCGCCGAATACGTAACCGCATCCGAGTTTGGCCTTGTAAAATTGCCCGACGATGCGGATTTACTCTCGGCCGCTATGTTTGCCTGCCCCATGGGGGTAGCGCTGCAAGGGCTTCGGCAATCGGCCCAAGTCCAACCCGGCGAGACGGTGGTGGTCACCGGCGCTGGCGGCGGGCTGGGTACTCATTCCGTGCAGTTGGCATCGGCTTTGGGATGCCGCGTGCTGGCGGTGACCTCGTCGCCCGAAAAAACCGAGGCGCTGACGGCCCTGGGAGCAGCGGATGTGCTCCAAACCAGCGGGTCCCACAGCGACGATCTGGATTTTAGCGAGATTGTCCTAGCGCTGACCGAAGACCAGGGAGCACAAGTGGTAATCGACACCGTGGGTTCAGCGGTTTATCCGTCCACCTGGCTTAGCTTGGCCCAATTCGGGCGCTGGGTGCTCCTGGGTGAGATAGCCGGGAACCCGGTGCGAATTGATCCCGCCGAGGTGATATTCCGGGACGCACGGATACTGGGATCATCGGGAGTATCACGGGATGGAGTTCTACAAGTGGCCGGTATGGTATCCCAGGGTCTGGTCAAAGCCGTGGTAGGGCGAACTTTGGCAATGGAAGAAGCATCAACCGCCTACGGACTCATGGCTGACCGAATCATAGTGGGTAGGATTCTGCTGATACCACCAGGAAGTTCTATTCCGGTTCCGGATTGAAAACGGTCAAAACTAAGAGAATCAGAATGTGGCGCATCATTTGAATTGATGTCCGTTTTCAACACAGAAATCAGCCCTACCGATGGTTCGACAGGCCTGTCCTGAGCTTGCCCAAGAGCTCACCACGAACGAGGGTATTCTTCCGAGGCAGGACGCTTCAACTGGCTCGAGGCGAACGGAAGATTCCGAAGGTTATTGGCAAAACCAAGTAGAGAGCCCTAATGGGCAGACCGGCTTTCTAGCGCCCCAAAAGACTGAGCAGCCCACTTGCCGCAGCCGAAGCGCCGCCACGCCCCAAACGCAGCAGTTTTCTGATCTCCCCTCGTTCCCAGATCACTACGAACTGGCTGGCGATGAAGACGGAACTGTATGTGCCTACCACTACCCCTATTGCCACCACCAGCAGGAGACCGCGGATGCTGGGCCCGCCTATCAGCAGCATGGCCAGAAGCACGAAAAGCGTGGTGAAGCTGGTGTTTAGAGACCGGCCGATGGTGTCCATGATGCTAAGATTTACCACCGATTCAAGAGGCCGGTCCGGGTGACGGACCACGTTCTCTCGAATCCTGTCAAAGACGACGATGGTGTCATTAACGCTGTAGCCGGCGACGATCAAGACCCCGACGATAAACATGGAATTAACTTCCATGTCTAAAACCTTCCCCAGAATGGAGAATACGCCCAACACGAAAACTACGTCGTGAATTAATGCCAATATGGCGCTTATTCCATAGCGGTAGGCCTTTGGCACCCTGCGGAAGGCATACCACACGTAGAGTAGGATAAAGACCGAGGCGGCGATTACAGCATAGATTGCGTTGGTCACGGTCTCGCTGGCGACAATGGGTGAAACCGAAGCGAAATCGACCCGGCTTCGGTCCAAAGCCAAGAATTTCTCAAGGTCTTTTTCGATGAGTTCCCTCTCCGAGGGCTGGTCCCCCACGCCCGGCTGCAGGAGGGTTGTGCGGATCAAAAAGCCTCGGCCTCCGACTCGCTGTATCAAAGCCTCTGTATGACCTAGCTCGTCCATCCGTTCTTGAATCTGGTCTTCGGTAACGGGACGGTCGAATGTAATATTCAACACCGAACCGCTGCTAAAGTCGATTCCGGCATTCAACCCGGAATCTCCGGAAAGCCAACCGGAGGGAATAATCATGGAGATCAATCCCGGCAATATGATCAATGCCGAAAATAGGAAGTACCATAACCGTTTGCCTACTACGTCTACCATGTTTAAGCGCCCCCTCCAGTAGTCGAAGCGGTCCGGGGTGCTCCTTCAGGGGAAAACAGACTGATCCGGTGCCCCAATCCAATCCAGGCAAGCAACTGGAGCAGGTTCCGGCTTACAATCACCGCGGTAAACATGCTGGCCATGACACCTATGCCGAGACTGATGGCAAACCCTGTAACTAGCCCGCCTCCCAAGCGGTCCCCGAACCACAGCAGCACGCCGCAGGTGATCAGCGTGGAAATATTTCCATCGCGGATCGCCGGCCAAGCCCGGTTGAAGCCCACTTCCATGGAGGATGCCAGGGTACGTCCAATTCGCATCTCCTCTTTCATTCGCTCGAAAATAAGCACGTTGGCGTCCACCGCCATACCGATGGATAAGATGAAGCCGCCAATGTGGGACAAAGTCAAAGTAATGGGGATAAGCTTGAACACCGCCAACACCATAATGGTGTAGAACACCAGGGACACCGCAGCAACCACTCCGGCCATACGGTAATAAGCGATCATGAAAACCATGACCAGCCCCAAGCCGACTATTCCAGCGATCAAGCTATTGCGCAATGACTCGGAACCCAAGAGGGCATCCACGTCGTTCTCTTGGATAAGCTTCAGGGGCACGGGTAGCCGCCCCGACTCCAGCTGGATCGCGATCTCCCTCGCTTCTTCTCGGGTGAAATTCCCCGTGATCTGGCTTTGGCCATTTCTGATCCAGGCCCTGGCAACCAAATCAATGAGTAGATCATCGTCCAGGAAAATTGCGATTCTTCGCTCGTTTTGGTCTACGATGCGGCGGGTCAAATCGGAGAAAATGTCAGAACCACGACCGTTGAATGCCACCGAGACCGCCCAAGCCCCGGTGAGTGAATCGGAGGTTACAAAAGCCCGGACCAGATCATCCCCGGTCAGACCGATATCGGAGTCGATGGGCTCAAGGCAAGTTCCGGTTAACGGGTCGGCTCCACCGTTGCAGATTCTATCCTTAAACTCCATCTGGGCGGTCCGCCCAATCAATCTCTTGGCATCGTCTATGGCGCTGGTGATGTTAAAGACTTCAATTGGGCCAATGGAATCCGCCAAAGAGAGTACGGCCTCAGCCCCTTTGCTATCGCTGGCCGTGGCGGAACTGACTCTAAAAGTCCTATCGTCCCTGCGGATGACTTTCAGGTTGTCGAATCCGATCTGAGCGAGGATGGTCGTCAATTGTTCCAGTTGCTCCACATCCGGCGCAGGCTCTACAAAACGGATTTCTGTGTTTGAACCGCTGGCTCCAGGAAGCTGGATAATAATCCGGTCATCACCGAACCGCTGGATAATCGGCTCATCAGTTCCAGAGGCATTGACCCGCCGGTTGATTATGTCCAAGGCCCCCTCCATTTGCTCTATGGTGGGAGGCTCAATATCATTTACTTGAAAATCGGTGATCGTACCCAACCTTCGGACCATGGTTTCCCGGAACTCTGTGCGACGGGGGTCGTCATCCGCCAGTGGGGATGTCCGAATCCGCACTCTCAGTGGACTGCGAACTTCGACGGCGAACTCTTCCAATTCCAGTTCGTCTTCCCCGAAGCGCATCTCCCTTAACGCTTGATTAACTTCGATGGCGCTTACGGGGTCGAGATAGGTGACATCGAACCGGGTGCCGGTGTCAGCCTGGTAAACCAGATGTCCGCCACCCCGCAAGTCCAAGCCCAGTTTAAGGCCCAGAGGACCGGAGCCTCCCCTGTTGAGGGCGGCGAACCCGGGAATGTCCACATTTACGTTTCTCCAACTGAGCGAGGCGACAGCGACAGCAGCTAGTAGGACTATAAATATGGACAAGCGAATACTGCGGCCCCGCGCAGACGAGGACCAAAGGAAAGAGAATATTGTGCCAATCACGCCCCACATAATAGGTTATTCCTCTTCTTGGTGCTGGCGCATGATGTGGCCGGCCAATTCCCAAGCTTGCTCTGTTCTAGAAATCTCCCCGGCGGCTTGGGCTTCGTTGATAGCTTCCAGCAGAAATCCGACAATAGGACCCGGGGTCAACTTGAAGTGCTCGATCAATTCTTTTCCATTTACTAGTTGTTGCGAAACCTCTGGTATAGCAGGCTGGAACCCTGCCTGAACAATGTGCCCAATCATTCTAGCATGGTTGGACCAATCATCTGGGTTAAGATCCGGGCCTTTCGCGGCCAAAAAATCCGCTTGGCTCAGGTAGAGGGTATCCACCGCCACGCCGCCCAAGTCCCGGAAAAACCGGTGGACCGCCCGGCGGGTGGGAACCTCAACCCCTTGCATCATGTTATAGGGCCTTAAATGGTGCTCAACCATTTTAGCCACCATGCCGATTCCCTTGGAACTTAGCCTGAGTCGGGACAATCGCTGGGTGGCCACCTCCGCCCCAAGCTCGGAATGACCCGGGAACCGGGTGCGCCCAGACTCTTCGACGTGCTTGGTTTGGGGTTTGGCTATGTCGTGGAATAATGCCGCCAGCTTGAGTATGGTGCGCCGGCTATGGCCTTCCGCGACCGTTTCACCAAAGTAGGCGTCCGTCTCGGCGGTCCAGTAGACCAGAGTGAACACGGGAGAGTTCTGATGGCCTCCGGTCACCCTTTCCGCCGATTCCACCGCGTGGAGCGTATGGCCCCAAACGTCCCAGTAATGCGCGCTGGGCTGCGCAACTCCTTTGGTGGCGGTCAATTCGGGTATTATTCTGCAAAGCAGGTCCAGACGGTCCAGGGCTTCCAGACTACCTTTCGCTCCTTTCAGAGCAATAATCGCCATCAATTCGTCACGCACCCTCTCTGGGGCGGGTTCGGTCACGTGGGGAGCGTCGGCCAATGCCATACGGGCCGTATCGGGGTCCAAGCGGAAGCCCAGGGAAGCAGCCAAGCGCACCGCTCGCAAAAGTCGTATCGGGTCATCCCGAAATACGCTGGGACCCACCGCCCGGATGCACTTGCGGGCCAGATCAGACATGCCATTAAAGGGGTCTATCAAGCCCTCGTCCAGAGGGCCCGAATCCCAGTCGGAAATGGGCAAAGCCAGAGCATCCACGGTGAAGTCCCGGCGGGCCAAATCCTCTTCGATACTGCCGGTAAAGCCGGACAGGTCGATGGTCCAAGCCTTTACTGAGGCTTCATGACTTTCCGGGTTGTCTGGGCTTTCAATATGAATGCCAGGGCTGGATTCGGGGACCACCACACGCACCATGCCATGAGCCGGGCTTAACGGGACGAAGGTCCCACCCAGGACTCGCGAAAGTTCTCGGCCTATAGCGGGAACTTCACCAGCCACGGCGATATCTATATCCCGCCCGGAAGGCAGCGCAAGCAGGGCATCCCTCAAACAACCGCCTACGAGGAATGCGGGCGTCTGGGCGCCAGCAAAAAATTCTTTAAGCTTGGTTAGCATCACACAGAACCGGTTGAGGCGTAGCCATAGCACCCGTTCGCCCTGAGTTTGTCGAAGGTCCCTCCGCGGATGCATGGTTCGACAGGATAGCAAAGAACGAATAGAAGCTCCAAGACCGTTGCTGAGCTTGTCGAAGGGCCTCTCTGCAGCAGGATGGTTCGATAGGCCTCTCCTGAGCTTGGCGATGGGCTCACCATGGACGGTCGACCGCAAACGGATCGGTTGAGCCAGTTGGCGTTGCTTCAAAAGTGTCATTCTGAGGAGCGAAGCGACTAGGAATCTGTTTGCCCAGGCGCAAAGATCCTTCGCTCCGCTCAGAATGACAGACTGCGGGTGACTTCTGGCGCAAACCCGAGCTAGTACAAACTTGGCTGGTACGTGCTGGGCTAATACGTGCTGTGCTATTGCATTTTGAAGCTTTAACCGGCGGCATCGCCCCTATCCTGGGCAACAACGCCTGCGCTTTCCAAGCTCCCACTATCGTCACTGCTCGCAGCTTCGCCGATGTGCCCGTCAGCTTCTTCGTTTTGATGGGAGACCACAGCATCGTGGTCCTCGTCGCCGTGTTCCTGCTCCTCTTCCTCTCCGCCCTTTTCTCCGACCGGCGGTATTTTCCACAGGTCGCCGGGAGACACCAACCTATCAATGTATAGAATTCCGTTAAGGTGGTCTATTTCGTGCTCCAATGCCTGGGCCAGCAATTCGTCGGCCTTAATGCGGACTACTTTGCCGTCCAGCCCCAAAGCACGGGCCCGGACCTTGACAGACCGCTTGACCAGACCCCTATAGCCGGGGATGCTAAGACAGCCTTCCTCAACCTCCCTCTCACCTTCCTGCTCCACGATCTCAGGGTTGATAAGCACCAAGGCTTCTTCCATGTCCGGCGTTTGAATTACCGCCACCTTTTGCAACGAACCAATCTGATTGGCGGCCAGACCAACTCCCCGCTCGTCGTTCATGGTGTCAACCATGTCTAGAACCAACTTTTTCATGTTGGTCGGAATTTTGCCTAATTTCTTTGCTTTCTGCCGAAGGATAGGGTCGGGAACAATGCGCATTCTTAAGACCGTCAACTTTGTCTACCTCCATTTTGTCCAAAGACGGTTGACCAAAGACGGCTGATCAACCGTTGCTGCTATGTGCCGGATGGTTAACAACCGGACTATATGATTTCATCGAGTCCGGCTAAAATCTATCGGCAAAACCGACCGGGAAAATCGACCCAAAATACTGACCGGAACATCGTTTGCCAGCATCCCTCTGGCAGGCCTGACAATCGCTTAAGCCATTATATTGACGCCGGGCCGTTGATGCCAGTCCTGGCCACAATCCCAGACTAGAGCACATGAGCCGGGTCCACATCTACGATACAGCTTCTGGGGATCGGCGTATCTTCCAGGAACCTTTGCAAATTTCGGCCACGCAAGATCAAATGCCACCGGAACCGTCCCCTAAGCCTGGACGGTATGCCCGGCGCAGGCCCGATGATTTCGACATCGGTTAGCCCTTGGGCGTCGGCCTTGCGGCGCAACTCTCGGGCCGTCGTCACCGCTTGCCGTTGGCACATATTGGCGTTTACGTCCTGGTAAATCATGTGCACCATTTGATTGAATGGCGGGTTCCCCAGTTGTCGGCGCAAATTAATCTCCCGCTGGAACATTACGCCATAATCCTGTTGAGCGGCGGCAGTAATGACGTAGTGCTCTGGCGTGTACGTCTGTACAATGACTCTGCCTGGGTCAGCCCCTCGCCCGGCCCGGCCCGCAACCTGGCAAAGCAGACTGAATGCTCTTTCACCGGCCCGGAAGTCGGGTAGATACAGGCCAACGTCAGCCAAAATAACCCCCACCAAGGTCACGTTGGGCACATCCAAGCCTTTGGCCACCATCTGAGTTCCAACCAGAACCTGGGTCTGTCCGCTTTTGAGGCGCTCCATCGCCTCTTGGGAATCGAAGCCGGTACGTGTAGCGTCGGCGTCCCAGCGCTCCACCCGTGCGCCGGGCAGCAGCTTCTCCACCTCCAAGACCACCTTTTGGGTCCCGACGCCAAGGTTTCGAATCCTCGTCCCGGCACATTGGGGGCAGCGCAGGGGAGCTCGGGCCCTACGTCCGCAGCGGTGGCACAACAGCCTATTGTCCACCGAGTGGTAGCTAAGGGTCACCGAACAACGAGCGCAGGTAGCCACATGCCCACAGTCCCGGCATTGGATATACGTAGCGTTCCCCCGGCGGTTGAGAAAGAGGATGGCTTGATGCCCCGATTTCACGCAGTCTTGCAAGGCTTGGGACAGCGCCCGGCTGAACATGCTTCGGTTGCCCTCCCGCAACTCTTTCCGCATATCGCAGATTTCCACCCTGGCTAGCCCCGGATCAGCCAAGCTGACACTGCTCCTGTTAGCCGGTACGAATCGCTGTGGCGAATCCCCGCATTCGGTCGCCGTTCTAATTCGACGTGGCAACTCGATCAGCCGGTGCAATCCCCTGCTGGCCCGGTAATAGGTTTCCACATCGGGTGTAGCGCTGCCTAATACCACGGATGCACCGGTGAGCCTGGCCAACTCAAAGGCCACAGTCCTGGCATGGTAGAAAGGATGGGCTTCCTCTTGTTTATAGGTCCATTCGTGTTCCTCGTCGATCACGATCAAGCCCAGGTTTGGGATGGGACCGAACAATGAACTCCTGGGACCAACCACCACATCGCAGTGACCGTCGCGGATTTTCCACCACTGGTCAAACTGCTGTCGTTGGGTCATACGGCTGTGGAGAACGGCGGTCCTTCCGGGGAACTTGGCGTTTACCCGCTGCATGGTCTGGGGGGTCAAGGCAATCTCGGGCACCAGAAAAATCGCCTGCTGACCCCGCTTTACCACGTGCTCAATCGCCCTTAGGTACACCTCGGTCTTGCCGCTGCCGGTGACACCGTGCAACAACGTTATAGAGGGAGGTCGAGCGTTGCTATCCAAGTCTTGAATTATGCTGCCCAGCGCCTTTGCTTGCTCGAGAGTTAGAACGTGTTGGGGCTCAAAAGTCGGTGTCAATGCTGCTGGTTCTAGCCTCACCCACTCCCGGCCCAGAAACCCCTTACGCACCAACGAATCGGCTGTACCGACTCCGAACTCTTTGTTGGCCAGCGTGGTCCGGTACTCCGTACCTTGCTCTCTAATGGACTTCAGGAGTTCTCGTTGCCGACGGGGCAGATTATCAGCGTCGTTTTCGGGCCGTTCTTCGTCCTGGTCTCCGGCCTGTTCTTCGTCCTGGTCTCCGGCATGTTCTTCGCACAGTTCTTCCCGAGGGTGCTCGCCGCTTATTTCCCTCGAAATAGAGAACAAAAAGCTCTCGTATTTCGGCGCTACCCGGGGTCGGGGCAATTCGGTCTGACGGAAGACCAGATCTTTCTCGATTAGCCGCACCAATTCCCGTTCTCCATATCGCCCCAGCAGTTTGAGGAATTCGGCCTCTCGCAAACTGGCGGATTCTGTCAAAGACACTAGAGCGTCCAGGGAATGGGGGCGAAGGGAGCGAATATCTGTTTGCTCCAGGTCCGCATCCGTTTTCCCACCCGAAATGCGGCGGCCGGGAAAAACCTTGGAACGCACTTGGGCTTCAAAACCCGGCGGAAGCATAGGGGAAATAGCGGCGAACAGGGAGCAAAGATAGTAGCCGCTCAACCACTTGGCCAAGTCTAAGTAGAGAGGAAGAATTAGTGGGGTCGGCTCGATGGGTTGGAGAATGTCTCGGGTGACTTCAACTTGGGGCGCCGACACCAACTCGATGACTACGCCTTGGGCCACCCGGCGGCCAAAAGGCACCCAGACCAATTGGCCAGGCTCGGCGCTAAAACGGGACGGGATGCTGTAGGAAAAGGTGCGCGAGTGGGCGACGGGCGCATCCACCGCCACTTCCGCATACCTCATGTGGTCCCTCGTGAGGCTGATCGCCGCTTCCAACCCGGTCGCCGATTAACGAAAAAGCCAACTACTTTGCGACCGGAACTGGCTTCGCGATTAAACTCGGGTTTAATCGAGCAGAACCTGATCGACCAGAACCTAACCGCGCGAAGGGCGAGGAGGAGTCTTTTCCTTGATTCTGGCGGCTCTGCCTTGTAGGCCACGAAGGTAGTAAAGCTTGGCCCGCCTAACCGACCCCCGGCGCACCACCTCGAGAGAGTCGATCAGCGGCGAGTGCAGCGGGAAGATTCTTTCGATGCCGATACCAGCGGTAATTCTGCGGACGGTGAAATTGGAAGCTGATCCAGACCCGTTTTGCAAGCGGATGACCACGCCCTGGAACGCTTGAACCCTCTCCCGGTCTCCTTCGCGAATCCGGAAGTTGACCCGGACGGTGTCGCCGGGGCCGAATGACTCTATTTTCTCGTTGGGTGGGGTCCTGACCAGCATCGAGGCTTCCATAACAGCTTCCTATCTTGAGTTGATGTTTAAGATTTGTGCTAAGAGTTTTTGTGCTAAGAGTTAGTGAAGGCCGTAAAACTCGGCCAAGAAGTTAGCTAGTGGTGGGCGGTACTGGACTCGAACCAGTGACCTCTTGCGTGTCGAGCAAGTACTCTAACCAACTGAGCTAACCGCCCATTTCCAGTAAAGGTAGAGAAACCAGTGTACCAACGGGCAATAAGGCAGTCAAGGCGAGGGTGTCCAATCGTTCGATCGTTCGATCGTCAGGGTCTTTTACTGAAACCTGTCCCGGCAAGTACGCCTCAACAGGATCAGTCCCCCTTTCTCTTAAAGTATCCACTGTCATTTACCTAATAGAACTCTGGGCTTGCCCCAAAACCAACGCTAAGAAAGTCGAAGGACACCTAACCTATCGTCGCTCGTTAGGAGGGGTTGGAACCCTGAGCCAAACGAAATACTGCCCTGCTCAAATGTCACACCGCTGTGCTAGGATATAGCCTCTTATCCCTGCTCAACCCACCCGCATCAGGGTAGACTATCCCCGATCAAAATGTTGGCCAACCTTAAACAGCAAATAAGCAGTTTGCCGGAGTATTACCATGAAAATCGCAAGGTTTGATCTGCCGGGCACCAACGGTGGAGTCAAGATCGGCTTTGTTGACTTGAAGGACAATCAAATGGTCGAAGCGGCCACGGTTTTGGGCCGTATGGGCATCCGTGAGCCCTTGGAGCGGGCCGTCGATATCGTCGCTTACAACGTCGATAAATCCGGGGCTCTGGCCCAAGGTCTGGGAGACCTAACCACCTACGACGCTCCCCGTTGGCCCTTGGAGGACGTCCGATGGCTGGCGGCCATCGAATCCAACTCGCTCAAAGACTTTATCGCCTTTGAGCAGCACATAACCGCCGCTCGCAGCCTCCGGGGCGCCGAAGTCCCATCGGCTTGGTACGACATGCCCGTGTATTACAAGGGCAACCACCGGTCCCTGATGGGCCACGAACAACAGCTAACCTGGCCCCGGTACTCGAACCAGATGGACTACGAGTTGGAGTTGGCCTGCATTATCGGCAAAGAGGGCATCGACATAACCGAAGAGGATGCCCCAGGCTATATCGGCGGCTACACTATCATGAACGACTGGAGCGCCCGGGACATCCAGGCTCAGGAAGGCAGCGTGGGCCTGGGTCCCAGCAAGGGCAAGGACTTTGGCACGGCGTTGGGTCCCTGGCTGGTGACCCCCGATGAATTTAATCCGCTGGACGCACGGATGACCGCCCGTATCAACGGCGAGCTTTGGTCCGACGGCAACATTGGCAGCATCCACTGGAGTTTCCCCAAGATGATCGCTCATACCTCCATGGACGAGACGATTTACCCCGGCGATATTTTGGGTTCCGGCACCGTGGGCGGCGGCTGCGGGTTGGAGTTGGATAAGTGGTTGCAGGGGGGCGATGTGGTGGAGTTGGAGGTTGAGGGGATTGGGGTCTTGCGGAACCGGGTGGTTCGGCGGGAGTGACATTGAGTTAGTAAGCCAACCTTCGATATCCTTAGCTTATGGTTGGCGACTTCGCGCGCAGCCGCCGTGGACTTCCCTGGGCCATCTCCATTTCACGGTTATGAAAAATCGCACGGCAGTGCATACACGGAGTTCGAAAATTCGTCGTAAGAACCATTAAGGGGGAACCCAATGGCAGGGTACTGCGAAAATTGCGGTTATGATGTTCCGGAGGGCGACCTTTATTGCGAAGAGTGTGGCGAATCAATTGAACCCAACGATGAGACACCGGATATTGAAAGGGTAGTAAACAGGTCAATCATCCAGCAGAACGGGCTGGGACGAGACGCGGATGGCCAAGCTCAATCGATTGACGGCGTCATTAACCGTTCCGTCATCCAGCAAATTGGAACAGTCAACATTCACGGCGTCGACGAAGACCAACTAGATACAATCGCGGGCCATTTTACTGAGGCGCTGGACCAACTCACAGCCCATTTGGACCGTCAACTACCGGACTCCAAAGCCGGGGCCTATCTAAGCCTCAGTCTTGTGGCATTGCGGGGCCGAAACAATGAAGATGCTTTGCAATACCTGGACCAAGCCCTTGCGGCGGACTCTAACGACGCTGCCACCTGGAGCCACAAGGCGCGTGTTCTCAGCGAGCTGAAGAGGTACCGCGAGGCGGCAGCCCACTACGAGCAGGCGGTGAAGCTCGATCACCAGGATTGGCTTTCCTGGCAGAACCAAGGAGTCGCCCTGGGACGGATGGGCCGTCATCAGGAAGCGGTAGCCAGCTACAACAAGGTTAACCAAATTCATCCGAATGACGCGGTTGCCTGGCACAACCGTGGCGTAGCGCTGGGAAAACTAGAGAAGCATGATGAGGCCGTGGCAAGCTTCGACAGAGCCATCACAATCAGCCCAAGGCATGCGGTGGCCTTGAGGGAACGCGGTCGTGCTCTCATTGGATTGGAGCGGGACGAGGAGGCTCTGGCCAGTGTGGGCGAGGCACTGGCTATCAACCCGCAGGATGGATCGTCTTGGCAATTGCAATCTTGGGCATTTTACAATCTAGAGCGATACGAGGAATCCCTAACCAGCCTGGACAAAGCTTTGACCATTTTCCCAAACTCTGGAAGAGTATGGTCCGACAGGGGCGACACCCTTGTCAGGCTACAGCGCTGGGACGACGCAATAGAAAGCCTGCAAAAAGCACTGACCCTCATCCCTGAGGACGCTGAAGCGTGGTCGGACCTGGGCTTCGCCATGAGATATAAAGCGAGTGGTTTGCGCCAGCGCTACTGGGACCACACCGGGAAGGCCGACGATTCTAAACACCATGATCTGTGGCCCGAAGGGAATCTCATGTTTGGCCAAGCAGTGCAGAGCCTGGATCGGGCATTAGCCATCGATCCTGAACGATCTCGGGACTGGAGGGTGCGGGGGGAGGCCCTCGAGAGATTAGATAAGTTCGAAGAGGCAGTGGTCAGCTGTGACAAAGCTTTAGCTATTGATCCTCAAGATCGCTGGGCCTGGAGGACTCGCGGACGGGGGCTCTGCGAGTTAAACAGGTACGAAGAGTCGGTGGTCAGCTTTGACAAAGCTTTAGCTATTGACGATCAAGATAGCTGGGCCTGGGCGTTGCGGGGGTTTGCGCTCTACAAATTAGAAAACTACGAAGAGGCGGTCACCAGCTTTGACAAAGCTTTAGCCATCGACGATCAAGATAGCTGGGCCTGGAGGACTCGGGGAAGGGCGTTCTACGAGTTAGAAAACTACGAAGAGGCGGTGGCTAGCTTTGACCAGGCTTTGGCCATCGATGCTGAAAATCACGAGGATTGGAGAGTTCGGGGACGAGCGCTCTACGAGTTAGAAAATTACGAAGAAGCAGTAGCTAGCTTCGACAAGGCTTTGGTCATCGAGTATCCCCATTCGGGTGGCCGCGAAATTTCCTTTCTTCACCCTGATGAGGACCGGCTGGTCATAGGCCTAGCTCTTGTGGAACTCGGGCGCTACGATGCTGCTGAGTCGTGTTTGGCCCTCTACAGTCTCAAGGACATTCTCAGTGAGGACACATTAGAAAAGATTTACCGAGCGTGGGTGTGTCACCGCAGGTGGTCACAAGCCCGGGAAGCTCTTGACAAGCTGCAACTCAAAAACCCTGAGAAAGCACAGCGAGTTCGGAAAGAAGCTCTCAAGGACGTCTCTTGGTTCATCCGAACATTTCGGGTTTAGGCAAAGTCCAAGGTTCCCCAGGCCCCTCCTAAAGAACTTTGCTCCTTCTACTGAATAAATAGACTGTTGCTCCGATTGCTGCTATGCCTGCTCCTAGCCAGAACACGTCTTGAAAGGCTTGCATGAATGCTCGGGTCTCTTGCTCGCCTGCGGTCAGCGCAGAATTGGCTAGCTCGGCTAAATTGTGGTCGTTGCTAAAGCCGAAGATTCCTCCGATTATAGCCACAGCCAGCACCGTACCCATGGCTTGCGCCAAGGACAGTGTCGCCGCCGCCGTGCCAAAACGGTCCTGGGAGACACTGCCCAACATCAATGTATAAGCCGCCGCTTGGAATAGCCCCAAGCCGATTCCCACCACGGCAATACGTATACCCACCTGGCCCAGGCCCGAGTCGCTGCTCAGAAATCCCATGTACAACAGCCCAAGCGCCATCACCGTCAGGCCCACCACGCCCACACTAAATGTGCCGACCCGATCAATCAACCACCCGCCCACGCCGGAGAACCCGGTGTTCAGAAATGCCATCACCGCCAGCATCACCCCCAAGGTGAACGGCCCTTTACCCAGGTTATCGGCGATGTAGAAAGGGAAAATAAACCAAATTACAAAAACTCCCAGGTGGGCCAAGAACATGCACGCAGCAGAGATAGCGAAGCCCCTGACCCGAAGCAGCCCCAACGGCAATACAGGCCATTCCGCCCTCTTTTCCGCCCTCCAGAACACGACCAACAATACCGGTGCCACGCTGAGTAAGGCCAAAACCTCGGGGGAAGTCCATCCCTCGGACCGTCCCAAACGCAGACCAATCACCAGCCCCAGCAGTGCGCCAATCAAGCTCACCGCACCGACGACGTCAAAGGAAGTTTCCGAACTCTGACCTTCCTCACCTTTCATGAACTTCAAGGCGATGATCAAGGCCAGGGCGGCAAAAGGAATCCTTCCCAGGAAGACCGATTCCCATTCGAACCAGCGCACCAGCAAGCCAGCGCCCAACGTGCCAGCTAGCATGCCCAAAGCCTGGCTGCCAGCGGTAAACCCCATTCCCAGTCCCCGCATGCCCACTGGGAAAGCCTTGGCGGCGATGGCCGGAGAGACGGCGTAAAGACAACCCACGGACAATGCCTGGATAATCCGGAACCCGACCATGGTACCCAGGTTGGGAGAGAACGCAATCAAGACCATGGCAAGCACGTAGATTGCGGCGCCAAAGAGATACACCGGTTTTAGGCCGAACCGGTCTCCGAAGCTCCCAACGCCCAAAACCAACCCGGCCCTGGTGGCGACAAAGGCCACGATGACCCATTGCACCGTCTGTAGGTCGGTGTCGAAGTCTTCTGTTATGGAAGGCAGGGCGACATTAAGGGCGATGTCCAAAGACGCCAGAAACATCCCCAACCCAGCAGCCACCGCTGCCATAAGGTCCACCGAGCCGGTGTCGGTGTCGGTGTCCGCTGGCGTCACATTCACTGCCGGGCCGCTATCGGCGGGTCTTATCCAATCTTGTTCGCCTGGCGTCGTCACAGTTGCTGATTGTACTCCATGCTTGGGTGGCAGTTGGTCTGGTTGAAATCAGGCCGTAACAAATGTTGGCCTTGTTGCCCAAAGGCCTTGCTTAATATAGGTCTTGCCTGGCTAAATAAGTGCCTGGCGGGGCAGGAAAATTCGCTGGATGCAACGCCGTTTTGTGCCCAAAATATCTCCCGGCTTTAATCCGGCTTCAATCAGTGTAGGTCAGGACTGACGTTTACATCCGGGCTGCCTTATGTTACAAATTTCACTGAAGTTGCGCCAATGGGCGCCAATGGAATTCCCCTAAGAATTGGCTAGAATCTCGTGTATAATTTGGGTGCCCATAAGGGCCTTGGAGGTACGGAAATATGGTTGAGAGCGTTGGCGGAATCGAAGCACTGCTGCAGGAAGACCGTAGCTTCCCGCCAGGGGACGAGTTCCGCAACCAAGCCAACATAGCCGACCCCAAGGTCTACGAGGAAGCCCTTCGTGACCCGGAAGGCTTTTGGGCCAAATTCGCCGAGGAACTGGACTGGATTAAGAAGTGGGATACGGTGCTGGACTGGGACCCGCCCAACGCCAAATGGTTCGTGGGCGGTAAGTTAAACGTCTCCTATAACTGTGTTGACCGCCACCTTAAAACAGCCCGCCGCAATAAGGCTGCCATAATCTGGGAGGGCGAGCCGGGAGACCGTCAAGTCTACACCTACCGGGACCTCTACCGGGAAGTTTGCAAGTTCGCAAATGGACTGAAAAGCTTGGGGGTGAAAAAGGGCGACCGGATTACCATTTACTTGCCAATGGTCCCGGAGCTTCCCATCGCCATGCTGGCCTGCGCTCGCATTGGCGCACCCCATAGCGTAATCTTCGGCGGATTCAGCGCCGAATCCATATGGGACCGGATCGACGACTCCCAGTCCAAGCTAATGATCACCGCCGACGGTGGTTATAGGCGTGGGGCTATCATTCCCCTCAAGCAGAACAGCGACGACGCTCTTCACGAACCTACTCCAGTTGAGAAAGTCGTGGTGGTCCGTCGCACGGGCAGCGCCGACGACAAAATGGTCGATGGCCGGGACATCTGGTGGCACGACTTGGTAGCCGACCAGCCCATGCACTGCGAACCCGAACCCATGGACAGCGAAGACATGCTGTACCTGCTTTATACCAGCGGGACCACCGGCAAACCCAAGGGCATAGTCCACACCACCGCTGGCTATCTGCTGGGCACTTACGCCACCGCAAAGTGGGTTTTCGACCTAAAAGAAGAAGATGTTTACTGGTGCACCGCTGACATCGGTTGGGTCACCGGTCATAGCTATATCGTCTACGGCCCCTTGGCCAACGGCGCGACTTCCATTATGTACGAGGGCTCCCCGGACTATCCGGACCGGGACCGGTTCTGGGCCATAGTCGCCAAGTACGGCGTATCCATCGTATATACCGCTCCCACAGCCATCCGAACCTTCATGCGCTGGGGCGAAGAGTACCCACAGCGGCACGATCTAACGTCGATCCGCCTATTGGGCACCGTGGGCGAACCCATAAATCCCGAAGCCTGGATGTGGTATTGGAAGAACATCGGCTTGGAGAAATGCCCGGTTGTGGACACTTGGTGGCAGACCGAGACCGGCATGATACTTATAGCGCCCCTGCCTGGCATTACCACTCTTAGACCAGGCTCGGCCACCCGGGCATTCCCCGGAGTAGTCGCCGAGGTTTTGGATGACGCCGGAAACCCGGTTGGACCAGGCGGCGGCGGCTACTTAACTATTAAAAAACCCTGGCCAGCCATGCTGCGTACGATTTATGGGGACCATGACCGTTTCGTTGACCAGTATTGGTCCCGATACCCAGATACCTACTTTACCGCCGACGGCGCAAAGATCGATGAAGACGGTAATTACTGGCTTCTGGGCCGGGTCGACGACGTTATCAATGTTTCGGCCCACCGTATCAGCACTATGGAAGTCGAGAGCGCCTTGGTGGATAACCCCAAGGTTGCCGAAGCGGCCTGCATCGGCAGGTCCGACGAGATAAAGGGTCAAGCAATCGTGGGGTTTGTGACGCTGAAGGACAACGTAACGTCCTCCGACGAGGTCATCGCCGAGCTAAAGCGGCACGTTGCCACCAAGATTGGCGCGATGGCCCGTCCCGACGACATCTACTTCACCGCCGAGTTGCCCAAGACTCGCAGCGGCAAGATTATGCGGCGGCTGCTCCGGGACGTTGCCGAAGGCCGAGCCTTGGGCGACACAACAACCTTGGCGGACCCGGCGGTCGTGGAGTCCCTCAAAGCGCAGTACGGAGATGACGAACAGTAACGGGCTGGAAACCAGGCGCGGGATCGGGGCACGCTGCATCATACACAAGCACGGCTAAAACGAGCAAGTCACGGCCAACGGCCCCTGATGGGAGTCGTTGCCCTCTATGGATAAATAAAGTCTTACGGCGAAAAAGCGTAATCACGGGTAGCGAACTACGGGGAGGAACCATGGCGCACTACACTAAAAACGAAGCCCAGGAATGGGCTAGAGAATCCTTAAAGGGTCAGTGGACCACCCTCATGACTCCATTCACCCCGGAGAACACCGTCGATGAAGAGGGTCTGCGGCGAAACATAAATCACACCATTAGCCTCAGCACGAAAGGGGCTGGATGTACTTGGGGAATGGGCGAGTTCTGGAGCCTGACCCACGACGAGCGCGTCCGTGTAATGGACGTATTGGCCGAAGAGTCCAAAGGCCGGTGGCTCACCGGCGCCCATGTGACCCACTCCTCGGGCGCCGAGATGCTGTCCTTGGCCCAGCATGCCCAGTCGGTTGGCTTCGACGTGTTGATAGTAGCGCCGCCATACATCGTGACCAAGACCGAAGAACAGGTCATCGAGTACGTTAAGTTGTTGGCCGACAACACATCCTTGGCCATCATGTTCTACAACTCTCCCCAGTTCGGCATCGTAATGAGCGCCCTTGGTCTAAAACGCCTCTGCCAGATCCCGAACGTTGTTGGTGTTAAAGAGGCTAGTTTCAACCAGCAACTCTCCATAGAAGCGCACCTGTCTTTGGGCCGTGACCATGTGATAAGCACCCCCGACGAGTGGATATTCTGGAGGGGCAAAGAGTTGGGGTTCAATCAACAGGTTATGTTCTCCAACACGTCGGACTGGCGCTTCGATACTCCGGAAGCCAACTATTACGTCCAGTTCATCGACAAGGCGACCCAAGGGCATTTGGACGAGCAGTTCTACGAGAAGCACATCAGAAGAATCAAAGAGCTTTCCGACACTTGGTGGACGCGCACCGTAACCAAGTTCAACGGCGCTCTTCCCGTGCCCATGGTCAAGTATTGGGGCGAGCTTATGGGCATGGCCGGGGGACACGTCAGACCGCCATTGATCGAGTTGGAACCCGAGGAGAAAGCAACCCTGAAACGGGAGCTGGAGCCACTGAAGCCCAAACCCCCAGTCGTAGTACCCACAATAGCGGCATCTCCCAATCCCAGGGTAGCCTGGTTGACCGGCAACAACAGCTTCTTTTCCGGGATGCTGCTCATGGTCAGCGTTCAGAACGTGCAAGAGGCGTTGGAGGCGGAACAAGGCGGCGCAGATGTGGTGGACGTGAAGAACCTGCAGGAGGCCTTGGTCGGCTCCGGCCACCCGTCCATCGTCCGAGATGTGCGGTCGATAATACCGATCGAGAAGCACGTCAGCGTGACTTTAGGGGTTGTGCCCAACCAACCGGGCACTGTGGCCATGGCGGCCTATGCGGCAGCGGCTCTGGATGCTACGTCGGTGAAAGTGGGCTTTCGCGTCTCCGACTACGACACGGCGGTGGACGTCCTTCGCCAAGCACGACAGGCTATGGAAGGTTTCAACACCAAGCTCATTGGCTCGCTGTTTGCCGACAACGTCCTTTATGATGGTGGCTTGGACCCAATGTTGATGGTCCAGTTGGCCAAGGATGGCGAATGCGACGGTTTCCTTATTGATACCCTGACCAAAGATGGCCGCAACCTGTTTGATTTCATCCCCGAAACCAAGCTTAAAGAGATCGTCCTGCAAGGCAAAGAACTGGGGATGAGCACTTCATTGTCGGGCCACCTGCGGATTAATGACTTGGACGAGCTTGCCCGGATCAACCCTGACATTGTGGGCGTTAGGGGAGCGGTCTGCGGCAATGGAGAACGTGACCGATCCGTGGCTTGGGAAGCCGTAGCCAATTTCAAGCGGGAGTTGGACCTGCGCAAGAGCGGCGAGGTGAATGTCCATAGCGGACTGCCGTTCGATTCAATCAGCGGGCTGACCAACGGTGGGAACGGCAACGGTGCGACCATAAACGGCAACGGCGGCGGTTGGGTGATCATAGACGGACGTGGCAAGAGTTGCGCCGGTGTGATCGCGGCCCTGAGCCAACAGATGACCGCCGATAACCACTCCTTCGTCGAAGCCATATTGGCCGACGCATTGAATATTTACGACGTAATCGTGTGGGCGGAAAATGCGGGCCATCACCTAATTACCCAGCGCAAGGACACCGACGGCACTACCCGGGTCTTAATCCAGCCCAAGGCTTAAAGCCATTTAAGCAGTTGAACATTCGGTAGCGTCCGGTATTAGTGGAGATTAACCGCTCAACGTAATTAACAATTAACTTCCGTGGCAATAAACCGTTCGCCCTGAGCCTGCCGAAGGGTCCATCTGAGTAGGAATGATTCGACAGCCCCAGGGCGAACCTTTGTTTAAAGGGGATCCTTTCTTACTGCTGCAACTTTGCTTCTATAGCACCCCGCCCAGTTGGTTAATAACCATGCCGGTGGGCAGCTTGGGATAAAAGAAGGTTGATTTTCTGGGCAACTTTTGACCTTGGCCTACTATCTCTTGGAACTCGGTCATGGGAAAAGGCTTGAGTAAAAACGCCCCTTGATTGGTCCCGTCGGCCACTTGTTCCACTGCTTCTTGGTGGTCGTGGCTATAGCCCAAGTGATCCAGCGTCGCCTCGCCCAAGACTGGCTTCAGCACTCGTTCTTCAAGTATCCAAGCTTCCGATACCGCCAGGCTGCCCCATTTGCGCCAGTCGACGCCGTCTCTCAGTGTTAGCAACTGGGGACCGTGGAATTTCGGCCCCAACAACGCAGGTCCAACTACCCCCAAGGAATGGCCTTCCGTGCCTTTTTCCGCTACCTGAGCCACTAGACTGTCGGCACTTTGATCCCCTTCCGAAGAGAACGGGTTCGCTTCGA
Source organism: SAR202 cluster bacterium Io17-Chloro-G7 (assembly GCA_002817055.1). The sequence goes on along the minus strand of MUCU01000004.1, from coordinate 2,936 downwards.
AGATTTCGAAAAGCGCATCTTGGAATTGGGCCAACTGACCTTCGGACAATCCACCCAACACCCGGTGGTATGGCAGCACCAGAAGACCGGGGTCTTCGAAACCTATCATTGTCATCAACACGAAGTCGTGGGCTTGGGCGCCCCTGTCTCGAGCAGAACTGTAATCAATCGCCCCCTGGCTAGTCGTCTCCTGGTTTTTCTTGCGTTGGTACTGCAGAGCCGCATCGTACCGGTGGTGACCGTCGGCTAAAAACACCGGCTTCTCGTGAAAAAACTGGGTGATGGAGCTCAGCATCTCGGGATCGGCCATGCGCCAAAGTGTAGAGCGGCCACCCATACCGTCCGGAACGTCGACCACCGGCGTCTCTGCCATGGCTCGCTGAAAAACGGACGACAAGCTGCCCTCGGCGTCCCTATAAGCCGACATGATGGGGCTGAAGTTGGCCCCGCAGGCTTCCATTAAAGATACCCGGTCGCGTATGGCTGGCGCCTCGGTATTTTCATGGGGCAGCACCTTTCGGTCTTCGTACTGCTCCAGCCCAACGCATCCGATTATTCCCAAGCGGGACCAATCGCCGCCGCCGTGCTGAAACTGCTGCCGCAACAAGTAAAACGAAGGTTCGGCGTCTCTTTTGAGTGCACCCTTGGCTATCCAGTCCTCGAAAAGGGATGCGGTTTGGGTGTATTGACCCGTCGTCGGAGCAGACCAATCCAGGCTTTCTCCTGCCTCCAAATGGACGACGTTATAGGGACTTAAGCGGCGGAGGGACTCCTGCATGTCTATGGAGATCATGTCGTACGGCGGGCTAAGGACCGACGCCGGATCGCCCACTACGACCGAGTCGTAACGCCACCCCCGAAACGGTCTAAAAACAACCATAAACTCTTAATACCTTATTTGGATTTACCCGACTTTATCTCTTCTCGAAATTATAGATTAGGGTCCGAACTGGCGTCCACCATCCTTCAGTGACGGGCCTCGCCTGATAGGCGTCGTTCTAAGGAGAGAATCGACACAAGAATCTGTCTCCCCAGGCGCAAATATCCTTCGCTCCGCTCGGAATGACCGATCCCACAGAAACACGATCCAATTCGGTCCGCTGGCGCGATGGGTGTTCACTGAAGGCTAGAAAGGGAAGGCTAGAAAGGGAAGGCTAGAAAGGCCAGGACGCAAAGCGTACATGCCAGCAAAACGAGAGAACCCTTAAGTGAGGCGTGGCTTGCTAAACCGCTCTTCTAGACCATGGTCACCTGTACTAGACCGATATAGTACGTCCCCTGGGCTGTGGCCCAATTCCCCAAAGAGATGTACCGTCCTCCCCTTGAATGCGCCGAGCGTACCCACAACGTGCAACGCTGGACAGAGATGCCCAGTGGATGTCACCTCGCTGCGGTCGAGGAACGCCAACTGCTGGCCGAGGACATAGGAGGGTTTTTCCGACCGCTCCGCTAGTGCCTATTGGGCTGTCGGTCACCGCTCCGCGCAGCCAGTTGGTGAAGGCTAGTCTCAGACAAGTACAACAAGTGCAATCGTTCGTATACACTATGGTTAAACAAAAAGTCTTGTGCGCATTTTCGTTGGCCCTGCAAGACATGTCGGAGATACAGTAGATGAAATTGGCGAAACTCCCCACCATCTTGGCAGTGGCTGTGGCGGCACTTCTTTTGTTGGCCTTGGCAGCCTGCGGCGCAGATGCAACAACGACGTCGGTCCCAACAATCGCTCCTACGGTTGCGCAGGCCATAGAAGCAACATCAGAAGCAACAACTAAGGCAACAACCCCGGCGACGGTCCTCACCGCCACGGAGACGCCCGCCAGCGCGGAAACTCCGGAGTCCGAGGGCCCGTCGGGGACACCCAGGTTGCCCGCAATAACTTTGGGTGAGGCCTTGGCGTCGCTAGCGGTGGAATTCGAAGGGGAGGGAGCGCAGGAGACTGAGCAATTTATCGTGGCCAAAGGTGTAATGATACTAATGGCCAACCATGATGGGGATGGAAAGTTCAACGTGACGATCACTACTAAGGACCAGGATTCACAAGCCATTATCGACGAGGATGGTCAGTATTTTGGAAACTTCCTCTTCAGCGTTAGCCGTAATAATACTGAAGGTCTTTCGAGCGGCGGGCATACTATAAAGGTCGACGCCGAAGGACCTTGGCGAATCCGGCTTTTTCAAGACTTTCCCACCATCGGAAAAGAACCTACCATCGAGTTCGGTGGTGTGGGTGACGGCGGCGGAGGCTGGATGAGCCTGCAAGAAGGTGAATACACGATTCGCGCTTCTCACGATGGGGACAGCCATTTCCAGGTAAGGCTGCACGAAGCCAGAGGAGCGACGCCACCGTTGGTCATTGACACAGACGGGGCATTCGACGCAACCGTACCAATACTCGTGAGCGAAGATCCAGCCATATCCAACATTGCTCCCGGAATTTACGGTATTGGCGTGCATGCCGACGGCATCTGGTCGTTAATTATCGAAGACCCAAACAACCCGGACGAATAACTCCGGGTACGCCATCTACCGTAAGCCGTCGGGAATGCTTCGGACCGAGTTACAGTCCAAGCCGCAAACCAAGCCAACTGGATAGTTGCTAAGTTATGCCTGGTCCCAGCGCACGTAAAAGAGTTGTGATTTTGGGATAGGGTGCTTCGCCTAACGCTGATAGAGCGACAACCAGTAAGCGTGCTGAGGGACATGGAAACGCGCAAAATTATATGACAAGCGAACAGCAACCCACTTGAAGCGTTAGTTTGCGTTCAATACGCCCAGGGTCGGCGGCTAGCTGCGAACGGCAGTCCTCTCCTCATTGACTGGCAATTAGGGACTGGCAATTAGGGACTGGCAATTAGGGACTGGCAATTAGCGACTGGCAATTAGCGACTGGCAATTAGGGACTGGCAATTAGCGACTGGCAATTAGGGACTGGCAAT
>MUCU01000003.1 GCA_002817055.1 SAR202 cluster bacterium Io17-Chloro-G7 | reverse complement strand
CCTTGCATCCACATACGCCCTCCACGCACTGTTTATCCGGAGTTGGTATAACTTCCCGGCCGGAAACCGCCCAAGGGCGCTAGGCGGTGGATCTGGGGTGAGCCTGTTAGGTTGCGAATCAAGTGTGTAGCCTGGTATTCTACTGCCTGGCGCTATACCTTAAGAGCAATAAGGGAGCAATAAAATCGAGATCAATGATACGACAGGGAGAATCCGACGAGTTTACCCAGGTTTGGCCTGCTACTTCAAACGCCGTGGAGGGAGGTGAGCGTATTGCGCATAATATCTTGGAACGTCAATGGCATCAGGGCTGCCCACAAGAAAGGGTTTCTCGATTGGTTGAACACGGAAAGTCCGGATATCATGTGCGTCCAAGAGACCAAAGCCTCGGAAGACCAGTTGCCTGGTGCGTTGAAAGAAATCCCTGGCTACCACTCTTATTTCGTCTCCGCCGAAAAGAAGGGATACAGCGGCGTCGCAGTTTTCACCAAAACTAAGCCCGAAGCGGTCACTTCGACCTTCCTAGTTGAGTCGTTTTCTAAAGAAGGCCGCGTGTTGTCCGTAGATTTTGGCCAATTCGTTCTGCTAAACGTCTACTTTCCCAACGGGAAGTCCTCCGCTGAGCGACTAAAATATAAAATGGAGTTCTACCACGACTTCCTTGAATATGTCGACGGTATCAAAGAGAGCGGGAAGAACGTTGTAATATGCGGCGACGTGAACACCGCCCATAAAGAAATAGATCTAGCCCGACCGAAGGCCAACGAAGCCACGTCGGGGTTTCTGCCCGAAGAGCGGGCTTGGATTGACAAGCTATTGGACCATGGCTACTTAGATACTCTTCGAATGTTCAGCCAAGAGCCGGACCAATACACCTATTGGGACATGATTACCCGGGCTCGTGACCGTAATGTGGGCTGGAGGATCGACTACTTCTTCGTTAACGAAGCTTTCAGTCCTCGCTTGAAGACTAGTTTTATTTTGGCCGATGTAATGGGGTCCGACCATTGCCCTATTGGCATAGAGATTGATTAGGCTAAGTTGTTAATCAATTTCCACTCCGACCCGCAGCTTGCGCTTGACTCTTAGACTCAGGAAAGGAGGTTTGCCATGGACCAAGTTCAAGTATTTTTCCACTCCCAGCAACCCTATTCCCATGTCACCGATGACGATCTGAGCAATTATCCTTCGGGGCGTTTGGACTTCCCAAACACCTTTTTCGACCCGGAAAAGGCTCACGTGTTGTACAACCAGTACCACGAGTTGTACGCCTGGGCTGATGAGGTTGGCCTAGACGGCATTATGACCAATGAGCATCATGCCTCCTACTGGAACATGAAGCCATCGGCCAACATCGACGCCGCCGTGATCAGCAAAGTCACCCGTCGAGTGCAAATCGCCATCCTGGGGAACATTATTCCCATAAATGATCCGATAAGAATGGCCGAGGAGCTGGCCATGCTGGACTGTTATTCCGGCGGCCGGCTAATATCGGGATTCGTCCGGGGTGGAGCAGTAGAAACCTTGATGGCCGGTATAGACCCAACCGAAAACAGGGAGCGGTTCGAGGAAGCCCACGATCTGATTATTAAGTGTTGGACGACACCAGGGCCATTTCGGTTCGAGGGAAAGTATTACCAGTATCGAGCGGTGAATCCTTGGGTCCTGCCCATGCAGAAACCCCACCCTAGGGTCTGGTTTCCTGGCGGAAGCAGCCCGGAAAGCGTTATATGGGCGGCCAAGCACCAGTATTCCTACATGAATCTGGGCGCCTTGATAGAACTGACCACGGAACTTAAACAGGTGTACATCGACACTGCCCGTGAGGTCGGCTTCAAACCTGGCCCCGAGCACTTTGGCTATCAAATGAGGGCGTTGGTCGCGGACACCGACGAAGAAGCTCAAGAACTGGGCCGCAAGTTCATGTGGACGCAAAGCCACCGTATGAGAGGGCCAGTGGAACACACGGACCCACCGGGCTATCAGTCCCGGGTGGCAAGTTCGATGATGGCCCGCAGGGCTGGCGGCGGTGGCGGTCCGCCCATGACCTATGAGCGGCTCCAAGAAGTGAATGCCATCGTGGTGGGCAGCCCTGAAACGGTGACTAAAAAATTGGCCTCAACCATAGAGCAGCTAAGCCCTGGTTACCTTATCCTCATCGGTAGCGATGGCGACATTCCTCACAAGAACGTGATGCGCTCGGTAGAGTTGCTGGGCCGTGAAGTTGTTCCCGCACTCCATGAGATACCCTTGCAGCCCTACGAGTAACCGTAAATACCCGGTGGCAATGGGCTTTACATAACACTTATAGAGCAAGATTGCCGATTTCTGGAATAGCATCAATCGCCAAATATGGCTCGTAGTAAGTCTTCACCGTTGTACGTATTGGGTAGAGGTTTCCAGGCAATTAGTCCGATCTTGTCGTTGGCTAGTTTCTAGTTTGCGCCGGGATGCCCAAGACTAGCTGGCTATCCGGGATTGCGCTTTGTTAGCGAAATATCAATACGTTCGAGTAGGGATCAAGAATTAGGAGAATTTACATGGTCGTGGCAGCAGATGCGGTCCAGATGGACCCAAAGGCCCTTCAACACGTTGAAGAGCTTTTTCGTAATCAGATTGAAACCGGAGTCCATCCTGGGGCCGCCCTTGGAGTGTACCGAAACGGCAAACAGGTTCTTGATCTATACGGTGGGATGGCCGACCAACAAGCGGGCAAACCAGTCGAAAACGACACCATGTTTGTCCTTTATTCCTCAACCAAACCCCTGGCGGCTGCTTGCCTGCACATTCTATGGGAGCAGGGCAAGCTAGGCTGGGACGATCTGGTGTCCGGCCACTGGCCTGAATTTGGGCAAAACGGCAAAGAACAGATTACCATCCGCCACATCTTGACCCACCAAGGAGGGTTTCCAGACACCCCCACCGAGTTGACTTGGGACAAGTGGCATGACTGGGACTTTGTGGTCAACACCCTTGAGAAGGTCAAGCCAATATTCGAGCCCGGCAAGTTAATTGCCTACCATCCACGCAACTTCGGTTGGGTGATCGCGGAGTTGGTCCGGCGCATCGACGGCAGGCCGTTTCGCCAGTTCTTTCAAGAAGAGATCACTGGGCCGCTGGGAATGGCGGATACGTACGTAGGGTTGCCGGGTGAATTGGAAAGTAGGGTATCCAGAGAGCATGCCATGGAAGACTGCGACCGTATGACCATGGTGACTACCTACAATAGGCCAGAGGTGCATCTTGCGGTGCAACCCGCCGGTGGTGGCATAGCCACGGCCCGTGACCTCTCCCGGTTCTACGCTATGATGATTGGCGGCGGCACGCTGGACGGTACCCGCGTTCTTAAACAGGAGACCGTAGAAGAGGTTACCAAGCTTCAGGTTGAAGGGATGGACCACACATTGGAACGACCCGTGCGTCGCTCCCTGGGCCTTTCCCTGGCAGACGGTCGCATGGGCTCGCCTGACAAGATGGACGACCGCACATTCGGCCATGCCGGAGCGGGCACTTCAGTTGGATGGGCCGACCCGGAATTAGGCCTTGCCGTAGGATTCATCACCAACGGATTTCGGGCCGAGCACTCGAATACTGCCAGGTTATCGGCGATCTCCCAAGCCGTGCGGGACGCCTGCCTCTAAACAATAGCTGGTATACAGTAGTGTGCCCGCATTTGTTGGGAATGACCAGATAGATATAATCGAAGCAGCGAAGACCAACCCAGTCCTAGTACGGGGACCGACCAAAACGCTTGCGGACGAGCGACCGTTCTATGAACCTTTACTAATGTCAGCGTTGAATCGCGCATAGCTTGTAAGCATCTGTGCCTGCGCATTCACACTCGAGTTGGTGGAGGATTTTGCTAGAGGAGGAGATCATCCATGGCAGGTGAAAAGCAGGTCTACGAAATTAACTTACAGCCGGACCAAATGGCGTTCATGCGCAGCGCCAAAGACAAATACAATATCCGGGACGAAAGTAAAGTCTTTCGTGCCGTTGTGGACTATTTGATTACTAATCCCGGAGTGCATGACGAGGTATTTGGTCAAAGCCGATGCCTCCGGTGTGAGTGATCGGGGTAGCGGTATCCCATCCCGTTTCTTAGTAGCAACTCAATACCCTCAACCGATATTTTCTCGATGCCACGAGGTTTTTATCGGCCTTCTCCCCCTTACGAAGGGGGAGACTGAGAAGGGGTGTCACCTTGCGCCCTTCGATATCCTCTAGACATCCTCTGCGCTTCGGTAAATGACCGTAATCCAGGGGCCACTTGCATTTTGCCGAGCGGGTCTGCGCCAGCCTTAATGTCGCCGAAGTCGCGACTAGCTGCGGTATCCCACGTACCAGGCCATGTTATTACCCAGCCATGTTTTACCCGGTCATGTTTTTTACGGCCTCGAGAGCCAAGCGGTAGCCGTAGACTCCGAAACCGTAGACTGAGCCTTTGCAAACGGGCAGAATATTTGAAACCGTCCCTCTCGCCGTAGGGTTTGAGGCGTGAACTTCGATGACTGGGTATCCGACCTGACCTATGGCGCCCCGCAGGGGACCGCCGCCCGTGGTGTAACCTGCGGGATTGATCAATGCAGCATCGAAGCCCCGGTCATGGGCGTCGTAAAGTGCATTGACGACTTCACCCTCTATATTGGAGTGAAATAGCTCCACATCAATCCCCAACCCTTCGGCAAAGCCGACGATCTGTTCGTTGATCTCTTCGAGGGTGGTGGGGCCAAATATCTCTACCTGAGACTTGCCTCGCATGTTCATGCCCGAGCCTTGAATTACCAGTACTTTGGCCATATTCCAACTCCTGATTTCTTAAAATCGTGATTCCCCAGCAGGCTTTTCTACGCGCAAACATTTATTTTCTTACCCTATGCACAGGCCGACCGCCGGGTATTTTACCGGGTATTTTAATTGATTGTTTCGACTGTTTTTGCGCCGACCCTGTTTCCGGCAACGTTATTTTCGGATTCGGTAATTTCGGCCTTAGGGACCTCGGCTTCCGGAATCTCTGGTTCCGTAGGTGTGTCGTTCATATAACCAGCCAGCAGAACGTCAAGTTGCACCATTAGAAGCTTGCTCCAAGCGACCGATGCCCTATCGGCTTCTTCGGCGGTGTCGTATTCCTTGAAGAAAATATCGTTGAGGGCCGTTTGGATATAGGAGATCGTAGCTACCATGTAGCGGCTGGGAATAGATCCTAAATGGGCCCTGTGGAGGGGAGGGTGACTGTGGACAATGCCCGTCGCTAACACCCTGATCGGGTAGTCCTCATCCAGTTTGAAGTCGATAGAACCCTTTAGCCAGCGCAATAAGCTGTGCTTTCGACGCTCCAACTTTGGTTCGTCTACTTCTCCGTCTTCCGCCAAGAAAAACCTCCGGGAGTCGGTGAACTTCAGGAAATGATCGTATACCGCAGCGGTCAACTCTTCTCCATGCTCCAAAACCACCGGCGCGGTGGCCCTGATGACCGCCAACTCGGCTGGGCCCAAGCCGACAAACTCCGCCACTTCCCTCATACGCGCTGGCCAGTCGACGATTCTCGGCATATACCCTCCAGTTTTGGTTCCTACGCCCGCGCCCGGCCCTGAGGCAGTTCCGTGAAGCAGTTCCGTGAAGCGATCCCGCGAACCGGTCCCGCGAACCGGTCCCGCAGAACGGTCTGGCAAAGCTGAAGCGCACTCAGAATATAACCCTTCCGGTTGCCAGGCACAAGCTAGCAAAACTTGGCAGGGTTGGCAGCTTCTAGCATCAAAGGCTGGTGACCGCCTCCTGCCGAGTAACGGGCCGTTTTACCAGCGGGGACAGGAAGACCAACGGCAACAACAGGGCCAACCCGGCGAGCGCATTGGCCGAAATCGCCCACTGTGTGCTCACTGCGGCGATCGCTCCCATTTCCAGCGTTCCCAACGGGGTGCCAGCCCCGATGAATACGCTAAGGAGACCCATCATTCTCCCGCGCATCTCCTGGGGTGCGGAAAGCATAGCTATGGTACTTTGCATTGTGCTAAAACCGGCTTGGCCAAGCCCGCCCATGATCAGGGCAACTAGGGCCAATCCGTACCAAGGCAACCAAGGAAATGACAATGTCATGGCAAGGACGCCGATCGAACCGAAAACCAATACCCGGCCCAGATATTGGAAGTTTCGGGTCATGGCCATCACTCCGGCTCCGGCCAGTTGACCGATCCCTTCAGACGCCACCAACAATCCTACCAGCGTTGCGCCGACGTGCAGATGGTCTTGTCCGATGACGGGTATGAACTGCCTTACCGGGAACGCCATCGCATTCATCACCACCGTCACGTAGAAAAGTCCTACCAACGTCGGACTGTGGAGGGCATATTTTAATGTGCTGCCAAGCCCCGTCCACATTGGCTCACTCACAGAACTCTGGACCACGTTGGGGATTCTTACCCGGGTCACCAGTAATGTCAGATTGCATAGATGAATGCCCAGCAATATCCCATAAGACCCGGTAAATCCCATCGAGTCGATTACTATTCCACCAACCAATGGGCCGACCACCTTGCCTGCTGTGTTGCTAATAACTTCCAACGACGTGGCGTTGACCAAGCGCGTTTCCCCAACAGCGTCCAAGATGGCGGTCCGTCGTGACGGGTCTTCAAGCGACCTGCTAACGCCCATGATGAAAGCTGCCACAAAGACATGCCACGGCTCGATCGCACCCAATATTATTAGAGTCAACAGGGCCACAGCCGTGAACATGTTTGAAGTCTGGGATACGATGAGCATCAAGTGGCGGCTGGCGCGGTCCGCGATCCAACCGGTGAACAGTGAAAGGAAGGGTCTGGGCAGATTGTTGAATACCAACACCAAACCCAGTTGAAAAGGAGATTCAGTGGCTTGAAGCACCAGCCAGCTGATGACCAATAACTCCATCCACCGCGCTGTCTCGGCTAGCGTCCCAACATACCAAAGCAGCCGAAACTGCCGGTTTTGCAGAACGGCGGGTAACGGTCCGCATGTGGTGGGCCGGGGTTCCAACGATTAAGGCCTCCGGTATATTTGGTTGCTGGTAACAAGACTGAGACCATGCAGACTTCGGTCTTTGAGCGGACCGGTCTATTCTACTAGCATTCCAGACGGGAATACTTTTTGATGCGCTGGCTTGACAGACGCCCAAACGGATAGTTAACTGAGATGTGCTGGCCACCACACGAGAAATTGAATCGACCAGACCGGCCCGTAAATCCCCCGTTCGGCGACGAATAAATTGCCTTCAGATATAAAACGCGCTGCCACATCCTGGGACATAGAGGCAGGCTCCCTGTCTCTGCCCTTGGTGATAGCTCACCGCGGCGACGTTTCCACCGCACCCGAAAACACGTTGCCAGCGTTTACCAATGCCATGGCCGCTGGGGCCGACGGCGTGGAGTTGGACGTAAGGCTGACCAGGGACCGCCAACTTGTGGTATTTCACGACCACCGTTTGGGTCGTACCAGCAATGGCACGGGCCGGGTCGATGCTGCCACTTATTCCGATGTGCGTTCTCTGGATGTCGGGTCATGGTTTGGTCCGGCGTTCAAAGGCCAAGGCGCCCCGACTTTGGACGAGGTGTTCGAGTTGCTGCCGAGAGATCTCCTGATCAACGTGGAAATGAAAGTAATCATCAGCGGAATGAAGCTAATAGCTTATCTGGTAGCCGAAACGATAAGACGCCACCAACGCTGGGACAGTACTCTGGTTGCCAGCTTCAATCCTGTGGCCCTCTATCACCTGAGACGAATGGAGCCGCGAATATCCCGGGGCTACATATGGTCTAAGCGTCATCCTTATCCCATCAGGTCAAGGTGGTTCAGCCCCTTGGTGCAAGCCCAATGGTATGACCCCGCCAATGACACTTATAACGAAAACATACACCGTAAATTTCGCAATCGAGGTCATCGAGTGTTGGCCTGGGATTCGGATTTTCACTACGACATGGGAGCGATGGCCGAAGCCCGGCTGGAGGCTGTGGTCACGAACCATCTGGCACAGACAGTGCAACAAAAAAGGGAGTTGGACCGCCAATTAACTTAGATCGTTATTCGAGCCTCTAAACAAAAAGAAGCGGGTTCAATTCCCCGCCTCTTTTTGCATACAGAAGTACCTGTCTTTATGACGGTGTCTTCTTGGCGACCAACTCGCCCGTTACGATCAACCGGTGGTCGTATACCAATCGGGGGACGCACGACACCAGGTGGATTGTTGCCTGACCGGTTTCGTATAGGGCCATGTCGTCTTGATGAACGACTTGAGACGACGTGACGCGGTACAGATACTGAGTTTGACCGGTCTCCGTGATGATGAAAACCTCTTCGCCGTTCCGCAATTTCCCCGGCACTTGTTGCAGATTAAAGAAGACAGATCCCTCTCCCAATGTTGGGCTTTCGGTATGCCCGAAGAACCAAGAGCTCCCCGCTTCGCCGGCATTGGCGGTTTCGGGAATGTGGCCCACGATACGGTCTGGTGTCTCGTAAGCCCGGCTATTCCCAAGGTTAAAAATCTCCAATTCACCGATAGTGGAGTCAATGCCAATTGAAGGCATAATGATTCTGGTGGCGGCGCCCAAGGCCCCGGTGGGCTGAATCGCTCCGGGTTCAATGGGAGAAAACCCTTGAAGCAGCACTTTCGCGCGGTAGGCCAGAGGCTCGAAAGACCAAGGATTGCTCCAGGAGGCAGCGCTCAGTGCCTCCCCCGGATATAGCTGCTTGGCGTTGATGGCCACGCTGGACAAGCTCGGTAGTACCTTGGCTGAACCCAGTGCGTTGATCGGCTCGTTAAGCTGGCCAGATGAAGCGCTGACGGCTTTTTGAGCACTGGGGCGACTGTCACTGAAGTTATCGGTGGTGGTCGTAACTGGAGCTTGAACTCGGTTTTGAGCCAGGTTTTGGACCATCGAAGCGCCGGGAATGGTGACGTTCAAGTCTGCCAAATCGGCCCGGGCCTTGGCCGCATACCCGTAGTAAGCTCCACCGGTAGCCAGCAGCAATGCGCCAAAGACTAATATAATAATTCCGGAGTATCCGAAGAATTTCCGCTGCAGTCGTCCGCGGAGCAATAAGTAATCGTATCCAGCCTCCATTTCACCTCCTTCTCATAGCTACCACCGTACTTCCATAACTAACAAGAGACATGTAAAGAAGGACGAAGGCAGTCTCTGAATAATTACTTCTGAGGTTGATCCCCCACCGCACCTTCACCGCCCACCTTTAGAAGAATAGAGGTTAATAAGTGAGGCTGGCACCGGAAGGTTGTCCAACCAGTTGGTCTGAGTGGATTGCGTTGGGCGTCGAAGATAGGGATTTTTTCGTAGAATTAACGCGCCCTTGGAGTGTTCATTCCGCCCGGGGTTATGGGCTCATTCAAATAGATGTCACCATTGCGGATTTTGAGGTTGAACCCGCATGCGGGGTTGATGCACACCCATGCCTTGTAATGGACGGCAGCGCCCTGTCCCCCGTAGTCGGATAACGGCACAAGTTGCCCTATTTCGCACTTTAAGCATTTGGGGTGGTCCTGTTCTCCCACGTTTCCCCCTCCCTATTTGGATTCAGGGCTAGTTTATCACCAGCGTTTTGCCAGAAACAAGGAATTCCGGCGCACCGAATGAGGAGTTTGCGGACGGGTCCACGGTCGTGCAAGCCTAATTGTCGGCGCTACCCATCTACGGTGAATGGGCAGCGCCGTTTTGAATTCAAAGACGAAAAATCTACTACTCTAAGAAGTCTTTGAGCTTGCGTGACCTGGTGGGATGGCGCAACTTTCGAAGCGCCTTGGCCTCAATCTGGCGGATCCGCTCCCTGGTAACTCCAAAGTCGCGCCCAACCTCTTCCAACGTCCGGCTGCGCCCGTCTTCCAGGCCAAACCGGAGTTGAAGTACCCTGGCCTCCCGGTCGGTAAGAGTATGCAGCACCTCGTCGACCTGTTCTTTCAGCAACTGGAACGAGGCAGCATCGGCCGGGGCTTGCGCATTGCGGTCTTCAATGAAATCTCCTAGGTGGGAGTCTTCCTCCTCGCCGATGGGTGTCTCCAACGAGACCGGCTCTTGAGAGATTTTGAGAATCTCCTCAACTTTTTCGGGTCCGATTTCCATTGCCAGACCAATCTCTTCGGCGGTGGGCTCGCGACCGTACTCCTGTAGCAGCCTGCGGTGCTGGCGCATCAGTTTGTTGATGGTTTCAACCATGTGAACCGGAATGCGGATGGTCCGGGCTTGGTCGGCAATGGCCCTCGTGATGGCTTGGCGAATCCACCATGTGGCATAAGTGCTGAACTTGTAACCCTTGCGATAGTCGAACTTCTCCACGGCCCGTATCAAGCCGATGTTGCCTTCTTGTATCATGTCCAAAAGGGCCATGCCCCTACCAATGTACTTCTTGGCCACGCTGACCACCAGCCTCAAATTGGCTTCGGTCAATCGGGCCTGCGCGCGATCAGCCTCGGCGTCAATTCGCCGGAAGTAGGCGCGGAACAGGGGCTCCAATTGCTGTAAATCTTCATCACAGTGCGCTTGGTTTAGGGTTGCGTCCAATTCATTCAGCGTGCAATCCTCCAGCACGTCAATGGCGTCGGGGGGCAACAGCCAAGAACTCAAGGAAAGGTTGATTACCTGAGCGTAAATACTCTCGGGAGTTTCATCCAGGGTCTCCCCAACGGCGGCCAAAAGGTCCAAGGAAACCTCAGCGTCTATGGCCGAGCGCAACTTGTTGTGGTCGGTCACTTGGGACAAGGTCAAGCTGCCCGGCAATCCCAGTTGTTCGCCCAAGGCTTCCACCAGAGGAGAAGCATTCACCATTCGGCGAAAGAGAGCTAGGGTAACTTCCCAAGATTTGGGCTGTCGGCCTTCCAGACCGTTAAACTCCTTCTGTAACCCTTGCAGGTGTTTACCGCCTTCAATCTTCCGGGCCAAGGTCCGTTCATCGATGGAGGTCAGCAATCGCACCCGTCCGATCTCCCTCAGGTACATCCGAACCGGGTCGTCGAGCACTTCCATGGAATCGGTCTCGGGTTCCCAATCCGGCTCTTCGTTCTCTGTTTCTTCCCCAGTTTCCGGAGTAGCATCGGTCGACTTTTCCTCGGTCGAGACGGCATCCCATTGATCGTCGGCCTGCTCTACCCGTAAATCCGAGGAAGGCTGCCCGTTGGATTCTCCCGGAGAGTCGTCATCCCCAGACTCGTTGACGCCCCGGATGATTTCCATCAGTTTGTCCGGTCCGTCGGATTCCCCGTTAGTCTCTACGAAATCTTCCGGGTTTAGCTCGCTGCGATTGCTGCGTCGTACCATTCGTATATAACCTCTTGCGCTTATTGGGTCGGTATTAATTTTGTAGTGCCAGGTCCAGTCAGTACAGGTCCGGCCAGTGTCTGATGCCGGTTAATGCAAAATCGATGCGTCTTGGTTCAAAGAGTTTCTTCTGCCTTGATTTTGTCGTAACCGCTCGTTAACTTCCAAAATCCCTTGGTGGACATCCTCAAGCAGTTCCGAAGGCGAATCGGTGAACCTGATCTCTTCTTCTGCTTTTAGCTCCCGAAGGTGGCGTTCCTCCAACCGGCGAATTACATCCCGCAATGCGCTTAGCACGCCTCGTTGATCCATGGCGGGAAGCGATTTACTGGCTAATGTACCCACATGCTCGCTAAGCTCCTCGTCCAGTTCCAGATGATTTTGTATAGAATTAGGGGAACCGGTCTCGGGCTCATCCGCTTCCGCGCCAGTCGCCCGAGCCAACTGGCTAAATATCTCCCGGTTTTCCAGCCGGCGAAAATACTCTGGCCTGATGTCCTCCAATTGTTTTTTCAACTCCCTGTTTTGTAACAGCAATGCCAAACAAAAGTCTTCCAGAGGGTCCCGGTCCATTTTGGCGAAGGGAGACGCCGTCGCACCACGGCGTTGCGACTGAGCCGGCGACTGACCTTGGGACCTCGGGCCTCGGGTTTGCCTCACGGGTAACGGGCGGCCAATGGTCGCCTTGAGAGTTTCCTGGGTCACTCCCAGATGAGCGGCCAAAGACTGGAAGTACTGGTCTTGTTGGGTCGGTTCCGGCACCGCCGCTATCAGCGGGAACATCACGTCGACTAGTTTTGCCTTTCCTTGAGGGGTAGATGTGTCCAATTGGGCCGATAGGGCGGACAACAGATAGTCTAGGAACGGCGTCGCATTTTCAATTAAGTGCGACCAATCTCCGGAAGAGGCGCGGATTAAATCGTCCGGGTCTTTCCCCGATGGCAAGACAGCGACCTTTAGTTCCAAAACCGTTTGTTGCTGGAATATGGTAGTGCCATTGGACCGGCCCGCCACCGAAGTTTGGAACACGCGCCATGATGATTCGAGACTGCGAAGAGTCGCCTGCTGGCCAGCGGCATCCGCATCCAAGGCCATAACTATTTTGGATGTCAGCCTACGAATGGCGTCCACTTGGTATTCGGTAAGGGCCGTCCCCATGGACGCGACTGCGTTGTCATACCCGTGCTGGTGGGCGGCAATCACGTCCATATAGCCTTCTACCACCACCAAGCCTTTTTCGTTGGCCTGTTTCTTGGCCAGGTGCAAACCGTACAATATCCGGCCTTTGTCGAACGCTGGAGTTCGGGGAGTATTCAGGTATTTTGGAGTGGCGTCTTTTAAGGCCCGTCCTCCAAACCCGGTCAACTCCCCCGAGTTATTTCGGATTGGAAACATCAATCGCCCGCGAAACAGGTCCCGGGCCCATCCACTTTCATTTACATGCACCAAGCCGGCTTGGGCCAATTCTTGCACCGTGTGCTTCTGGTCGACCAAGGCTCTTTTTAGGGACTCACCGTCCTGAGGGCTAAACCCTAACTCGAATGATTCAATCACACTTCTGGTCAAGCCACGGCGTTCCAGATAAGCCCTTGCCTCCGCGCCTTGGGCCGAAGCCAGCATCCGCTGGAAATACTCTCTGGCGGCCTCGTTTATTTCTAGCGATGCTTGCTGCTGGGATCGTCCCTGGCGGCTGGGGAGGGGAACACCCGATTGCTCGGATAGCCGTTTCAAGGCATCACCGAATTCTAGGTTCTCCGCCCGCATTACAAAAGAGAAAATATCCCCGCCCGTGGCGCATGCCCCGAAACACCGCCAGGACTGCCGGTCGGGGAATACGTGGAACGAAGGCGTTTTTTCTTGGTGGAACGGACAGTTGGCTTTGTAGCTCCGCCCTGATTTCTGCAGCGGTACGTGCTGGGAGACAACCTCCAAAATGTCCAGACGGCCCTTTATGTCGTCTACAACGGTCATATTAAACGTCTACTCTGCTCAAACCAGCACTGTACCGTGCGGACTCGCACTGCGGATCCTGGTAACCTGACGCCAAGCTCCGAATATGGAGATCGATTTATACTGATGCAAACCAATAATTACCTGTTCCACTTCAATAATGCCAATAATTTTGGGCGCAGCTTGCCGAACATAAAGTATACCATTTTTATGTACTCAAACCCAGTGGCGGGCCAACCGACTGACCCTTGGCACCGACTGACCCTCGGCACAGAAGAAACTAGGCGTCACGTCAAAGAAGGACAGTGCCTAGGGATTCTTGGGGCTGCGACGAAACGTGTATTCAGGCGTGCCCCGGAAAAACGACTGGTAGGCTGGTGTGACCGTAGACCAATATTGTGGAAAAGCTGAAAGGGCGGACTACAGGCTTCTGCTATTGGTCCGTGCCGTTGCTATCGACAAGGTTGATCTTGAGTTTGCGAAGGCGGCGACCCAAGATAGATATGACCTCGATTCGAAGGCGGTCGGTGACAACCACATCGCCAGCCTGGGGAATTTTGCCCAGGCTGTGGTAAACCAATCCTCCCACCGTGTCCACGTCGGAGGTCTCGATCCGCGTGCCGAACAATGCCTCAACGTCTTCAGTGGTGATACCAGCATCCACTAATACCGCGCCGTCTGGCAGCCTGTTGATCAGTGATTCACGAGTCCGCGAGAACTCATCTTCGATCTCACCAACTATCTCTTCCAGCACATCTTCCATGGTGACAAGGCCTTCGGTGCCCCCGTATTCGTCGACAACAATGGCCATCTGCACACCCCGGTCCTGTAGCTCTTCTAGAAGGTCGTCCAGGCGCTTAGACTCAGGAATAATAAATGCTGGCCGGACCAACTCCCGAATGTTTTCATCCCTGCTGTGCCGAGATAATGCCTCCAAAACCTCTCTTGCGTGAAGGACGCCCAGTATTCGGTCGATTGTTTCCTCGTACACCGGCAATCGGCTGTGACCGCATTTGACCAGAACGTCCGAGACTTCAGCCAGGGTAGAATCGCCATCCACCGCTATCATGTCCAGCCTGGGTGTCATAATTTCCCGTGCCGTGGTGACGTCCAGACGAAGAATTGATCGCAGCATTTCCCGGTCTCGTTGGTCCAGGCTGCTAAGCTCTGCATCGGTGATCTCAGGTTGGGGGCGTTCCAACAACCCGAGCTCGGAGGTAGTCCCGTGCTCTCCGTCCTCACTTGCGCCGTTCCTACCCACTGCTCCGTTTTGTCCAGATCTCCCATTGGGTGGCCGCAACAGCGGTTTCAGCCAATTCGGACGCGACTCCGCAGCCCAGTTCAGGGCCTGGTCAATTACGACAAGAAATACTAATAAACCCAGGGCCAGCAACGAGGCTGGCCACCAACGGTCAGTCCAAACGCTGTGCAAAAGTGCTAAACCCGAGATGGCGACCGCAATTATGCAAGCATATTTGAGCCATGGGATGATAGTCCTAAAACGGATGGCTGTCGGGTTATCGCTGCGGTCCGAGCTATTGCCGAAAGTGGAGTTGTTGGCGGTGACAAAGTTGTGGGCCAAGCTGAGGCATGCGAAGAGAAAGAAGGATATACCGAAAACTAGTGCTGGTGGTAAGGCGTCTGTATCCAAAACCTTTGCCCTCGTAAGCCCCAAGAGGCACCGAGGGGTACTTGAATACTACTCCTGGTCGGAATTTCTGAGTTGGCAGAGACTCAGAAAGATCAGCTTTCGCCTGAACTCTTATCTACTATTCTAGCAGGTACACCAACTGCCAGTCTACCTGGCGGCACGTCCTTTGTGATAACCGAACCAGCCCCAGTGACCGCCTCGGCTCCGACGGTGACCGGGGCCACCAGCATGGTATCGCAACCCACAAACGCACCGGCGCCGATGTTCGTCTGGTGCTTGTCCCGGCCATCATAATTGCAGGTCACGATGCCAGCGCCCAAGTTCACGTTGGCGCCTATTGAAGCATCTCCAACGTAGCCAAAGTGCCCCATCAACGTTCCTTGGGCCAATCGGCTTTCTTTTACCTCAGCGAAGTTTCCGATGTGAACCCCCGACTCTAAATACGCTCCGGGCCGCAGGTGGCTGAAGGGGCCAATATTCGAGCCTTCTTCCATAGTCGCTTCTTCCAGCATGGAGGAGGTGACCCGGCAACGGTCGCCCACCCAGGAATCCCGTAGCACGGAACCGGGCCCGATCTCGCTATCTTCACCCACAGTCGTACTGCCCAATAGCATTGTGTTGGGCAATATAACGGAATCCTGTCCGATGGTGACTTCGGCGTCAATAAACACCGAAGCCGGGTCCAATATGGTCACGCCGCTAAGCATCCATTGGCGATTGATCCGCTGCCGCATTGCGGCTTCCGCCTGGGCCAACTGGACGCGATTATTGACACCTTGTAATTGCACCGAGTCGTGGGTGATGATCCCAGAGATTTTTGATCGATTCTCTTCTCCAACGTCGCCCACACCGCCGTTGTCAGAACCACGGTTGCCCGAACCAAAAGAAGCCAGTGACGTCAGATATAGTTCCCCGCTTTGGCTGGGCTCGATGCGGGGCAGGTTGTCCCATAACCATGGAGCGTCGAAACAATAAACGCCTCCGTTGATTTCGGTCGAGCTGTCGGACGGGCCTGTTTCAGGCTGGGCACCACTTGCCGCTTCAATTATCCCTGTAATCCACCCGTTTCCGTCCCGCCGGATTCTGCCCAAATCTCCCGGCGACTCATAAATCGCGCTCAAGATACTCATGTAGTTGCCATCTTCCAAATGGTGGGCCATAAGCTGTCTTAAAGTCTCCTCTTTCAACAGGGGGGAGTCCGATCCCAGAACCAAAAGGTGTTCTGGGTTTTGGACATCCTTCTTCTGTAGTAGTTTGGCCTGTAGAAGTTTGGCCGATTCGGCGACAGCGCCGCCGGTACCGTTGGGTGAGGCTTGCTCGACATATTCCACTTGGTCGCCAAGAGCCCTCTCAATTTCGGCCCTGTTGGCTGGGGAAACCACCACCACGGTCCGATCGGCGCCCAAACGGCGCAGCAACTCCACGGGATAACGGACCATCTCCTTGCCGCAGACCCGGTGAAGCACTTTAGGCAGGCGTGATTTCATTCTGGTGCCCATACCGGCCGCTAGTACCACTCCAGCCCACTGACTCATGAGGTCACCTCTCAGGAAAATTCGGGAAGGACGGATTGCCACTCAGATAGCCAACCCACTCTGATTTGGCATGTAAATTATAGCAGCGGCCCAGGTGGGTTGCCGTCCGCCTGAGGAGCGCCTCCATGACGCCTGACGTAATGGTAGACCAGTCATGCGGCCAGCGGTCGCCGTTGACAAGGCCTGGCCACACCGCCAGAATGGGCTATCCGGCAACGGGCCCGCAATCACGGGGCGCAGAACTGGACGCCCAAAACCATAAGCCAAAACCGAAAGCAGGTGCGCTATGGAAAAAAATGAAATCCCCTTCCTCACCGCCACCCGACTGTCTGAATTAATCAGGACTCGGGAGGTCTCTCCGGTGGAGGCGACGGAAGCCTATCTGGACCGCATATCCACTGTAGACAGTCAGCTAAACTCCTATATCACCATATGCCGGCAAGAAGCTCTGGGCGATGCCAGGGCCGCTGAGCAGGAGATTGGATCGGGCAACTACCGGGGACCCATGCACGGGATCCCGGTGGCAGTCAAAGACCAGTTCAACACCAAGGGGATATTGACCACCGGCGGGTCGTCGATCCTCAAGGACTTCGTGCCCGACGAGGACGCCACCGTAGTTTCCAAGTTGAAAGATGCTGGCGCGGTACTCCTGGGCAAGCTGAACATGAGCGAATACGCCATGGGCGACGCCTTCCACCATCCATACGGGCGACCCAAAAACCCTTGGGATTTGTCTCGGAACCCGGGCACCTCCAGCAGCGGTTCGGGTGCGGCCACGGCGGCTCACCTATGCGCCACTTCTTTGGGCGAAGACACAGGCGGCTCTATACGCGGTCCGGCGGCATTTTGCGGATTGGCTGGCATACGCCCCAGCTATGGCAGAGTCAGTCGCCACGGGGTACTGGGCGCTTCATGGTCCATGGACATCGTGGGCCCCATTTCCCGGACGGTGTCCGACTGTGCCATGACCTTGGGCGCCATTGCCGGTTATGATCCCAAGGACCCCTACACTTGGGACACGCCGGTGCCGGATTATCTTGCCAGCCTGAATGGGGACATCCGGGGTCTAAAAGTCGGTGTGATAAGCGAACGTGTTAACACCGACGCCGTGGACCCACAAGTACGCCGCAGTGTCGAACAGGCTATTGCCGTTATCGGGGAATTGGGGGCGGAAATCCAGGACGTTTCTATTCCATTGATTGTGCAATCGGCGGTTATTTCTTCAGCCGTAATTATGGTGGACGCCATCGCCCCTCATGGAGAGGGAATTGCCAACCACTTGGGCGAGTATGACCACAACAACAGGGTCAGGCTTTTGACCGGCAGCATCATGCCGTCCCGCGCCCACCAGAAGGCATTGCGGTTACGGGAAGTCCTGCGCCAGCAGATTCTAGCTGCGCTGCAACAAGTTGACGTCCTGGTGATGCCAACGTCATCTATTCCAGCCTCCCTGATTCCGGCCAAAGCGGGCATCAACAGCAAGGAAGAGGTGCTGGAAGGGTATGCCGGAAGGCGCAGCTTTACTGCCCCATTCAACTTGGCAAACCTGCCAGCCCTATCGGTAAACTGTGGATTCACAACCGAAAATCTACCTGTGGGCCTGCAACTGGCAGGCAATCCCTTCGCCGAAGAAACATTGTTCCGGGTAGCTTACGCCTACGAGCAAGCCACCGACTGGCACAACCGCAGAACCCCGGTTTAGCTCCAGCGGACAGGGGGGATCCTTAAGCGAAAAATGCAGATCCATATTGACCCTCATACCCTCGAGAGGGCCTAGCAGCGCGGCACAAATGCCGGTACAGCCGCGCCTGCGCTCGGGGCGCCACGGACCGGAAGGCTCAGGTCTCGAGACGAGAATCGACCCTTCAAACCGGAGTGCTGAAAGCTAAGACAACGGAGGAAAAATGGCCGATCTACACGATTTAGGTGTGACCCAAATTGCCCGGCAGGTTCGGGAGCGGCAATTGTCGCCCGTTGATTTGGTCGAGTCCCTTCTCGCAAGGATAGATGCGCTCGAGCCGCAACTTAAGGCATGGGTCTACCTGGATAGGGAAGCGGTCCTGTCCGATGCCGAACAGAAGCTAAGGGAACTGGACGGGGGCGGCAGCGTAGGCGCTCTTCATGGTGTGCCTGTTGCCTTGAAAGATATTTATTTTACCGCTGGCATCCCAACTACGGCGTGCTCCAAGGTGTACGCTAACCACGTTCCCGAGTACGACGCCACAACAGTAACCCTCATGAAGAGCGCTGGAGCCATCATGCTGGGCAAAACGGTGACCACCGAGTTCGCTTGCATGGACCCGTCGCCAACATTGAACCCGTGGAACGCAGCCCACACGCCCGGAGGCTCCAGCAGCGGCTCGGCGGTGGCGGTGGCCTCGCGGATGTGCCCGGCGGCCATGGGCTCGCAAACCGTTGGCTCTGTATTGCGGCCTGCGTCTTACAACGGCGTGGTTGGGCTAAAGCCCACCTACGGCCGGGTCAGCCGCCACGGCGTGATACCGGTCAGTTGGTCCTTGGACACCATGGGCTGGATGACCAGGAGTGTCGAGGACGCTGCCCTAATGCTGCAGGTGCTGGCCGGGTTCGACGGCCAAGACCCGGTGGCTTCGCGCCGGGAAGTCCCCGACTTTATGGCCGGGTTGAGTTCGCCTCCCGCACCTCGAATCGGCGTGCTGCGCCGGTTCTTTTTCGACAAAGCCGATGAAGAGACTCGCAAGCACACCGACGGCATATTGGAGCAGCTAAGCCGGGCCGGCGCTGTCGTCGAAGAGCTTCATCTGCCCGACAGCATAGAATCCGCCATCGAGGACCAACAGGTGATAATGGCGGTGGAGGGGGCGTCTTTCCATCAACCGATGTACGAAAAACAGGCTGAAGACTATCAACCCGGAATCCGGGCAATGATTGGCCGGGGCCTTGCCACAGACCCAATGGTGTATACCAGGGCTCTAGAACGGCGGTTGCGGTTCACCGCGGATATGCAACAGTTGGCCGAAAAAGTGGATGTGTTACTAACGCCGTCGACTCCGACGCCGTCACTGCCCGATGTGACCAACACGGGGAATACCATGTTCCAAGGCCCATGGACATCTTGCGGGCTGCCTTCAATTACAATACCGTCAGGCTTGGCTCTGTCTGGGCTGCCCTTTGGCATTCAGCTAGTTGCACGGCCTTACAATGAGGCTGACCTGTTGTCGGCTGCACGCTGGTGTGAAAGCGTGTTGGGCCTGAGCCTGTCCCCGCCGGTGGGGTCTTAACCTATAGAATATCGGAGCGAAAGCCTGTTTATGCAGTTCATCGCCTTATCGCGCCCCGGACGCTGCGGCCACGGATGCTAATGTAGCGGCTCAACGTAGCGGCTCAACGAACCAGCGGTGTTAATCGTTCAAACAAAATGTTAGGAGGAGATTCCAATGGCACAAGCGAACATCCCTTCCGAAGAAGAAGTCCTCAGCTACTTTAAGAAGTTCTCCAATTGGGGCCGCTGGGGCGCAGAAGACCAGTTGGGCGCTCCCAACCTGATTACTCCTGCCGTCACCAAGCGGGCGATTGACTTGGTGGAAGATGGGCTAAGAATTACCATGTCACGCACCGTAAGCTTCGAGCCCACCCTCGACGCTCCCGCTCCACCAGTGCACTTCATGGTTGAAAGCGGAGAAGGTTGGGCCAGCGGAGATAAAATCAGTTCTCGCGCTTTTCCCGCCGCCACGGACTACTTCGGCATGATCTTCCACGGTTACACGGTGACTCACGTGGACAGCCTTTCCCACTTTTTTTGGGAAGGTAAAACCTACAACGGTTTTCCGGCCCACATGGTTTCCACCAGCATGGGCGCTACCTTCGGTTCCGTGGAAGAAGCCAAGACCGGCATGATCGCTAGGGGCGTGCTGGTAGATGTACCGATGATCCGTGGCACCGATTGGGTGGAGCGTGGCGAGGGCGTGATGATCGACGATATTTTGGCTGCGGAAGAGCGGTGCGGCTTCAAAGTCGGGGAAGGGGACATTTTGCTGGTGCGCACCGGCCAGTTGCATCGTCGCAACATCGAAGGCCCGGTGGACCGTGCCGCAGGGTCAACCGCCTGTCAAGCTAGTTGCCTGCCCTTGTTTTACGAACGGGGCATCTCCATGCTGGGGTCGGACACGGGGAACGACGTCAACCCCCCTCAGTACGAGAAGGTTCCAAGCCCCATCCACCAAGTATCCATCACGGCCATGGGAATTTGGATTCTGGACAACGCCAATCTGGAAGAGGTCGCCGAAGAGTGCAAGAAGCGCAACCGGTGGGAGTTCATGGTTTCCATCGGCCCTCTGCGGCTGCACAACACCACCGGCTCGCCGGTAAACCCCATCGCAGTGTTCTAGCAGTTCTTCAAAATTGGACCTAACCGAAGAGGCGCAAGGACTATCCCTTGCGCCTCGTTTCATATCCTAGCCAATTCGACAAACACTTTAATATTAGCTACCGGACCAGCTTCGTCAGACCTCTCAAAAACCGCCCGGTGCTACCCTCCAACACCTGACCGACCCTGACTTGAGCGGCAAGCTGCATGGTCCCCAACGAGTAGGTCGGATATACATGGATGGACTCCGCCAAGTCGCGTAAACTCAGTCCTTTGTCTAGGGCCAGCGCATACTCGTGGATCATCTCTCCGGCCCGCCCGGATACAATCGTGGCCCCCAGGATTTTGCCGTTGCGCCGGTGTACCACTTTAATAAATCCCGTCGTGTCGCCTTCAGCGATAGCCCGGTCTACCCGCTGCATGGGGAAAGTGCTGGCTGCTATGCAGTCACCGAATTTCGCTCTGGCTTGGGTTTCGGTGAAGCCCACATGGGCTACTTCCGGGTCTGTAAAGGTGGTCCAGGGCACCTTGTCAAGGACAGCTTTGACCGACATGCCCGGCATGAATGCGTTGCGAACGGCCATGAATCCCTGCCAGGCCGCATAGTGGGTGAATTGGTAACCTCCGGCGCAATCTCCTGCGGCCAGAATTCGCTTTTGGCTGGTGCGCAACCGGCTATCCACCTCAATCCCTTTGGCGCTGTGGGCCACTCCAGCCTCGTCTAATCCCAGTCCATTGACGTTTGGCAGGCGGCCCACCGACATCAAAATCGCGTCTGCAACTACCTCGCTGCCGCCTACATCCACATGAATACCGTCGCCATCCTGCCAAACTCGTTGTACAGCTGAATTCAGGCGCAAAAATACGCCGTCCCGGCTTAATTGGTCGGAAATCAACTCCGCCACTTCGGGCTCGTCTTGGAGCAAAACCCCGTCGGCTCCTTCAACCAAAGTAACGCTGGAGCCCAGGCGGCAGAACGCTTGGGCTAACTCGCAGCCGATGGGACCGGCCCCCACAACGATGAGCCGGGACGGCAATTCCCTTAATGCCCAAACTGTCTCATAGGTCAGGTAGGCGACGTCCTCCAGGCCCAGTATGGGCGGCACAAACGGTTTGGCGCCGGTGGCGATAATGAACCGCCTGGCAGTAAGGTTGAAGTTCTCTTTTCCTGGAATTGATGGTTCCACTGCCAAGGTTTTCGGGCAGGTGAACCGGGCGGTGCCCTCGATTACGTCAATCCCCTTTTCCCGCAGCACTTCCGGGGTCTCTGCTTGGTACACTTTGTCCACCACTCCGCTAACTCGGTCCATCACGGCGCTGAAATCCACTACCAACTCACCGTCTCCGAGGCCAAATTGCTGGGCCGTGCGGATTTGGTGGGCTAGTTTGGCGGCTTTTAGCAGGGCCTTGCTGGGAACGCAACCGCTCCAAGTGCAGTCGCCGCCAATGCGGCCCTTCTCGACGAGTGCCACTCGCTGTCCCAGTTGGGCGCTGAACTCGGCGGCGGTCAACCCCGCTGACCCTGCGCCAATAACTACCAGATCGTAGGAATGATCTGTCATTTCCCCCATCTCTATCACCCTGTGTGGTAATCCAATTCGCGGTAATCCAATTCAACGAATTCCAATTCAAAGCACTTGAAGCGCAATACGTGGAACGGTGAAAGTTGTGGAGTTCGGTACCCTATGTGTGCTCCAACGAATTTGGATGCGATAGGGAACGAAATGGTGTTCCGGAACTGGAAAGAGTTGGAAAACTAGTGGCCATGACTGCGAAGGTTTGGCGCGGCGCCGCTCTTTTTCGCGAATAGCCAATGGAATCTGCTACAGAAGCCTCCAAGGGCTTCGAGCTTGTCGAGTCGTGACCACCAAGATGGTTGGCCCGTCAAGCTCACTGCTAATAAGGCTGGCAAAGCGGAATTTGGGGACTAATTCTGCTCGGACCTAGCTAAAGTCGGGTGGCGATAACTCAACGCCCAACGTTCTTTCGCACCACCGGGCGGCAGCGAATAGAGCTCCTTCCTCAAAGGGAATACCGCCAAATTGCACCGACAAGGGCAAGCCAGCATCGTCGAGTCCGGAGGGAACAGCGATGCTGGGCAATCCGCTGGAAGTCCAAGGTTGCTGGAAAGCCGGGTCGCCCGTGCTTTCCAACCCAAGGGGGGCTGGCGACGGTGCGGATGGTGTCATCACAGCGTCGACTTGATTGACCATCGCCACCATGTCCCGGCGGAACTGGCGACGCAATCGTTGGGCTTGTACGTACCGTACGCCGGGTATCAGCATTCCCATCTCCACCGAACCTCGCAGTTTTGCGCCAAGGTCGTCTGCCCGGTCCCGGTACCATTCCTCGTGGAAGGCGGCGCACTCCACGTTGCTGACGATCCGCTGGCAGTCGTGAGCGGTTGAGAAGCTCGTTGGCAAACCGATCTCCACGATTTCCGCACCGGCTTGGGCCAGCTTTTGCGCTACTGCCTCGGTATGGCTCCACACCTCGGGGCTGGACCGGTCGGAGTAGTATTCCCGGATCAATCCTATGCGTGGCGGCTTGTCCAAGTTAGCAATTTCTCGCAAGTAGTTAGGGACGGGGACATTGGCTGAGCCGGGATCCTTCTCGTCGTATCCGGCCAGCACCTGGAGCATTACGGCGGCGTCCTCCACGCTTCGCACCAGAATTCCGACGGTGTCCAGAGACCAACTGACCGGCACTACGCCGTATCGGCTGATGCGACCATAAGTGGCCTTTAAGCCAACAATGCCGTTGTAGGCTGCGGGCCGGCAGGTGGAGCCACCAGTCTGTGATCCCAGAGCGGCTGCGCACATGCGGGCGGCCACTGCCACCGACGATCCGCTGCTGGACCCGCCGGGCGTATGGGCCTTGTTCCAAGGATTTAAGGTGGGTGAAGGGTCGGCCATGGCGAACTCTGTGGTCACGGCCTTGCCCAGGATGATTCCCCCAGCCTCTTTGATTTTGGTAACTGTTGTGGCATCGTGCTCGGGCACGAAATTTGCGTATATCTTAGAGCCTGCGGCGGTGAGCATCCCTTCGGTGTAGAAAATGTCTTTCAGCCCCACCGGCACCCCGTGTATCGGCCCCCTGGGACCCTTCTCATCCAACTCGTCTTCCAGCCCGCGAGCGGTGCTAACCACCTCCTCCCGGTCGATGGTGACCCAGGCCTTTAATGCCGGGTCCAATGCGTCGATGCGGTCCAACAGGGATTGAACCAAACTGACTGGCGAAAGTCCCTTATCCCGTATCTCTTGCGCTGCTCCAGCGACCCCTAGACTAAATGGCTCCGGCATATTCTTCCTCTCTAAGCTCGGATCTAAGCTCGGATCTAAGGTTGAAACATCAGCTAATTAGGCGATTTGTGGGCTCTCACCGTGTAGACCGGCACTATTGATAATACCCGGGTTCCACTTCGGGCTCCGGGAGAACCTGTGCTGTGTTACCCAGTTGCTTGGCGGCATTTTCCAAGTAGGACTGTAAAACAACAGCCCGGGCATCGCCCCACAGTCGTTTAGCTTCATCAGTCAAAGCGGCGAGAATCTCTTCATGGGATATCTCTGGGTTAGTTCCGGCCATAATGGGTCTCCCTTTCAGATTTGAAATGCCCGCATCGTTGACGTAACGGGGCAGTTGTCCTGTTGAAACTCCCGGTTTGGTTGCTTGCCCGATCCCCCCGGAGGAAACGAGTGAGCTAAAGTTCCGGATGTTTGGCCGAATTCTAGTGGACTGGTCTGAGGACGTCAATTTTCTACATGCTAAATGTTGCGTTAGTCGTCGTGATTGTTGTCGGAAAAGCCGGAACGATCGCAGCGATATACACTGTATTGCCATCCTGTTATAATCCCGCAATCGCCATACCTGGCCAGCCTAGCCCGTTGCTGCAATAATAGCTCCAATTTTCGTGGGAGGAGTCCAATGCCAGAAGACCTGTCCAGCATCCTTGGATCGCCAGAACATACGCAATTGGCCACCGGATTGGGTGCCACCGAAGGCCCATTATGGCACCCCGGCGGTTACTTAACGTTGGTAGACCTAGGAGGCAGGCTGCTAAAGTGGGACCCCAACGACGGAATCTCCGTGCTTAGGGAAAATACCGCTGAAGGCAACGGATGTACGCTTGACCGTCAGGGAAACCTGATTATGTGCGAGGGCGCCGACCATCGGTGCATTACCCGTATGACTCCCGATGGCACGGTGACCACCATTGCTGACCGGTATCAAGGGAAGCGCCTAAATAAGCCCAACGATGTGGTCTGCCGTTCTGACGGAAGTATCTACTTCACCGACCCTTCGTTGCGTGTTCCGGAGGCAGAGCGGGAATACGGATTCGCGGGCGTCTTTCGTATCGATCCCGACGGAGAAGTCCATTTGGCCACCGACGGTTGCGAGTACCCCAACGGACTGGCCTTTTCTCCGGACGAATCGGTGATGTACGTAGCTATCACTCGGGTCAGCGAAGACTGCTTTGGTGAAAGAGACCGGGGCGAGATTTGCCCGCACATGAAAATTCGCGCTTTCGATGTGGCTGCTGATGGGTCGTTGGTCAACAACCGGATATTCGCCGACATGTCCTCGGCCGAAGAGGGCGTTCCCGACGGTATGAAAGTTGACGTCGAGGGCCGCCTGTACTGCACCGGGCCCGGCGGAGTTTGGGTCTTCGACCCTGAGGGCAACAAGCTGGGAGTAGTCCGGGGTCCGGAATCGCCACGCAACTTGGCCTTTGGTGGAGACGATTTCCGCACGGTTTACACAACGCCTGGTGAGTCCCTATACAGTTTCCGGGTAAAAACCCCCGGGATAAAGCCTTACTAGCCAACCGCTTTATCGCTATTAACAGAGGTATTTGTCACCGGAATTTGTTATCGGGAATGGTGGTCGGCATTTGTCGCTGGCATTTGTCAATGGAGGCTCTACCATCCAGTACCTGGTTACGTTGGAGTTTATTGAGCCCGGACCTTTGATGACACCTCAGCAGCTTGCTCCGGTGGCGGAATACCAGGGGGTCCCGACATTGGAGGCCTGCATCGAGTTGCGTGAGCAAGGCAAGATATTGGGTGGCGGCATCGTGGCCGGAGGCAGGTCTTACATCTTCATGGCGGACGTTCCCAACAATGATGAGTTGGATCAGATGCTGCAAAGCATACCGGCTTGGCTCATAACCAAGGCTGTTGTTGTGCCGTTACAGACTTTTGAGAATAGGCTTGCCCAGAACAAGACGTTCGTAGATCAGATGAAACACGCCCAGTTCTAGGGCAACCGTATCTGTGCCATAACCGGTCGGCCCAGCGAGGACATTTTAGGAAACTAACCGCAAGTTTAATGGCTCGCCCAGATAGTCGAGTGACAGGAGGATAGATCGTGACTACAGCCAACACCGTAGGCTCGGGTAAGTACACCTACACCCTGGATGAAAACTGGGCCAAGCTGCCCGAAGGCTGGGAGATGCCAGCCGCAGCCGTGGCCGGAGACTCCCAAGATCGCATTTATTGCTTTAATCGAGACCCCGATCACCCCATAGTCATCTTCGACCGGGAAGGAAACTACTTGTCGTCTTGGGGCGCTGGTTTAATCGCATTTGCTCATGCCATATTATTGGACCCCGAAGATAATGTTTGGCTGGTGGACCGCAACAATCATCAAGTTATGAAGTTTACTTCCGACGGGACTCCTTTGATGACCATTGGAGCTAAGGGCTTTCGTTCGGATACCGGTGTAGCGCCCGACGACTTGTCCTCCACGGCCTTTCAGAGCGTGACCCACGGCGGTGACCCTTTCAACATGCCCGCCGGTATTGCTTTCAATCCCGGTGGAGATATTTTCATCGCCGACGGTTACGCCAACGCACGGGTTCATAAGTTCAACGCCCAAGGGCAATACATCATGTCCTGGGGAGAGCCCGGCACGGGCCCTGGGGAGTTCAACCTGCCCCACGGCGTCTGGATCGACCGTCAAGGACGGGTCTTGGTAGCCGACCGGGAAAATGACCGGGTCCAAGTCTTTAACCAGGACGGCGAACATCTCAACACCTGGCCCACCAAGCTGATCGGACCGGCTCTGTTCTGCGTCGATGATGATGACGTGGTCTACATTCCTGAGCACAACGGTGGTCTGGTCAGCATACTAACCTTGGAGGGTGAGCGTCTGGCCCAATGGGGCAGCGAACTGCACCGTTCCTGTCACGGAATCTGGGTAGATTCCCATAAAGACCTTTATGTGGTGATGCCCGGAGATTGGGGCCGAACCCGGCGAGTTGTAAAGTTTCATCGCAACGGATAAAAAAGAGCAACGGCTAAAGTCGGCAAACGGATAATATTGTTAAACCCGTATAACTGGTGGTTGCGGGCCCAGGCCTGAATTGCTATATTGGTAGTTAGGCATTGGGCCTGTTAGTGGGGCTGTAGCTCAGCTGGGAGAGCGCTTCAATGGCATTGAAGAGGTAGAGGGTTCGAGCCCCTCCAGCTCCACCAAATAATGTGCCTCCCTGAAATCGGCCCAAAATGGGGGTCAGGTCCACAAGGGCCACAGATACGGGTCCGATCAAAGACTGTGTCTGAAGTATACACAGACCTCCTCCCGACCTTCTCTACATCCCCGGCTTGGATAGTCTTTGCTGGACATTTGCCATTCCCAGCGTTATTGTGACCACACCATTGTCCGCGAGCGCGTGCAACTTTGAATAGACTGCCTGTTGGACCAAATTGAAAGGGCGGTCGAGCAGCTGGAATGGGGCCTCGTTGGTGACCGCCCCCAGGGGTCTGGCACTGTACCCCCATAATGATGACGCCATCAAGTTTGTGGCCGCCTCTGCATGTGCCTTCAACTAGACCAAGCCCCCCCACTAAGAAACTATCTCAAAACAGCAGCCGCCACTGTCGGCGGTACCACAGGAGTG
>MUCU01000002.1 GCA_002817055.1 SAR202 cluster bacterium Io17-Chloro-G7 | reverse complement strand
ACATTCTTACAGTTTAAAACTAATTTTAAAATCTGTCCAAAATGTCAACACGCCCTAGTACCATTACCATGTATTTGTGACTGGCAAATCGATCCCCGCATCCTAACCTTCCCCCGAAATGGGGGGAAGGGAATAATCCTCTCTCCCTTCATGGGGGAGAGTTAGAGTGGGGGTTAACTCGTATTCATCAATTTCGCATAGAAGTAGTACCAGTCCCTTACCAATCCACTAGGGGAATTGCTACGGAAACCCTTGTGGCGCCGCCAACCGCCGCGGTGGTGTGGCCCCTTCCGGTAAGGTCATCGGCCAACAGTACATCCCCCGGATTGAATACACGCTTGGTACCGTCACCTATACCAACCTCCATCTGCCCTTGCAGCGTAATAACGTATTGGCGGCGCGGGGCTTGGTGCCAATCGGAGAAGCTACCCGACGGCGTCTTCCGAAACTGAACGCCGGATGCCCCACTCATGGCAGTGGCTTGGGCATTGGCAACGGCTTCGTAAGGCAACTCCAAGTCCTCAAAGTGGGCCTCTCCGTCATCTCCGGTGTATATCCTGACTACTTGCATTGCTATTCTCCTAATTATTCCGCCTCATCATTAATCCGCCTAATACGGCGGGGTCTTATTGAATAATATTTGCGACTTGTTTAACCCACAGCCTTCAGGCTGTACGACCGGCCAATCATAACAATCGTCACCCAATAGCGTCAACGAAGACGATTTGTGCTATCAGATGGCAAGCCGCCCGGTACCAGTGGGGCAGATGTCCTTCAGGCAGCAACCTTCACACTTTGGGGCTTTAACGCATACTTCTTTCGCGTGCTGATCAAGAAGCGCATGATATTCATTGAAAAGTCCCGGGTCGCCGGGGAGGTTTTCGTGGAATAAGGACTGACAGGCTTGGTAGGATACTTTGCCCTCCAGTGGAATCAAGTCCATCCGCCGCAGGATTCTGCGGGTGTAGGTATCGATCACAAACGACGGCTTCTCTGCTGCGTAAACCAATATGTCGTCTGCGGTTTCTCGGCCAATCCCATGGATGGACAGCAGTTCCTCTCTCAACTCCGGCAAATTCTGACTCAACATGGATGCCAAGTCGCCGTCGTAGTTTTCCATAACATGCTGGGCAAAGGCCTTCAATTTCCGGGCTTTGGCTTTGAAATATCCGCAAGATCGGATTATCTGGGCCAGGTGATCCACAGGAATGTTGTAGATCGCCGGCCATGACCAGCACTCCGCTTCCTTCAGACTGGCAATCCCTCTCTCTACGTTGGACCAGGCAGCGGCTTGGGTCAGTATCGCCCCTACAACCACGTCAAAGGGCCCGTCTCCCGGCCACCATCTTTGGGGCCCATAATGGGTGTAGAGCCTGCGGTAGACTTTCTGTAACAAAGGCCCCAAGCCATCGGATTTTAACGCTACGGGGGCAACTCGCTTGTCTCGGATTTTACGGCTTTTGTCGGGCATGGTTTATGTAAAGTAGGATTTTCAATGGTGTTGGCTGGCTTTGCTACACGCAAAGAACTCGCCTCAGATATAATTTTACTCACAGAAGCAAGGGCACGCTTCGTCCCAGCGTTATCGATTTTTCGGTAACCCGGCAGTTATAGGCGTGGGCCTCAACACCGGCGGCCACGCTTTCCCTCAGGGCTGCACCAAATACGGGGTCGGCCTCATCGTTGGGTGCTACAGCCTTGCAGTCACCACGTTGGACTACGAAAATGGCTGCGGCCCTGTGCCCCGCTTCCACAGCTTTCCGCAAAGAATGCATGTGCTTGGTCCCCCGAGACGTCGGAGCGTCGGGAAACAGTCCAACACCATCAACGACTAGGGTAACCGACTTGGCTTCCAGGTAGCACCGTCCAACAGGGCTTTCCAACATGAAATCAAGTCGGCTATCGCCATAAGTTACTTCACGGCGGACGTCCGGATACTCGGCAAATTGAGGAAGACGCGCTTGGTCCAGCGCTTCGGCCACCAAAGAATTAGGCAAACGGGCATCGGCGGAAGCCAAGGTAAATCCTAGATCTACCAAGGCCAAGTCGAAAGCTGTCTTGCGGTGAGGCCCTGGTTGAGGTTTGAGCAGAACCCGGTAGCCCGGCACTAGCAATTCGCCCATCCGGCCCGAGTTGGCGACATGGACTCCGGCTTCTTGGCCGTTTACCTCCACCAAAGCCAGAAACCGGTTGAGTCTTACCTTGAACCAGCCTTCAACCAAGTCGCCGGGATAGTCCAACGGCGCTTTCCTTAATTATCTCGCACGAGAATGAGCCCGGACGAGCCGGAGTCAAAATCGATAGTCCGGCGAGTGCGTTGGGTAATGGTAACAATCCCCAACTCGGTGGGCAACTCAATAGTGGCCGGAATCCGCGGAAATTCTAGTCCAATTCGCCGTAGCGTAGCAGGCAATATTTTCTACTTATGCCCGCCTTTGCCAGAGCTCCTGATCCATTGGCCTTTGGGTAATACCGAAGTGCTATCATTGAAATTGTATTCGGTTCTCCTTTTACCCGCCCAAAAAAGTGGGTACGCAGAACCGCCCCGCAGCCAGGGTAATCAAATTGCTTCCCATACAGGAAATAAATGCCCCAGCTTTTAACTCGCATAGAACAAGCGAGCCAGGCAACCCAAAGCTTGGTATGCGTAGGCCTCGACCCGGAACCCAGCCGGATGCCGGTGGACGACGTTTTCGAGTTCAACCGAGCGATTGTCGACGCTACCCGAGACCTGGTTTGCGCCTACAAACCGAATGCAGCCTTTTACGAGGCCTTGGGTCTGCCCGGAATGGAGGCTATGGCCCGAACTGTGGCTTACATCCACCAGAATGCGCCTGAAGCGGTTGTAATAGGAGACTTAAAACGAGGGGACATTGGCCCTTCGGGTCAAGCCTATGCCAGAGCGTCTTTCGACGTGTGGGGTTTTGACGCGGTGACTGTTAACGCGTGGGGCGGCCTGGATTCCATAGCGCCGTTTATTGAAATCAGCGATGTAGGAATCTTTGTCTGGTGTCGAGGTTCCAATCCTGGTTCCGCCGACCTCCAAGACCTGATAGTTGACACCCCTCAAGGCCCACTTCCCGTCTATCAAAAACTGGCTGAGTCCTGTAAAACGTGGAACAAATTGGGCAACGTTGGCTTGGTGGTTGGGGCCACTTATCCCGAGCAACTGGAAGCGGTCCGCCATATCTGCCCCGACATGCCTATTCTTATTCCCGGTGTTGGGGCCCAAGGTGGTGATTTGGAAACGGCGGTACGTTTGGGGTCCGACCAAAGAGGGCGCTTGGCCGTGATCAGCTCTTCAAGGGGGATTATTTACGCGTCTACCGGTGCGGATTTCGCTGAGAAGGCGCGGTCCGAAGCCGACCGTTTGCGCCAGTCGATCAACAAGATTCTTATGGACCAAGGCTTGGGATGGCCTTAGATATAAAAATTGGCGATGTGGTCCGCATGAAGAAAGCCCACCCATGCGGAGGGTTCCTGTGGGAGGTTGGGCGGTTGGGGGCGGACATCGGCATAACCTGCCAAACTTGCCACCGGCGCCTTCTGCTGGCCAGGTCCTACCTGGACCGGCGGGTGCGAGAAGTCCTCCCTCGTCCGGTACCGGGAATGGAAGACCCCAAATAGGCAGAAACAGGACTACAATACCTGCGTATTAAGTAGAAACGCAGAATGTTCCTCTCTGTATGTTACGGGTTTCCGACCGCCGTAGCCCTAGCTCCGGCCGTGGAAGTTACCTATCCTGGCTCGCCGCCGGAGCCATCAGGCTCGCATCGGCTGCAGCTTCTGGCCACACCCAAGGCTCCGGGTGGAATCTTCGTAGGTCCACTTCCATGATGTCAATGAAATTCCTCACGGCCCTTCCCAAGAACTTTCCCTTTAAAGTGCACACGCCAATTTCCGAACTCGGGAAGATGTGGTTCAAGCGGACTACGCCGAAACGGTGGAGGTCGTCCGGGTGCAGAGTAAAGTCATTGCTGACGGCCACGCCCATGCCTATTTCGACGTATCGCTTGATAGATTCACTATCGTCCATAGCCAAGATAACGTCAAAGCTTATGCCATCCGCTTTCAAGGCCTGCTCTACCTTCATTCTGGTCAATGAGCCCGGCCCTGGCAGGATCATCGGAAAAGCCGCAATATCCTTTAGCTCAATATTGGTTTTATTCGCCAAGGGATGACCGAGAGGTGTGATCAATATCACGTTGTAGGAGAATAGCCGATCAAACTCAAGAGACGCTTCGTCGGGTGGCGGTGGTGCGCACAAGGCCAGGTCGACTTCTCCGGACCTGACCAGTTGCACCAGAGGCATATAGGAGCGGGCCAAAAGCCGTAGCCGGACATCCGGGTACTCGGAGTTGAACGACTGTATACTGTTTGGCAAGTGGTGCAATACCAAATCGGGGTAAGCCCCGACCACGAACGAACCACGACGCTCGGAGTAGTCCATTTGGGTTTTTAGGGTATCCACAGCCTCCACTACAGGGGTTACCAACTCCAGCAGTGTCAGCCCTTCGGACGTCAGTTGGATGGGCCGCTTGATGCGGTCAAAAAGGGTAACGCCGAACTCGTCTTCCAACTTCCGTAGATGGGTTGTGACAGTTGGTTGCCCCAACTCCAATGTCCGCGCTGCTTTGGAAACACTCCGTAGACGGGCTACATGGTAAAAACTGATTAATTCACGAAGTTCCATGCGGTCTGCCCCCTAAGACGCATCGCCGAATTTGATATAATATATCACACACTATAACTTGACAAAATACCAAGACAAATCTGAAAATTAGGCTTAAGCGAAAAAGACACAATAAGAACTCAGCTTTATAATCCCGATACCACGAAATCGAGCTTCGAGCCAACGGGAAAAAATGCCTTTCGTCATTACTGAACCTTGCTTAGAAGTAAAGGACGCCTCCTGCGTGGATGTTTGTCCCGTAGACTGCATCCAGACTACCGAAGACGACAGAATGTTCTTCATAGACCCGGTTTCATGTATAGACTGTGCCTACTGCGAGTCGGTATGTCCGGTAAATGCCATCTTCGATGAGTTCACGGTTCCCGCCAAATGGCGGACATACATCCGTAAGAATCGGGAGTTCTTCGACAAGAAATAAAGTCTAAGAGTCACCCGTTCCTTCAGTCCTCGATGGTCGGTGTTGGTCATCAGTTCGCTCGGTCGTTCCGGATTCCCCCATACACCCCTTCTTAATTGCCCCAAACGAAAATCTTCGCTAGCCCGTGGCGGCGGCTCCCACTGTTCCAACAAACTTGATTTTCCGACTCCATTTCCTGCGGCCCCGTGCGATTATTGCCATCGGCTAGGCCCCAGGTTACACTATTGCCTTTCCCCGAAGGAAAATTGGTGATAGCCGACCTTCCGCGGTCCGGCTAAAACTGGATTCATTCAAAATAGAAGAACTTAAGACAGACGAACATGATACGAAATTAATGGGCGATGACCTGCGCCGATGGGTTTTGATCGTCCGGAGGACTGGCGAAAATGGCTCTATTCCTGAAAGACGAAGAAGTACGTCAATGTGTTTCTATGGACGATATGATCGATGCAATCGAGTCGATGCAGTGTCATTACGGTAACGGCGAAGCCTATAACCTAGCCCGCCGCAAGATTATTGCCAGCGGCGGCATGCTTTCTGTGATGGGCGGAGGCCTGCATTATCAGGGAATGCTGGGTGTTAAGACCTACACGGTAGTCAAAGGTGTTTATTCCTTTCAGGTGAGCTTGTACGACGCCGAAACGGGCAAACTTCTGTGCTACACCCAGGCCAATAGACTGGGCCAGCTAAGGACAGGAGCAACTTCCGGTGTGGCCGTGAGGCACTTGGCCAAATCCGACGCGTCGACCGTCGGCATAATAGGCACTGGCGGTCAAGCCCCGACCCAGCTTGAGGCGGTAACCAAGGTGCGGAACATTAAGAAAATTACTGCTTATAGCCGCAACCCCGAGCGGCGGGAAGCTTTCGCTCGCTCAGTGGGCGATACTCTGGGAATTGAAGTTACGGCCGCGGACAGCAACCGGCAAGCGGTTGAGGGCAGCGACATAATAATCTGCATAGCGGCAACTACCACACCGGTGTTGGAGGGTGACTGGCTGACCGCCGGAAACACCGTCATCGGCGCTGGACCCACTAGTTGGCGCCATCAGGAAGTGGACGACGCCACTTTCGCTAAGGCCGACAAGATTTTTGTCGATTCTTCGGAGCAAGCACCGGTAGAGGCCGGGGACATGGCCAGCGCGGTAGACCGGGGACTTCTGCAATGGAGCCAACTGTTAGAACTGCGCCATGCGGTGGCAGGCAAGGTCAAGGGCCGGGATAATGACCGGCAGATAATTTACGCTAAACTCATGGGCACGGGGGTCGCCGATGTGGCGGCCGCTGCCCTAGCATATGAAAAAGCCAAGGCCAAGAGCCTAGGAATGGAGATGGACTGGTAGCGGGGCTGGCAAATCAACTTTTGACATATTTATGCCAGCCAATTATGCTTTGATGTATGAGGACTACGATTAGATTAAATGACCAGCTCCTAACCGAAGCAAAGATGCTTGCCGCTGCCACAGGCCGGAGCCTCACATCGGTCATTGAGGAAGCTCTGCGGGATATGCTGGCCCGTAGTCGCCTAAACCGCAGGGATCCAATCAAGTTAAAAACCGACTCTGGGAGTGGCCTTCAGCCTGGAATTAACCTAGACGATTCGGCGGCTCTGCTCGAGATCATGGAACGATATAGTGGACCAACTTGACGTCAACGTGTTGGTTTACGCCTTCAGGGATGACTCTCCGAACTATCGCGCCTACGGTCTTTGGTTGGAAGTATTAATTCTTGGCGACGAGGCTTACGGAATACCCGATATAGTTTTAAGCGGCTTTCTCCGTATTGTTACTCATCCGGGCATCTTCAACCCACCGAGCGAAATTGGCCCCGCGATCGAATTCGCAAACCAGGTCCGAAATCAGCCTGACTGCGTCCAAATTTTTCAAGGCCCGCGCCACTGGGCGATTTTTACCAGGCTTTGCCAGCAGATTAACGCCAAGGGCAACCTGGTTCCAGACGCATACCTGGCCGCTTTGGCTATCGAATCGGGCAGTGTATGGGTCACATCCGACTGGGATTACAGCAGGTTTCCTGGTTTAAAGTGGCGGCACCCCCTTGAGGCGTAACTGGTCTGGCGATATTGTAGATGTGGCGGCCGCTGCCCCCAAGCATACGAAATGGCCAAGGCCAAGCTTTACCCCACGGCGCCGACCATGGCCGCTGGGGTTGCGCATCATGTTTAGAGTGCCGAAGAAATTGTGAATCTATTGGATGCAAGGAAATGTAATGACTGAGGAACCGAAACTGGCTGAAGCCTTCCTCTGGTTCCTGCAAAACAACTTTGTACCGCAATGTGTCACCTCTAGAACATTATAACGGATAATTGTGGTTAACCCGATGCGCAAGGTTTAACGGTGGCCACGAGCGGTGCATACTCATTAGATTCTCACTACCCGGCCCATGATGGAGATTGGATTCACTCTGACAGAAGCCTGTACGTGAGGGTGAGGAAGGCCTTAGATACATTCATACGGGATGAGTTAACCACGGTCCAAATATTCGTCAATACACAGCACGCTGTAGTTGCTATGTTCCATAAGCAGGTCTTGGACCGCCGCCCTAGCAGTATCCAAGGAAGTGAAGCAGGGAACTTGGCGTTCGGCGGCAGCCCGGCGAATTAAATAGCCGTCCCGCAATACCGAACTCGCTTCCGAGACCGTATTGATCACGGCCCCCACACTGCCATCTTCAATGACATCCACAACGTTGGGGTGGCCTTCCCCCATCTTCTTGGTGGTCATGGTCACCGGCATTCCCATGGCGGCGATCATAGCAGCAGTTCCTTCGGTGGCATATAGGTGACAGCCAGCTTGGTCCAGTTCTCGCACAAGGGAGGTCACTTCGGCCTTATGCTGGTCCGCAATGCTGAGTAGTACTCCCATTCCTCTTTCCAAGCTGAGTCCGGATGCCATCAACGCTTTGGTCAAAGCGTTCGGAAAGTCCCTGTCGATACCCATCACTTCGCCGGTGGACTTCATTTCCGGGCCCAAGTGCCAGTCGACGCCAACAAGTTTCACCATGGAAAACACTGGCGCCTTGATTCCAACCAGGTTCTGGGTGGGCCACAGCCCTCCCTCATAACCCTGCTGCTCCAGGTTTTTACCCAACATTACCCGGGTGGCGATGCCGACCACAGGCACTCCTGTAACCTTTGAAATGAAAGGTATGGTCCTGCTGCCCCGTGGATTTACCTCAATTACATATACGGTGGTCGATTGGCTCTCTCCGGTGCTCAAGAAGGGACTTCGGTAGGGAGCCCCGCCTTGGATCACGAACTGGACGTTCATCAGACCCCGCACCTCCAACGCCAGGCCAATCCGCGTGGTGTAATCGACAATGGTGGCGACCTCTTCGTCGCTGAGGTTCAACCCTGGATAGGTGGCCATGGAGTCTCCGCTATGCACCCCGGCTCTTTCTATATGCTCCATGACGCCGGGTATCAGTACCCGTTGGCCATCGCAAATGGCGTCTACCTCGCACTCTTTGCCTTCCATGTAATGGTCGATGAGAACTGGTTTGTCGGGGGCAATCTCCGAAGCGACTGTCAAATAGCGAATTAGCTCGGTAGCGTTTTGAACAATTTCCATGGCCCGCCCACCAAGCACGTAACTGGGTCGGACCACGGCAGGGTAGCCGATGTTTTGGGCCACGAGAAGGGCTTCCTGGACCGAGCTCACGGTGGCGCCGGGAGGTTGGGGGATACCCAAACGGACCATGAACTCTTCGAACTTATGCCGGTCCGAAGCAATGTCTATGGCCTCGGCGCTGGAACCCAGAATGGGTAGGCCAACATTGCCCAACGACTGGGAGAGGTCAATGGCGGTCTGGCCGCCAAATTGCACCACCACGGGCGGCGGCTGGTCATCGACCGTCTCGTTTTCCAGGATGTCCCTAAGTGCTTCTTCGTCCAAGGGTTCGAAGTAGAGACGGTCGCTGGCGTCAAAATCGGTGGAGACGGTCTCTGGATTAGAGTTGACCATGATGCTGGAAACACCCTCTTGGGACAGGGCCCACGCAGCGTGGACGCTACAGTAGTCGAACTCAATCCCTTGGCCGATGCGTATGGGACCGCTGCCGATCACCACCGCCTTCTTGCCGGGCAGGGGTGGGGCTTCGTTCTCTTGGTCATAAGTGCTGTAATAGTAGGGCGTGGCCGCTTCGAATTCGGCGGCGCATGT
This sequence comes from SAR202 cluster bacterium Io17-Chloro-G7, assembly GCA_002817055.1. Next base: position 18,496 of record MUCU01000002.1, on the reverse strand, counting down.
ATCGACCATCTTATACACCGGTCGTATATCCCATTGGCGGCGCTGAGAGCGCACTTGCTCCGGCAGCATGTCGGCCAGCGTACCTACCTGCTCGTCGGAGAAGCCAATTCGCTTAGCCCGGCGCAACAAATCCGGCGTTAAGGCTTCGGAAAGCAAACGCCGTTCCATTGCGACAATTCGGGATAGAGCGCTGATGAACCAGGGATCTATGTGAGTAGTCCTGACCAGAGTATCCGGACTCACATCCCGGCGCAGGGCCGCCATCATAGCCCACACCCGAAGGTCATTGGGCCCCAGGGGGAGATTGTCCAGAGAAAAGTTCTCATGGGCAGACCATGGACGGTCTTCCCACAGCAGGCTGTGACCACCAAGTTCCAAGGACCGTGTCGCCTTTTGCAGCGCAGCCTCAAAAGAACGGTCGATCACCATTACTTCACCCGTGGCTTTCATTTGGGTGGTGGTGCGGCGGTCTCCGTGAGGGAACTTGTCAAAGGGCCAACGAGGGAATTTGACCACGCAGTAGTCGAGGGCTGGCTCGAAAGCGGAATTGGTCAGGTTTGTTACCGCATTTGGAATTTCGTCCAACCGCTTGCCCACCGCAATCTTAGCCGCAACCCTGGCAATTGGGTATCCTGTCGCCTTGCTGGCAAGGGCCGAACTGCGACTGACCCGTGGATTGACTTCAATAACGTAGTAAGGCGATTGGTGTAGGTCGGCCTGCCCCAAGGTGTCTCGCACCATGGTGTGTGGCTGCAGGGCAAACTGAACGTTGCATCCACCCTCAATGCCCAGGCCGCGAATAATCCTGAGGCTAGCCGAGCGCAACATCTGATACTCTTTGTCGCTCAAGGTCTGGCTGGGAGCAACAACGATGCTGTCCCCGGTATGAACCCCCATTGGGTCCAAGTTTTCCATGTTGCATACCGTAATGCAGTTGTCGGCGCTGTCCCGCATTACCTCGTACTCGATTTCCTTCCAACCTACCAGAGACTGTTCCAGCAATACTTGTGTAATGGGGCTCCGGGCTAACCCATTGGCTACGATTGCCTCAAATTCATCCCATGTATTGGCAATCCCCCCACCGGTGCCGCCCAGCGTGTAGGCAGGGCGAATTACCAGAGGCAGACCAACTTCCCGAGCGTGGGTTCGGGCCTCATCAATGGATGTCACGGATATGTTGCTGGGCTCGGGTTCGCCCAACTCCTGCAAGAACCGGCTGAAAAAGTCCCGGTCCTCAGACTTGCGTATCGTCTCCAGAGGGGTGCCCAGCATGCGAACGTTATATCTATCCAATACGCCGGCGTCGGCTAAAGCCACCGCCAGGTTGAGGCCGGTCTGCCCGCCAAGTGTGGGCAAAATGCCGTCGGGCCGTTCCTTCTGGATCACGCGCTCAAGCACTTCCACAGTCAAGGGCTCAATGTAAACACGGTCGGCAATGCCTTGGTCGGTCATGATGGTCGCCGGGTTGGAATTGACGAGAACGGTGATTACACCTTCCTCGCGGAGGGCTTTGCAGGCTTGGGTTCCGGCGTAATCGAATTCCGCCGCTTGGCCAATAACAATAGGGCCCGAGCCGATGACAAGTACTTTTTCCGGCCTATAGGCCAATCGTCAACTCCTCAGTGGCATCCAGAATGAGCCGATCTTCATTGTGAGACCGGCTTGTGGTGAGACCGGCATGTGTTCCAGGCGGTCTTGGATGCTCTCCGGTTATTCGGGGAGAATTAATAAGGGCAGGCTCCTAGTTTGTGCCCCGTTAGGCCTGGCACACATCAGCATAGGCCTAGTCCAAATTAGTGTGGCGTTTTTAAACATGCCTACTAATAACCCATGTTATGTCATTCTTAAGGAGTATATCGACGAAAGAATCTCGTCCCCTAAGTACGAGATTCTTCGCTTTGCTCAGAGCTTGTGAATAAATACCTCTGAGTGGCCTTATTGAAACCATATCTAAAGCTGCATTGAAACTGGATATCGCCAATTTCGCCAAAAACTCACAAACTCTCAGAATGACAATCGCTAGTTATGTGAAGTGGCTCACGCCTCGGGCAATACCCCGGGCAACTCGATAAGATTGTATCGTTGAAGCATATTCAACGTTTGCGAGACGAACGAACCGAAAATGCGACCGTCGGGGTCGTGTTCATCAGCCCCCTGAGACTCCCCAGCGGAGGGCGATTCCTTATCAATCCGTGGCGGTATCCTAAATTTCACGAAGTGGTCATCCAGCTTCTCCAATTCGACGCGCCCGAGTGGAAACAGCTTGGGGTCTCCTTTGGCATGGTTTACTGATTTGATCATGAGTTCCCAACGCTTCCCCAAGGTGCCTTTTCCCGACGTTACCGTGAAGCCGTAGCCAAAACAAGAAAAATGAGGAATCTCCCGGTCCAACATGGAAACAACTGCGTTAAGATCCGTGGGTACCGCCACCTCGACACCCTCCTCCAACATGCTCATGATGAAGGAAGACATTCATTTACCTCCGAACAATTTAAGACTATTGGCGTGATTTAGCGAACTCCAAAACAATGGCTAAGTTTTTTAAGCCAGTCAGATTTGGCCCGGCTTGCCTGAGCCTCCGCTCGAAATTAACTTAGAAAGCATAGCAAGCCGGTTGTCGCGAGTTCCACGTCTTCGGATGCCAAAACATCCCAGTTTTCGCATCCCAGTCACGGTTATGTCATCCCCAGTCTTCACATCCCCTGTCTTGTCGTTCCTCCAATCGCTCTAACTTTCAAAATTATCTATCATTTGCAGAAACCTATCGAAGAGATACTCGTTGTCCCTAGGTCCGGGGGAAGCCTCCGAATGATACTGGATTGTGAACAGGGGCATGTCGGTGTGCCTCAGTCCTTCAATAGTACCGTCGTTCAAGTTCCGGTGGGACACTTCCAAGCCGGCGGGAAGGGAGTCAGCATCCACGGCATACCCGTGGTTTTGGGCTGTGATATAAATCCGTCCGGTTTCTACGTCTTGCACCGGGTGGTTGGCCCCACGGTGCCCGAATTTAAGCTTGTAGGTCTTGGCCCCCAGAGCCCGGGCCGCAATCTGGTGGCCCAAGCAGATGCCCATTACTGGCACCCGGCCCAGCAGCTTGCTGACGTTGTTCACCAGGTAATCCAGCATTTGAGGGTCGCCCGGTCCCGGCGAAAATAATATACCCGAAGGGTTCATGGCCAGCATATCTTCGGGGGCAGTGTCCGCAGGGACCGCAATTACCTGACAACCCCGTTGAGTCAGCAACCTAAGGATGTTGTATTTCAGCCCACAATCGATGGTCAGAATCTTGTATTTAGCCGGGTCCGAAGCCGGCTCTTTCGAGATTTCTTCCCAGTGGTATATATTCTCTGTAGTGACAGTGCTGACGTAGTCCACATCATCGTACCGCGACAATTTGGCCAGCTTATTAAGTGCGATTTCAGGCTTTTCTTGGGTAATGAGCCCCATCATAACGCCTTGACTACGCAAACGGCGGGTGATCGATCTAGTGTCCACGCCACTCAAGCCGGCAATCCCCTGGGACAATAGATACTCGTGCAGAGTGTGCTCGCTGAGCCCATGGCTCGGAAGGTCGCAGTGCTCCCGGACGATTAACCCGGATACTTGAATCCTGTTGGACTCGAAGTCTTTCTGGTTGATTCCGTAATTGCCGACCAGAGGATAAGTAAGGGTAACCAACTGGCCAGCGTAGGAAGGGTCGGTGAGCACTTCCTGGTAACCTGTCATGCTGGTGTTAAACACCACTTCGCCGTCGGTTTCAACGCTGGCACCGAAAGTTTCCCCCACATGGACGGATCCATCTTCCAACACCAAATATGCTTTTGAGTAGCTTTCAGCCATCAGTGTTTAGCTTGCAGCCGTTGTATACACTATTTTCCCTTCCACAATCGTTGTTACTACTTTCCCTCTCAATATCGTGCCTCTCAACGGCGTGTTTTTGCCTTTGGACTCGAACTGTTGAGGATCAACTTCCCATTCAAGGTCCGGGTCGAAAATCACAACATCACCAGGTGTTCCCGGCTCTAAAGTGGCGAATTGATCGAAGGCTGGCCCCAGCACACGGGCGGGTCCAACTGTCATGCGTTCTACCAAGGAATTGAGGGTCATTCTACCCGAGTGGACCAACTGGAGGGATGAGCCAAGGGCTGTCTCGAGGACGCTAATGCCGAAGGCCGCTTCGCTGTATGTCACCTGCTTGCTGACGAGTTCGTGAGGGGCATGGTCCGTGGCGATGCAATCTATGACGCCATCAGCCAGCGCCTCGGACAAGGCCTCCAGGTCCTTCCGGCCCCGTAGCGGCGGATAGACTTTGGTTGAAGTGTCATAGGCGAAGGTGGAAACTCCGCCGGTCACGGCCCCTCTGTTTCCCAAAACCCACTGGTCGGTTATCGTCAAGTGGTGCGGGCAGACCTCGGCGGTCACATTCAAGCCCCTTTCCCTGGCTTGGCGCAAAAGCGGCACCGCCCCGGCAGTGGTAATGTGCGCCAAATGCAGGCGCCCGCCGGTCAATTCAGCCAAGGAAATGTCCCGGGCCATCATGGCTTCCTCGGCCGCAGCCGGTATACCGGGCAGGCCCAAACGGGTGGCGGTCCAGCCCTCCGCCATGACGCCGTTTCGAGACAATGAATGCTCCTCGCAGTGGTTGGTAATGGGTATTCTCAGGTCTGCGCTATAGGTCAGAGCCAAGCGCATGAGGTTGGCGTCGTAAATGGGGTCACCGTCGTCGCTATAGGCCACAACGCCGGACGAAGCCAGCTCCTCCATCTCAGCCAGTTCCTTTCCTTTCCGTCCCTTGGTCACGCAACCAATGGGATGTACCCGAACAACAGCGTCTTCCCGGGTGCGGTGGCGGATCAAGTCAACCACTGCGGCATTGTCGATGGGGGGCTCGGTATTTGGCATGCAACACAGCGAAGTAAAGCCGCCGCGAGCCCCGGCCCGAGTGCCGGTGGCGATGGTTTCCTTGTACTCGAAGCCAGGCTCCCGAAGGTGACAATGAATATCTATAAACCCAGGGCTGACAACCAGTCCCCCAGCTTCGATAGTTTTGCAGCCCTCCGGAATCCGGTCCTCAGGTATGTGACCGGACGAAGCCGCTCCGCCAATCATGGAAATCAGGCCGTCCCGCACCAAGATGCTGGCAACTTGATCAAAATTTCGGCTCGGGTCTATGACGCGGCCGTTTTTAATTAAGATTGCTCCCGAAGCCAATCTACCTCCGCCCCGAACAGAGTTGGTACAGCAGGGCCATGCGTATGGCGACACCGTTGGTGACCTGTTCCTCGATGACTGAGTTCCCTCCGTGGGCAATGCTGGAACTGATTTCGATTCCCTCGTTCATGGGGCCTGGATGCATTACCAACACACCCGGCTTCGCTTTGGCCAAACGCTCATCGGTTACTTGCCAGCGACGTATGTACTCCCTAAGACTGGGCAAAAACCCAGCGTCTTGCCTTTCCGACTGTAATCGCAAGGCCATCACCACATCGGCGCCTTGGATTGCCTGGTCTAGATCGGTAAGCACCTCGACAGAGGCTAATTCTTCCGGAAACCCATCCGAACCGTTGCGGTGGAGCAGGTCTAGAGGCAGCAATGTGGCTGGTCCGCATACCACGACTTTAGCGCCCATTTTGGAGAATCCCCAAATGTTGGACCGGGCGACCCGGCTATGGAGAACGTCTCCGACTATTACCACTTTGAGGCCATTTATTAGGCCCAATTTGTCTTGGACTGTGTAAAGGTCCAGCAGGGCTTGAGTGGGGTGGGCATGAATCCCATCGCCAGCATTAATTATTCCCACCCGGTCCAGTTGTTGGGCCAGCAAGTAGGGAGCGCCGGAGAATGGATGGCGGATGGCGATCACGTCGACGCCCATCGCTTGGAGGGTGAGCCCTGTGTTTAGCAGGGATTCGCCCTTCTCCACGCTGCTAGCGGAGGCCGTCATGTTGATAACATCGGCGCTCAGCACTTTTCCCGCTTCTTCGAATGATATGCGCGTGCGGGTGCTCGACTCGTAAAACAAAGTCACTACCACTTTGCCCCGAAGGGCTGGCACCTTTTTGATGTCGCGGCCTAAGACCTCCGCCATTCCCTTAGCCGACTCCATGACTGCTGAGATTTCTTTGGGCGAGAAATCGTCTAAATCCAGCACGTGTTTCCGCGGCGGCAGATTAAGCAATTCCGCTGCGGTAACTAGCGAGGCGGTATCAATTGCTTGGGACGTGCTCATGCTCAACAGTCCTCCATCCGATAGCTGTAGCCCAAATAACCGTGCTCTCCGGAACCGGGCATTTGGCTGAGGTCCCGCACTGTAAATTACTACCTAGGGTCCTTAAACGCGTCGGAACGCAGAATTGCCACTTCATCCACACCATCCATTTCTTCCATGCGAACCTTCACAACTTCGTCGGATGCGGTGGGAATATTCTGTCCCACGTAGTCGGCTCTGATGGGCAACTCGCGGTGTCCCCTATCCAGCAGGATGGCTAACTGGATTTGTTTGGGCCGTCCAAAGTCGTTCAGGGCATCCATAGCGGCGCGGATGGTTCGGCCCGTGTATAGGACGTCGTCCACCAGCACCACTCTTTTGTTGTTTATGGGCACAGGGATATTGGTCGGGCGTAAAACTGGGCGGTAGCGTTCTTGTAAGTCGTCACGGTAAAGGCTGATGTCCAATGCTCCCACTGGGACTTCACTACCCTCGAACTTGCCAATGTTCGCAGCTAGACGGTTTGCCAACAGCACTCCCCGGGTGTAAATCCCTACTATGACCAAGTCTTGAGCGCCCCGGTTGCGCTCCAATATTTCGTGAGCCACCCGAGCCAACGCCCGGCGAACTTCGTCATGGCTCATTACCTGGCGTTCGGAAGAGTGTAGCTGGGCCATAGTATGCTTAAGCCGTTCCCGCTTGGCTTTTGATCCCGATTAAGTTAAGCATCAAAAAACCCCATGCCCAAGCTGGCAAGGGGCTCCAAAGTCAAGGGCCACCATGTCATGGTTGCCCGACCTGACTTAGGGTACTCCACTTTGTCAGCCTCACTGGACTGTCTTAAAAGCTAGGCCGTTCTCACTGGAACAGCCCTGAAACCCTGGTCGTCACTAATCTGGTCTTAGGTCTTGGAAATGATATCAGGATTTACATTCGCGGGGAAGAGGATTATGTAATTTGATCCCACGAAAACCATTCTGGTTTGAGTCGATCGCCTAGGTGATTCCAAATGGGCGGTTTGAGACTACTTCAGCCGCATGGACCGTTGAACGCCGTCTGATTCCTTGTGTGGGCGGCCTTGATGAAGGGTGGTCGCAAACGCTATGGCCTGCTGCTGGAACAGCGTGCGGTTTTATTGGGACTCAAGGTAAATCCCCCTGTATCCCCCTTTTGCGAAAGTGGGAATTGAATTTCGAGCCTTCAGGCTTGAAGCCAGCATCGTCCTTGCTTTGAAGGAGGAAACCAGGCATGGCCAGCGCATATCAAAGGTCAACGCTTCCCCCTTTGTAAAGGGGGACCGAGGGGGATTTCGTCCATTGCCAGCGCCTTGGATTGAGCTTAATTGTCAATACAACGGCCAGCCGCTATTTGCCCTAAGCCGCTATTCGCTTGCGCCGGTTGTTTACGTAGTCCACCAGCATGAACTCGCCCAAGTTGGAGGCGCTGGTGTAAAATGCCCGCCCTTGATTGATGCGGGTCATCCGTTCAATGAAATTCACCAGTTGGTAGTTGTTCTCCAACATAAAGGTGTTGATGACAATATCTTCCTGGGTGCAGCGTTTAACCTCTTTAAGGGTTTCCTGCTCGGTCCTGTAGCTGGGCGGGTAGCTGAAGAAAGCCCGGTCTCCTTCCAAGTGGGCGGTCGGTTCCCCATCGGTGATGCACAGAATCTGGCGAGTGCCGCCCTTCTCCTTCGATAGCAGCTTCCGGGAGAGCATCAGGGCGTGATGTAGGTTGGTGCCCGACACCCATGCGTTCCAACTGGTCTTGGCTAGGTCGTCCTCTTTAATCTCCCTGGCATAATCGGAGAAGCCGATGATGTAGAGAGTGTCCCGAGGGTATTGGGTCCGTATCAGCGCCATCAGTGCAAGAGTGACTTTCTTGGCGGCCTGGAAGTTGTTGAACAGGCCCATGGACCGGCTTTGGTCTAAAAGCACCACAGTCGAAGTGCGGGTCATGTGCTCGGTGCGATACACCTCGAAGTCTTGCGGGCTGAGATTCACCGGAACCTGCTGCCCGGAGCGCAAAACCGCATTCTTTACAGTGGCTTGCAAGTCAATCTGGAAGGGGTCGCCGAACTCATAGGGCTTGGTTTCACCCAGCAGGTCTCCATTGGCGCCCCTGGTATCCATCAGGTGATTGCCCATGCGGTCTTTTTTCAGGTGTACAAAGACCTCGCGCAGCGCTTTCTGGCCGATGCGGCGAATGCCCCTGGCGGTCAGGTCCATCTTGTCGTCGTCGGTAACGTAGCCAGCGTCCTTCAGAAGTTGGCGTAACCGGTCCATTTCCTCCCAGGCCTTTCGCGCTTCATCGCCTAAAATCTCAGCCAGCTTATCCGGGTCCACATCCTCCAGGTTTCCGGTGCGCATAGCCTGGCGCAGGGCCTCTTCCAGTTGGTCCTGCTCTTGCATCCTGCGCATCATTTCCATGGCTTGGTCCATGGTCAGGCTGTCGTCGCCTAGGAAAGGATATTGGCGGCGCAATTCGTCCATGGGCATCATTTGTTCCATCAATGAAGCCAACTGGGCCATGGCCTGTTGGGTAGCGGGGTCCAATGCCGCATTCATAGCGTCTTCCAGTTCCCGCCGCATTTCGGGGGACATGCTTTCCATCATCGATTGCATCTGAGATAGCTGCTGTTGCAGGTGTTCCATCAGCTCGTCGAAACTCTGAGGTGGGTTCGGGCCGAACATGGAGCCAAACTGCTGCATGAAACCGTCGAAATCAGGCTCCCGGCCATCCATTTTGTCCCGCATCATCTGGCTAAGCTGATTCATCATTTCCCGCATTGCGGCCATATCTTCGGGGGACATTCCCTGGATCTGCTGTTGCATTTGTTGAGAGAGGTTTTGGGCCATCTGGGACTTGAGCATGTCCAGCAGTTCTTGGAACTTCTGTTGGGCCTCAGGGTCCATGAAGTCGTATTCCATCAACCGTTGAATTTGCCCACCGACCCCTTCGGGAAGATCGTCCAAGCGCTCTACGTTCCGCTGGGCCCGCTGCTGGAGCAAGTGAAGCAGTTTCTCTTGCTGCTGCCTTTCCTCGCTGTGATCTTCCGACACTTTCTGGTCGGCTTCGTGAAGGCGGCGATCAATCCCCTCGCGCTCGGTGCGGACGATGTCTTCAAGGCGTTCTTTCAGATCGTCGACAACCGAATCCATGTTGTACTGTTGAAGCTGTTGCCGGCGCTTATTTTTCAGCTGGTCGATCAGATCCCTTAGGCTTGTCATCTGCTGACCATTCTGGTTCTGGACACCGTTGCGAAATAGCTCCCGCAGGGCCTTCATCATGTCGCCTTGCTTCAACAACTCATCGGAGAGTTGGTCCATAAGCGCATCGGCGTCGATGTCAAAAATTCGCTGGGTGCCATCCCATTGTGAATAACGATATGTGCGGTAAAGCATACTTTTTCACATTCCCGTCAGCTTACAAAATCGCCAGCTTTAGGTGACCGTAACTATATTTCCATTCTGCCTCCAATCATACCCGTTTGTTTCCTCCTATATCAAGAATGGCTATGCTATAATGCCGCCACTCTCGCTCCATTCCGGAGAAAAGCCCGGAGAAAGGCCCGGAGGAAGGTAACGAAGCTAATGCTCAGTCCGTATACTGTTCTGGATATTACCGACGACCGGGGAGAGTTTGCCAGCATGCTGCTGGGGGACTTGGGTGCCGACGTCATCAAGATTGAGCCGCCCGAAGCCTCTAGGAGCCGGACGTTGGAACCCTTTTTGGACGGCGCACCGGAACACGAGCGTAGTCTTCGATACTTTGCCTTTAACCGTAATAAACTGGGCGTGACTCTGGATTTGAACTCTGAACCCGGCCGCAGTGCTCTGAAGTCTCTGGCCGAGAAGGCGGACTTCATAATCGAGTCTGCGCCTCCCGGAGAGATGGACCGCCTAGGTATCGGATTCGAAACCCTTACGCAAGCGAACCCGAGAATCGTGTACGTGGCTATCACTCCCTTTGGCCAAGATGGCCCCTACGCCAATCTCACCGCCAACGATCTGACCCTAGCGGCCATGGGGGGGCAGATGAGCGTGCAGGGCGACCCGAAACGGGCTCCGGTGCGCATTACGGTGCCCCAAGTTTGGCTCCATGCCTCCGCCGAGGCATTGGTGGGAGCGCTTACTGTCCACGGACAGATGCTGGCCACGGGAGAAGCCCAGTTTGTGGACGTATCCGCCCAGACCGCTATGTTTTGGTCCATGCTACACGCACGAATCGCTCATCAGATTCAAGGGTCCAACTTCAACCGCGGAGGCTCAGTCCTCCAGTTGGGTTCATTAAGCGTGCCCATAGTGTATGAGTGCGCCGATGGGCACTTGGTTATGCTACCCTCCGGCGCCACAATGACTAAAATGGTCCACTGGCTGGTGGCTGACGGAATCGTGCCCAAGGAATGGATCGACGGTGAGGACTGGCCTATATACGAAAGAAACCTGTTCCAACAAAACCAGTTGCGCTACCAATTGGACGAGGTGGTCGACGCCGTTACCCGCTTTTTGAAACGCCGCACTAAATCCGAGCTATTGGAGTTGGGGCTTCGCGAAGGAGTCACCATGGCGCCGGTGAGCACCTCAGAGGACTTGGTCCGTTTTCGCCATTTGGAGGAGCGGGGATACTGGCTTACCGCTCCATTGCCCAACGGTACCCAGGTACGAGCGCCAGGAGTGTTGGCCAGGCCTGAGGCAACTCCCATGAGTGTACGCCATTGGGCGCCCACATTGGGCCAACACAACCAGGATATTCTAGGCGATATGTTGGGGCTTACGCCAGCGGAAATCTCCGTCGCCAGCGGCCAAAAGGGGTAGAAGATGGCATCTTCAGATATGACTTCTTCAGGCAAGCTACCATTCGATGGCATAAAAATCGCCGACTTTTCCTGGGTGTGGGTCGGACCCACCAGCACCAAATATTTGGCGGACCACGGCGCCACCGTGGTGCGAGTGGAATCGTTGACCCGGCCCGACATCATCCATAGCCTAGGTCCGTTTAAAGATCGTCGGGCCGCACCCACACGGACCCATGCGTTCAGTGACTTCAATACATCCAAGCTGGGCCTTACCCTGAATTTAAAGATCCCGGAAGCAACTGAAATCGCTAAACGTTTGATATCCTGGGCTGACGTTTACCTTGAAAGCTTCACGCCAGGGACAATGGCCGGCTTCGGAATAGACTACGAAACGGCCCGGCGGCTCAATCCTTCGATAATTATGGTCAGCACTTGCCTCATGGGGCAGACCGGGCCTGCATCACAATTCGCCGGTTACGGGTTCCACGCCGGAGCGGTGGCCGGATTTTATGACATCACAGGATGGCCAGACCTTGCGCCGGACGGTCCTTGGACAGCCTACACTGATGTTGTGACTCCCAGAATTCTGTCAGCGATCATTATAGCGGCCGTGGACCACCGGCGCCGTACCGGCCAAGGCCAATATATCGACGCTAGCCAGTTAGAGATGGGACTGCAATTCCTGGCGCCGCAGATTTTCGATTACACCGCAAACAACCACCAAGTAACTCGGAACGGAAACCGGTCGAGCTTCGCGGCGCCTCAGGGGGCCTATCCCTGCGCTGGCGAAGATCAATGGTGCGCTATTGCCATAGAAAATGATGAAGAGTGGCTTGCTTTGCGAAGGGTTCTAGACAACCCTGATTGGGCAAGGGACAATCGCTTTGCTAGCAATCCGGGGCGGCTGGAAAACCATGATGAGATTGACGGCTACATCTCCCAATGGACTGCGGGCTTGCCGCCACAAGAAGTGATGCGGCTCTGCCAAGCAGAGGGCGTGCCCGCAGGCGTGGTCCAGCGAAGTAGTGATCTATTCCAGGACCCCCAACTGGCTCACCGCGGAATGTTTCCTGAACTCGACGACCCCGAAGTAGGACGGGTTCCTCATACCGGCCATCTGTTTGACATTCGTGGCTACGATCATGGCCCCCGCTTTGCCGCCCCGGTCTTTGGCCAGCACAACGAACAAATACTGAAGGAATTGCTGGGTATGACCGACGATGAAATGACTGAAGCCATAATTGCAGGGGGATTAGAGTAGTCAACTATTAGCGGAGTGTGAAAGGAACGAAATGCTCAGTCCCTACATGGTATTGGACCTTACAGATGAAAAGGGCGAGTTGTCCAGCATGGTGCTGGGCGACTTGGGCGCCGACGTTATCAAGGTGGAGCCGCCGGGCGGCTCGGCAAGCCGTGCGCTAAGACCGTTTTTGGACGGCGCTCCAGAAGCGGAACGAAGCCTCCAATATTATGCTTTCAACCGCAATAAGCGCAGCATCACCCTCGATTTGGAGACAGAAGCGGGGCGCAACGCTCTATTCGCTTTGGCGGAAAAAGCCGACTTCATCATCGAGTCGGCCCGGCCCGGTGAAATGGCTCAGAGAGGGCTGGGCTTCGAAGCCATGAGTAAGGTCAATCCCCGGATCGTATACGTGGCTATAACACCTTTTGGCCAAGACGGGCCCCATGCGAATTATCCCGCCAGCGACCTTACCCTGGCGGCCATGGGCGGCCCCATGAGCCTGCAAGGGCACCGAGACCGTGCTCCTGTACGCTTGTCCCTGCCTCAAGCATGGCTCCACGGGTCGGTGGAAGCGGCCGTAGGGGGGATGACTGCCCACGCCCTCATGCTACGCACCGGCCAAGGCCAATTTGTTGATGTTTCCGCTCAAACCGCCATGATTTGGACTATGATGCAAGGCATGGTCGCTCATGCGGTCCAAGGCCGAGATTTTAACCGAGGCGGCAACACAATCCAACTAGGGACCGTCACCATTCGCTTGGTCCACCAGTGCGCCGACGGATATGTGGTGATATTCCCCATTGGTGGCGCACTAGCCAAAATGGTCGAATGGTGCGTCCGTGACGGTATTGTTCCCGAGGACTGGCTGGCAGCGGAAGAATGGCCCATGTACCACTTCAAGCTTCTACAACAGCAACCGGTAGCTCACACGATTGAAGAAGTTCTGGTCGCTGTCAGTGGGTACGTCCGGGATAAAACTAAAAACCAGTTGCTTGAGCAAGGGCTGGCCGAGGGAGTCTCCATGGCCCCGGTTAGCAATATGGAGGATTTAACACGGTTCCGTCACTTGGAAGAAAGAGGTTATTGGCTTACGGCTCCACTGCCCAACGGAAATGAGGCCAGGGTGCCCGGGATATTTGCCAATCTCAGCCAAACGCCAATGAAGGTCCGTCGCTGGCCCCCCAGGTTGGGAGAACACAACGGGGAAATTTTGGGCGATATTTTAGGCCTATCAACTGGTCAAATAGCTGCCGCCGTGGGTCAGGTCAAGGGATAACCGGGAGCACCGGCCAATATATTTAGAGGTTAAGATGGCGGACACACTACCATTCGAGGGAATCAAGATCGCCGACTTTTCTTGGGTTGGCGTTGGTCCCATATCAACCAAGTACTTGGCAGACCACGGGGCAACCGTGGTCAAAGTGGAGACCAACAGCCCTTTGGACATTTTAAGGGTGGCTGGACCATTTAAAGACGGTGTTCCGGGTCCTAACCACACCCAGTTTTTCGCCGACTACAACACCTCCAAGTACGGCATTACCCTGGACCTTAAAAGCCCTTACGGCGTGGCTATAGCCCATCGGTTAATCGCTTGGGCCGACGTTTTCACCGAAAGCTTTACTCCGGGCACCGTTGACAGCTTGGGCATCGGATACGAGACCGCCCGTACGCTTAACCCATCGATTATCATGGCCAGCACTTGCCTAATGGGGCAGACCGGCCCCGCTTCCAGCTTCGCTGGCTTCGGGTTTCACGCTGGTTCCATTGCGGGTTATTACGAAGTCACCGGGTGGCCGGACCTTCCTCCCGACGGCCCATGGACAGCCTACACAGACACGGTGTCTCCTCGATTTCTAGCCGTCACGTTGATGGCGGCCTTGGACCACCGTCGGCGAACCGGCGTGGGTCAACTGATCGACGCATCCCAGTTAGAGATGGGCCTACACTTCCTTGCGCCCCAGTTGATTGACTACGACGTCAGTGGCCGGTCGGTCACCCGGAACGGCAACCGGTCCGACTCTTTCGCGCCCCACGGGGCGTTCCCTTGCCAGGGGGACGACCAATGGTGCGCCATTGCCGTCGAGGACGACCAGCAATGGGCAGGATTGCGCCGGGCTATGGGCGAGCCGAATTGGGCCCAAGACTCTAGGTTCGACAAGGCAGCAGGCCGTCTGGCTAACCAAGACGAGATAGAGGGCAAGCTAAGCGAGTGGACAAAGTCAATGCCGCCAGAAACGGTGATGGACACTGTGCTTTCCGAAGGCGTGCCAGCGGGCGTGGTGCAGCGGAGCAGCGACCTTCAGCAAGACCCTCAATTGGCGCACCGGCGGTTCTTCCGCCCGCTGGACCACCAGGAAATGGGCACCATACCTTACCCCGGCCATCAATTCCGAATTAGCGGTTACGACAGCGGTCCCCGGACTCCTGCGCCGGTGCTAGGTCAGCACAATGAAGAGGTGATGCGGGAACTCTTGGGCATGACCGAGGATGAGGTTACCGAGGCCATTATTGGCGGAGCCCTGGGCGGTTAGACAGGGCAAGTAAGTTAGCGGCGTACTCTCGGAATCGATCCGGACCTGGGCTTATTGGCTTATTCTTCGCCGAAGAACCGTCTCTTTGTTGTTTCATCCACAAATGGAATCGGTCCACTGAGCATCACGTCCAGTTGCCGAGTACGGTCTTCCCGCCATGCTGCGAAGGCTTTTTTCCGGCGCGCGTCCGCCTCTTCCCCCGTTTTCATCAATATCTCGGTTTCCCACAACTCGATGTCGTGAATGACTTTAAAATATCGGTCGTGTTCATCGGCATATGAATTCCCGGCCAGATCCCAGTTTTCGTCACGGATAAGTGCGTCTCGCAGTACCCGCACGTCCCGAAGGGACAGAGATAAACCTTGACCCCATGTAGGGTCGGGGGCGCCCGCCGCTGCGCCGATTAATGCGATACCGTTGCGATAGGGATGGTCTATCCACGAGGCTGCGCCATCGAATGTCGCCAATGGCCCGGCTGGCTTGGCGGAGGCGTAAATGCCCTCGGACATACCGGCGTTGATGGATTGCTCAATGAACCGGGAGATATCCCCGTCTCCACTCAAACGAAAGCCGGCGTCCTCGCCATAACACACATAACCCCTAACGCGCCCTCCGCCTTGAGGGAAAATCAGGACCCAAAGGCCGAGGTCAGAATTTAGCCAGGCGTGGGACGAGTCGTCGTCAACTGGGACTTCATCCAACAGGAGACCCGCCACCAGCGTGTGACCGGGGTCTCGCAGTACGTTGAAACCCGCCCACCCCCGAAACGGCGCATCCCGCCCATCTGCTCCGACGACCAACCTCGCCCGAAACTCGTTTTCCTCTCCGTCCACTTCCGCAAGCACTTGGGGCAAATCCCCTGTTTTGACACCTAAGACCCTGACGCCTAGGCGGATTTCCGCGCCGGCGTCGGCGGCCGCCCGTATCAAAAAGCTTTGAGCAGTTGGGTGGTGAAACGCCGTTACTGGTTCCTTGGGAGTGGTCGTAGCGGTCAGTTCACGGTGACTTGTGCGCTCGGAACCCTGGTAACCGTCCCACCAAACCAGATCGCGCCCTCCCGACGCTATGAAGGTTTCGTATAATCCCAATTCTTTGGCTTCGGCTGTGCCCCAAGGCATGATCGCCTCGCCGCGTACCCTGTCTCGGAAAACGGAATCTCGCTCCAACACAAGCACTTTCGCGCCTTTCTCAGCCATGACCTTGGCCAGGGAAGCCCCGGCAATCCCTCCTCCAACGGTAATAATGTCGTAGGATTTGGCAACCATTAAAGCCTCCGCAGGTGGCAGTGCAAGTAAATACCCCAGAAAGTTCCACTATCGGCGCCGGCTTTCGGCCAAGGATTTGGACAACTGCGGATCCGCCCATGAAAACGAGTAAGCCCTATCCGTTCTGCCTATCAAGGAATCTTCGAAATATTTTATTCTTGTTGGGCTTAGACCACTTTAGCGCCAAGGATTTTCTCCAAATGCCGCAAAGCCCAACCGTGGGCTTCTTGGTCGAAGGACGCGACGCAGTTGGCGGGCACTTCCACTGGATAGTCCCGGTTGCGAGCATCGGACGTGGTGTGCAACACGCAAATATCGGTGCAAACACCACACAGCACCAGCTTGTCCGGTTGAAGCCGCCGTAGACGTTGATCGAGTTCGGTATTGAAGAATCCGCTATAGCGGTTCTTGGGCACCACGTTGTCATCGGTCACAAACCGGGAAAGTTCGGGAATCACGTCGGGTTCTGAAGTGCCTTTAACGCAGTGGACAGGGAATATCCGGAACTCCAAGTCGTCGGGATCATGATGGTCGGAGATGAACAATATGTGTGAACCAGCTTGCGTCTCCCGGACCAGCAACTGATAAACATTCGGGACGATTTTCCGGGCTTCATCCCCGCAATACAGGTTGTGCCCCGGTTCCAAAAAACCCCGCACCATGTCGACCACAAGTACCGCGTTGGCCATGATTTTGCCTACCCAATAATTTGACTATTCTATATGATTAGCCTAATTCAGTTTGGAGGCGCCTACAAAGCGGCTTGGGGCTCCACCGTATAGTGGGCATCCTTGGCCAGCATTGCGTCCAAGCCCACGATATTGAAGCACTCTTCCACATTTACCATGTTGCCCAGAAGGTGCGAAGTGGTCCCTTTCTGCTTCAGTTCTTGCATTACATTGGTGACCACACGGCAGACGGTGAGTAAGGCGCTGACGGGAAAGATTACTATTTTGAACCCCAGCGCCTCCAGTTCGGAAGCTGGTATCAAAGGTGACTTGCCGGTTTCCACATAGTTGTAGAGCAGCGGTACTCCCAGGCTCTTGGTGGCCCGTTCGGCTTCTTCCGGCGTTCGAAGGGCCTCAACGAACAGAACGTCGGCTCCAGCTTTAATATAGTCATCGCAGCGGCGCATGGAGTCGTCCCAACCGGTCACCGCCAATGCGTCCGTGCGTACGATGATTGTGAAATCGGGGTCGGTGCGGGCGTCCACGGCAGCCCTGATTTTTTGCACCATGTCTTCGACGGGAATGACCTGTTTGCCATCCAAGTGACCGCACCGCTTGGGAAACTCTTGGTCTTCAATGTGGATGGCCGCAACACCGGTGCGTTCGTACTGGCGCACGGTGCGTTGGACGTTGAGAATTCCGCCATAGCCCGTGTCAGCGTCGGCAATAACCGGCACATCGACCACACTGGCAATGTCGGAGGCGCTGCTCAGCATCTCCGTCATTGTGGCAAGGGCCAAGTCCGGGTATCCCAAGCGGGCAACCGAAGTGCCAGCCCCGGTCATGTAGACAGCGGAAAACCCGGTCTGTTGAATAATGGTGGCGGTAAGGCAATCATATGCCCCAGGGGCGACGATAATGCCCGGTGCCGAGAGCAATTTGCGGAATTTGGCAGTGGCGGCAAAGGCCATTTCTCCCTCCCGTAACTCAAATTGTGTGGAGTGAACCTCGGATTCAATCAGTATAGATTAAAATTTGGGGGGGTGGGGTAGCGGTACCGAGATCGAAAAGAGGCTCGACCGCAGATGTTTGCAAAAGGTTGGCGGAGCGGCCGGGTTGGTGTGATTCGTGCTGTGATTCAAAGAAGCTAAGCGATCATTCCGCCGTCGATGGTCAGCACTTGGCCGGTGATGTAGCCTGCACCGTCGCTACATAGGAATAGCACCGCATGGGACACATCTTCGGCAGTTCCGAACCGGCCCATGGGTATCCTGCCCAGGATTTGTTTTTGTGTTTCCTCGGAAAGGCTGTCCACCATGCCGGTAGTCACGAACCCAGGCGCGACAGCATTGACGGTCACGTTGCGGGAGGCGACTTCCCTGGCGACAGCCTTGGTGAAGCCGATCAGGCCTGCTTTGGCGGCAGCGTAGTTGGCTTGGCCCGGATTGCCGCTCAAACCGACCACCGAGGATATATTGACGATCCTACCGCTGCGCTGTTTGATCATCTGCGGCATGACTAATTTCGAGCAGATAAAGGTACCTCGAAGGTTCACATCCAGCACGTTGTCCCAGTCTTCTAGGGTCATCCGCAGTAGCAACCGGTCCCGGTTGATGCCAGCGTTGTTTACCAGAATATCGATCTGTCCCCACTGCTCCAACACCCGCTTTACCACCGATCCGGCGGACGTTTCCTCTGCTACATCCCCCTCCAACAGTATTGCCTCTCCGCCGTTTGCCTCGATTTTTTCCACCACTTTTTCGGCGGCTTCGCGGCTGGTGTT
>MUCU01000001.1 GCA_002817055.1 SAR202 cluster bacterium Io17-Chloro-G7 | reverse complement strand
CCGTCGACTCAACCATCACTACCCCTCCCCAATTCCATCATGATGGCTACTATTTTATACAAATTTCAAATTGCCATTAAGACGCGATTGCCCTGTAATAGGGCGCCGCCTGTAGCGGAAAGGCCGCCGAGACGCTAAAATAGCTGCATTGTTTTTCAGGCTTACGTCGGCCAGGTGACGGTCCGCCGCTACTCTCCATTTTTCTTAACAGCCAGGTCCGGCCACAGGAGGCTTCATGCCATCTATTTTGGAAGATTACATCGCCAAACACCCAGGGTCAGCACAGCGCTACAACGAGTCCACCAAAGTTTTCCCCGGCGGAGTCACCCACGACTCCCGCTATGCTCAGCCATTTCCATTGTTCATGACCCATGGGGAAGGACCGCTTAAGTGGGATGTGGACGGCTCCGAGTATGTGGACTATGTGTCCGGCCACGGAGCTTTGATCCTGGGACACTCGCACCCGGCAATTGCCGAAGCGGTGTCGAAACAGATCCTCCGGGGCACCCATTTGGGCGCATCCACCGACGAGGAAATGCGCTGGGCCAAAGCCATCAAAGCCCTATTCCCTTCCGTCGAGAAATTGCGGTTCCACAGCTCCGGCACAGAAGCCACCTTGATGGCCATGCGTCTGGCCCGCGCTTACACCGGGCGGAACAAAATAATCAAGCTTCAAGACCACTTCCATGGTTGGCACGACTACGCCATGGCCGGGTCCGACCGTTCAGCACCCGGCATACCGACCGAAAGCTGGGCCAGCATGGTTATAGTCCCCTCTGGCGACTTGTCGGCGGTGGAGGACGCATTAAACGGGGATAATGACATTGCGGGGCTAATCTTGGAGCCTACCGGCGCCCATTTCGGCCAGTTGCCCTTCGATGTCCCCAACTACTTAAAAGGCTTGCGGGAACTGACGGCGCAACATGACGTTGTGCTAATTTTTGACGAGGTAGTCACTGGGTTCCGCGCTTCCCCCGGCGGCACCCAAGTCCGGTACGGCATCACCCCCGACCTGACGACCTTAGCCAAAATCGTGGCCGGTGGACTGCCAGGGGGTGCGGTTGGCGGAAAAGCCGAGATAATAGATATGATCGCTCAGCGTGGAGACCCGAGCTGGGACAATACCCACCGGGTCTATCACCCGGGTACTTTCAACGCCAATCCGCTGTCGGCGGCGGCTGGAGCTGTGGCTTTGGAAATGATTGCCAGTCAACCCATAAACCATCAGGCCGACGAAATGGCGGTGCGGCTCAAGACTGGCATCAACGAGCTTTTCGGCAAAATGGAGGTTGCGGGTCACGCCCACGGCATTGCCTCTATGATCCATGTGGTGCTGGCCGACTGTGATTGTGATCGGGAAATCTGCACCATGCCCCACTTTAAAATCAGCGAAACTATTGCCTCGGCCGCAACCACCGGAATGAAACGGGGGCTTCAGAACCTGGGTGTGGATATTATGGGCAGGGATTGCTTCCTGGTATCGGCAACCCACAAAGAGCAGGAGATTGACCGGACCCTGGAAGCGTTCCAAAACACGTTGACAGCTATGAGAGCTGAGGGTTTGGTCTAGGGCAAGCTGCAGGTATATATTCCTGCGGGATTACCACCCGGCGGGATTACCACCCGTATGAATGCCTCGAATCGATAACCAGGCGTGAATAAGCCCAACGATTCGACCCCAATCAGAAAAGAGAATTTCGGAACCATAAATCTGTTAGGAGATTGCAACCTATGCCAAGTTTTACAGACACGTTGAATGTAAACGGCCATGACATGGCGATGTACGCCAGCATACCCAGCGGCTCTGGGCCCCATCCAGCAGTTGTTATTGCCTTCCACATCGGTGGCCTTGACGAGTTCGACAAAAAGATGGCCGACCAACTTGCCGAGGAAGGCTACGTGGCGGTCGTGCCCGACTTGTTCCACCGCTATTCCGAGGAGGTCATGGCTGGCCCTGTCATGGGCCGTTTGGACCACCTGAATGACCCAGACATCATTGCCGACATGAACGCAGCCGTTGACTTCCTAAAAGGCCAGTCGGCCGTGGACAATGAGAGAATCGGCGTCACCGGATTTTGCATGGGCGGCCGGATAACCTGGCTTATGGCCGCCACCAATCCGATCTTTAAAGCGGCAGTGCCATTCTACGGTGGTCATATAATGCTGCCTTGGGGCGATACGACTCAGACACCATTTGACTTGACCAGTGGCATCAACTGCCCCATGCTGTTCCACTTCGGGGCCACCGACGGTAATCCGTCACCCGAAGATATGGTTACCCTTGACAACGAGTTGACCCGGTTGGGCAAAGAGCATACTTTCCACTCCTACGAAGGGGCGGGTCACGCATTCATGGACTATACCAACCCCGATAGGCACCACAAGGAGGCCGCCGACGCCGCTTGGCCCCGCACTCTAGAGTTCTTCGCGACCCATTTAAAGGGATAGTTAGGCCGTCAACATCGCACCTAGCGGACAGCTCAGCTTCGATGCGCCGGTCAGGGCATCGCCTTGGGCCGGCGCTTGAACTAATCCGAATCTGATACACGCGAAGCCTGATCGCAGACACCTAAAGACCGCAGGGTACCCAAAATTCTGGAGAGCACTAAGATTCAGGAGGATACATGGTAAGACTAGCTCTTGACCTGGAAAATTCCGCCGACCTGTCGGTATTGGGCGCCACCGGTTGGCGCATAGCACCCGGATTGGTTCCCGGTGAGCCCAATCAGGGCTTGGTGGCGGAGCTTAGGGCTGTTGATGCGAGGCTTCCAGATTACGACGACTCCGCATGGGAAAAGGATGGAGACATCCAGGAACGACGCTCCGTTGGTTTCACCTTTGCCTGGTACCGGCTAAACGTAACAATCCCGGAGCAGGCCAAGGGCCAGGACGTAGCGGGAAAGCGGGTCTGGTTCGAGACTAATGTAGACAACTATGGCGAGGTCTATATCGACGGTCACATAGACCGGGACAAATGGGTGATTACCGGCAACAACACGCCAAAGAGGATTCTGGTGGCAGAAGAGGCCGTCCCGGGAACCAAACACACCATAGCAATCATGGTCTGTAACGCCCCCTTTGGAGAACCCGTGGGCACGATCTTCATCCGCTACGCGACCCTGGCGATCGAATAACCCAGCGATCAGCTATCCGCTATGGAGCCACCTCTGATGGCTGAATGCTCAAAGCTTTTACCCGAGGTACTGATGGCCGCACAATCATTCGCTGGCAAGACCAATGCTCCCGAGTTTCCCACGGGGCTAGAATGGGTGAATACTGAAGCGCCAATCACCATGGCCCAGTTGCGAGGCAAGGTGGTGATCCTGGACTTTTGGACCTACTGTTGAGTGAACTGTTTGCACATTTTTCCGCAGTTGCGGAAACTGGAAAAGAAGTTCGCCACAGAGTTGGCCGTTGTTGGAGTCCACTCCGCAAAGTTCCCCAATGAGAAGGATGCCGGCAACCTGGCCAAAGCGGTCCAGCGCTATGAATTGGAGCATCCGGTAATCAATGACGCGGACTTTCAAGTTTGGCAGCAGTACGCTTGCCGGGCGTGGCCCACGTTGATGTTTATCGACCCGCAGGGTAAGGTCATCGGCAAACACGAGGGAGAGATGACCTACGAGACCTTCGACAGCATGCTCGGTCAAATGGTTGCCGAGTTTGACGCATCGGGATGGCTGGACCGTAAAGCACTCAAACTGGCTCCGGGAAAGCGTCCTGACACACCCTTGTTTTTCCCAGGCAAAGTGGTGGCAGACGCCCCTGGCGATCGCCTGTTCATAGCCGACTCCAATCACAACCGATTGGTGATAACCTCTCTGACCGGTGACGTAAAAGACGTAATCGGTTCCGGAGAAGAGGGGTTAGCCGACGGCAGCTACGCTTCGTCCGCATTCAACCATCCTCAGGGGATGGTCTTGGTGGATGACATCCTGTACGTAGCCGATGCTGAGAGCCACGCCATTCGAAAGGTCGACTTGGCGGCCAAGACTGTGGAGACGATTGCAGGAACCGGCCAGCAAGGATTTCCCCTGGAAGGACCAGGACCTAGTCGGACCACGGCTCTAAGTTCACCCTGGGACCTGGCTTTCCATGATGGCTCGTTGTATATCGCCATGGCGGGCATACACCAACTGTGGTCACTGAACCTGGCCGATGGAACGGTAGGGCCCTACGCAGGCAGCGGTCGTGAATCGATTATCGATGGTCCCTTAGCGACGGCTACCCTAGCCCAACCAAGTGGCATCACCACCGATGGCAAAAAGCTTTACTTCGCCGACAGCGAGACCAGTTCTATTCGCGGCGCAGACTTGGACCTGTTGGGGAAAGTCAGGACCGTGGTGGGATTGGACCTCTTCGTGTTCGGCGACAAAGATGGAATGACCCATAACGTCCGGCTCCAACACCCCATCGGAATTACCTTTTTCGATGGCACGCTGTACGTTGCCGATACTTACAACCACAAGATAAAAAGGGTGCTGCCCGTCACTCGCAGCGCCTTCACTCTCTTGGGAACGGGTAACTCGGGCCACCAGGATGGTCCCGGAAATCAGGCCACGTTCTCCGAGCCCAGTGGCCTGAGCATTGCCGACGGCAAAATCTACATCGCGGATACTAATAACCATGCCATTCGGGTAGCCGAACTGGATGGGTCGGACGTCACCACTCTGGAATTGACGGGGTTGTAGAGGGTCGACTGAAGGAAAATCCCTAGAGATCTCCTTCCCCTGACAGGCTGATCACGAAAATCCGGTTTAGGTGGGCCAGGTCTTGCTCTACGCTGGTGGTGGCCTGGGGGAAATGCTGTTTGGCCAACTCCTCCACCGCCGGGACTTGCTCCGGGTCCAGTTCCAACAAGATGGTCGCTTGCTCTTTTACCTTGCTTGCCGCTTGAGAAAGCAACCGGCGTATCGGGTCGAGACCGTCTTCGCCACCGTCCAGTGCGCCTATCGGTTCCCACTGAATCTCCGGTTGCAAGGTGGGTATTCGGGATGTAGGGATGTAGGGGAGGTTGGCAACAATCAAGTCCACTGGTTCCCGTAGCGGCTCCAGAAGATCGCCCTTGCCCAGCGTAACGCGGTCAGCCACGTTATGGGACCGGATGTTATACGCCGCCACGTCCAATACAGCGTCGTCGTTGTCGAAAGCGTAGATACGCGCACCGGGCATGTGTATAGCCAAGGTAATGGCAATGGCGCCTGTTCCAGTGCCCACGTCAGCGATCACCAACTCGGTAGTCTCCATACCCATCAGGGCCATGAACAGGGCATGCTCGACCAGGTTTTCGGTCTCGGGACGTGGGATCAAGACGTTCGAGTTCACCAGCAGGTTTATTCCGTAGAACTCACGGATGCCCAGAATGTAGGCCAGGGGCTCACGGGTCAGCCGCCGCTCGACGATAGCAGCCAGATCCCGTTCTTGCTGAGGCGTTACTTCGTTCTCCTGATTGGAGAAGATGTCCTGCCGGGGCATGCGCATCACGTTCATCACCATGACTTCCGCTTCCAAGCGTGAGTCGGGGATACTCGCAGCTTCAATGACCCGA
The DNA here is from genome assembly GCA_002817055.1 of SAR202 cluster bacterium Io17-Chloro-G7. The sequence goes on along the minus strand of MUCU01000001.1, from coordinate 22,695 downwards.
TGGGTGTTCTGGATAACTTCGCGGAGGGTTGCCATCGCTGGTGGTCCGGGCTAGGCCAGACCACCCTCAAGCAGCTTGGCTTGCTCCCACGTAGTGAGTTGGTTGATTATGATGTCTAGTCCGCCGTCCATGATCTTCGGCATGTCGTGGAAGCTGGAATTTATGCGGTGGTCGGTTATCCTGTCTTGTGGATAATTGTAGGTCCGGATTTTTTCGGACCGCTCGGCGGCGCCGACCTGAGAACGCCGGTCCTGGGAAATTTCGGCCGCATGACGTTCCTGCTCTAGTTCAAATATTTTGGCTCGCATCATGGCCATGGCCCGCTGTTTGTTCTTGAATTGAGACCTCTCGTCCTGGCAAACAACGGTTAACCCGGTGGGTTCGTATACGATGCGCACTGCCGTTGCTACTTTGTTCACGTTCTGGCCGCCGTGACCCCCGGCATGGAAAATGTCGATGCGCAGGTCGTCGGGGCTGATCTTGACCTCTACTTCATCCGCTTCGGGAAGGACCGCAACGGTGGCTGTGGAGGTGTGAATTCGGCCCTGAGTCTCGGTATCCGGCACCCGCTGTACCCGGTGAACGCCCCGCTCGTACTTGAGCCGACTAAAAACCCCTTTGCCTTGGATCTCAAACACGATTTTGTTGAACCCGCCTTGATCAGACGGGCTGGTGTCCATGACATCCACTTTCCAGTTGTTCATCTGAGCGTAACGGGTGTAGGAGCGGTATAGATCGCTGGCGAAGAGGGAGGCTTCGGCGCCCCCTGTACCCGCTCGTACTTCCACGATAACGCTCCTGTCATCGTTGGGGTCTTTGGGCAGCAGAGCCAGCTTCAACTCTTCGCTCAGGACTGCTAACTTGGTTTCGACCTGGGCCAATTCCTCCCGGGCCATCTGGGTAATTTCCTGGTCGGTTTCCTCCCTCACCAATTCCTCGAGGCTCTTGCGCTCGGCGCTCAAAATGCGATGCCGCCGGGATATTTCTACCAGTCCTTCCAAGGAAGCCCGCTCTTTGGCCAACTCCTGAACTTTCTCGAAATCTACTGCCACTTCAGGCTTGGCCATGGATTCCTCAATCTCCTGGTAGCGATGGAGGACTGAATCTAATTTGTCGAATACTGAGATCATCGGTAACCCTGAGGCCAATTTATTTTGATTCGTTAATGAAATAACAACCGACGGTTGAAATCATTAAATCGCCTTATCAGTTTATCCCAATTGCGATGGCTGGACAAGGTGAACCCTTTGTCCGGAATCCGAAAAAGGTTCATTAATTTTAAGGTTCATTAACTTTACTGGAGCTTGAGCGCTATTGTGGCCGCTGACCCCAGTGCAAGGCCACGGTACCTATGCCCATGCGCCGGTAGCCTACGCCTTCCAAACCGAGTTCTTGGAATATTGAGGCCAACCGGTCGGCTTCCAAGAAGTAGTCGACCGATTGGGGCAGGTATGTATATGCGGCCCTGTTTCCGGTTACTACTTGACCCATTAATGGCACCAAACGGTGAAAGCAGAACCGAAAAACGTCAGATTTGAGGCCGGATCCCATCGGGGACAGCTCAAGAGTTGTAATTCTTCCGCCGGGCCTAACCACCCGCACCATCTCGCTCAGAGCGGCTTTGATATCCGGCATGTTGCGTAGGCTGAAACCTGCGGTTGCGCAAGCAAAGGATCCATCAGGGAAGGGCAACCGAAGAGCGTCGCCCAGCATCATCGTAGTGTTTAACGCCAGTCCTTGGGAACGGGTCTTGGCATAGCCTCGGGAAATCATCTCCGGCAGAAGGTCTAATCCGATCGAGTGCTCAATCCCCGTTTGGCGGGAAAGGGCCCGCGCCAAGTCTCCCGTACCGGTGGCTATGTCTAACGACATTCCCTCAAGGCCTTGGGCCGTAATACGAGCAGTATGTCGTTTCCACCGCCGATGCTGCCCAAAGGTCATAAGGTCGTTCATCAAATCATAGCGGCCGGCTATGCGGGCAAACAGTTCGGCAACGTACTCTTGTTTCGCCTCGCCCTTGAGCTGCGCCATGGGGTCAGGCTAACATCATCGGCATAGGTTGGAGCGTGCGGTTAAAGGGATTGAACAACAGACCCAACTCTTCCAACGTGACCACGCCTAAGAGAGCCTCGTCATCGGCCTCACCTAAAATCACTGGCGTGTGGGTTCCCCCTTGGGGTAGCATCAGGTAGCATTCGGAAATTCTACGCTGCACAGTCGCGCCGTCGGCAAGCGTAAAAATCATCTCCCTCTTAGCAACGAGGCCAATGGCTTCCCAGGCACTGTGGGTCAGCAATGAGTAGGTTGCGCCGCTGTCGATAAGCAGATTTACTTCCGCTTCGATTCCAGCAGGACCCCGGACCGTCCCGTTAATATAGGTAATTCTCATCAGCTTCCCTTTTCTTCGTACCGAAATTCTTCCGGTAGCGCTTCATCAACGTCTAAGGCGACCATTATGCGGTTCACCACGAAGCGGACGATGTCATCCACACTTTGGGGTTTCAAGTAGAAGGCAGGTTCGGGCGGCAGGATCACGGCCCCTAGCCTGCTCAACGTCAACATGTTCTCCAGATGAGTGTTGTTGAGTGGTGTTTCCCGGGGCACAACGACCAAGCGTCGCCTTTCTTTCAAGCAAACATCGGCAGCCCGGTGCACCAGATGACTGGTGATGCCGTGGGCTATTGAGGCTATGGTGTTCATGCTTGCGGGAACGACCACCATTGCCTTGGCGGGATGGGTTCCGCTGGCAATGGGCGCCCGCATGTCGTTGGCCGAGTAAAAACTAAAGTTTGGGTTTTCCTGCCATTCCACCAGGGTTTCGTTGAAGGGAGTCTCAAGCTCGTCCAGCCACACAAGCCTGGCGCTGTTGGAGCAAACAACGGCTGTTGCCACGTTCCTTTTTAGCAACTCGTCCACTGTGTTTAACGCTAGGACGGAACCACTGGCTCCTGTAATGCCTACTATTACCGACATGTGGAATTAAGCGGCCACGGCCAGAATAGTGAAAATCAACAGCAGCATCGAGATGAGGCTGTTGTATTTAAAGAACGGCGAGTGGAGCTTGGACATGTTACTAGCCCTTACCAAAGTGTTTTCGAAAGCCAGCAACAATACGGCGATGGCCCAGCCAATGAAATAATAAAATCCCAGGTCCAGCCAGAGACCGACTGCCAACAGGGCCAGCGCTGAGAACAGGTGCATGATTTTAGTCACCCAAAGGGCGGCTGCGATGCCAAACCTTTTGGGCAGGGAGTAGACGCCGTATTGCTTGTCGAAATCCAGGTCGGCGCAACCGTATACCACATCGAACCCGCCAGCCCAAGTCGCCACGGCAAAGGACAAAAGAGCGGCCTCCGGGTCAAGCCTCCCTGTGACTCCAATCCAGGCGGCGGAGGGGGCAATTCCCAACGCCCAGCCTAGGAAGAAATGGCAGCCCCAAGTGTGATATTTGGCATAAGAATAAAGGACTACGTAAGCGGCAGCTACCGGGGCCAAAGCCAAAGCCAAGCCATTTAGCTGGGAGGCGGCGTACATGAATATACCCGTCGACACCAGCATCATGCCCCAGACTTCTTTGGTTTTCAGCAATCCCCGGGGCATGTGCCGGTTCATAGTCCGAGGATTTGCCGCATCCTCTTTTGCGTGCACCAACCGGTTGGCCGACATGCCCAGCGTTCGAACGCCGGAGAGAGCCACAGTTATCCAGATAAAAGTGCTCCAGCCAGGCCAACCATCCGCTGCCAATAACATACCGATGTACGCAAAGGGAGCGGCGTATAGCGACTCCCAAACACGGATGGATGCAAGATATATCGGTGTCTTGACTACCAACGTACGGGGAAAGGCTACAGCGCTTTGTACAGCGGTTCGTGCCATTTCGTCCTATCTAGTGATCAAGCGGATTGCCGGGCCGCCGAGCGACGCCATATGGAATGTATAGACGTCGATCACCTTATACATGATACCCCACGCTCCGATCCTCGTGTCAGATCACAAACCGTTTGCTTGCCGAGCCTCCGGCCGGAATCGAGTTGCTTGATAATATACAAATACCGTGGGAATACCGGCCCGATTGCAGCACGCTGGAACTTGGATTAGCGCTAGGCGGGAAACTTGTCTCAGGCTGTGGGGAGAGGTTATTCGATACCGTACTCGCTCCACTTGCTATCCACGAGGCTTCGGATATCCGGATCCATTAAAATATCCGGCGGCCACTCCCGCAGGCGCCCCTCCGACGGTCCCTTTTGAGTGGCGTCGATGCCCACCTTGCTGCCGTATTTGGGAGTTGGCGAGGCATGGTCCAAGTCGTCGATGGGCCCTTGGGTAATCACCAGGTCTTGAGCGGGGTCGATGTTGTTGGTGACTCGCCAGACAACCTCCGATGGATTCTGCACGTCCACAAAATGGTCAACTACCACAATGGTCTTGGCCAGGCTCATCAAGCCCAAGCCCCACAGCCCGTGCATAACCTTGCGAGCGTGACCTGGGAACTCTTTTTTTATCGACACAATTACCAGGTTGTGGAACACCCCCTCGGCTGGCATATTGATGTCCACAATTTCAGGCAAAACTAGCTTGAGCGTGGGCAGGAAAAGGCGTTCGGTTACCTTCCCCATCCAATAATCTTCCATGGGCGGGCGCCCCACGATTGTAGCCGGATAAATTGGGTTCCGCCTGCGAGTTAGGCAGGTAACATGGAAAACCGGATATGGGTCAGCCATGGAATAATACCCGGTGTGGTCTCCAAATGGCCCTTCAACCCGCTCCTCTCCGGGCACAACGTAACCCTCTAAAACAATCTCCGCCTGGGCCGGAACCAACAGGTCCACCGTCTTGGCTTTGACCAGATCAACTCCGTCTTCCCTCAGGAAACCAGCCACGGTCATTTCATCCATGTCCGGTGGCAACGGCGCGGACCCTGTCCAGATGGTCGCAGGGTCTGCTCCCAAGGCTACAGCTACCGGAAGGCGGTCTCCGCCCATTTCCCCGGTCAGACGGTAGTGGCGAGTGCCCACCTTGTGGGTCTGCCAGTGCATCCCGGTGGTATTGCGGTCATACACTTGCATACGGTATGTTCCGTAGTTTTGCACGCCGGTTTCTGGGTCCCGGGTAATTACCAACGGCAGCGTTATGAACGGTCCAGCGTCCATCGGCCAGCATTTAAGCACCGGTAATCGCGACAGGTCGACGTCATCGCCCTGAATCACAACCTCCTGGCAAGGGGCGCTGCCGACGGTCTTGGCTTGAAACGAGCCCAGATGAACCAGTTGGCCCAAGGTGCGCAGCTTGTTAACCAACCCTTGCGGAGGCCCATGCATTAGCTGCAGTAGGTCTTCAATCCGTCCCACAAGTTCGTCGAGGTTATCCACGCCCAAGCCCCAAGCCATACGTTGACCGGTACCGAACATGTTGATTAACACCGGCATGTCGTAACCGGTAACATTCTCGAACAAAAGGGCTGGACCGCCACTCTTGACCACCCGGTCTGCGATTTCGGTGATTTCCAACTCGCAACTGACCGGCGTTTTAATCCGGCGCAGCTCTCCTTTCTTTTCCAAAAAAGCCACGAAGGCACGAAGGTCAGTAAATTTCATTCCACCGCCTTTGTTGTCCGGGTTTATTGTCCGGGATCATTGTTCCGGTGCATCAAGTGGCCACAGGCTGCCCACCGCCGAGGATAGTGAGGAAGGCTCCATTGTCATTATGAGCAACCTATCGGCGCAAATAGTGGTTAAATGGGTACCCCTGCCCTGTTGGCTTTCTTTGGTGTCAGCCAGTTGTCGAGATAATTGACCGATGTCGGGTTTCCGAGGTTGTCTGGTGTCCGCGGGGATGACTGGTATCCAATTGTAGCGGTTTTTCATAAGAGGGTTCAATCCGGATGCGGCCTGACGGGATTCCCGTGGCATCATGGTGTGGTAGTTAGGGCGTGTGGTAGCTAGGGCGATTGCGGAGGGCCGATGTTTATGAAGGCTAGACAACTAATTCACCGCCTGGAGGAGTGTATAGGAGGGTTAGATAAGCAGCCACACTGTACAGGCTCATCCGTTTGCGTCACGTGTTGGCGCTAGCTTCTACCAGGAAGCAGGATGAAGCTTTGAATACGGCCCACAAGTCCATTCCGGGGCGGATACTCATCTCGTCCAAGGCTGCTCCCGTGATTTGGCAGCGAAAGGGCTGTCCGCAATCCAGCGTAACCTGGTATCCCGGCGGCATCAACTCCACGTCGGTCACCACTCCAGGCAGCCGGTTTCTGGCCGTGGACCCCCGGATATCCTGGTGGGAAAGTATGATATCCGAAGCCCTGATGCCAACGGTCACGCTTTCGCCCTTTCCGGTAGGCGGCTCAATTACCCCTACTGGACCGGTGGTTAAACGGGACGCATTCTGCCTAGGAGCACCGGCTGCGCCGGCATCCACAAGGACTTCGATCCTTAATCCGCCTCCCACGCAAACCATAGTGCCATCAGGGTGATTGCGGCTTTCAATGGTCAATTGGAACATGTTCTCCACCCCGACTAGGTTGGCCACCCTTTCCTGCCCTGGTTGCCCCAGAACATCCAAAGGGTTTCCTTGAGCCAGAACCTTGCCTTGGTCTATCACTTGGATTGAATCAGCCAATGCCAGTGCCTCCTCCCGTTCGTGGGTAACCAGAAGCACAGGGACGTTAGACTCTGCCAATGTCGATCTTAGCTCTCTCCGGAAAATACGCCTGAGTTCCATGTCCAGAGACGCAAATGGCTCGTCTAGCAAAAGCAATTCAGGGTTGGGCGCCAAGGCCCGGCCCAGAGCCACCCGTTGCTGCTGGCCTCCAGATAATTCCCATGGCCGCCGCTGCTCCAAACCGTCTAGGCGCAGCACTTCAATTAGTTCCCGTACTCGCTCGCCGGCGGCCGCGGAAGTCCAAGACTTGAGGCCATAAGCGATGTTCCTGACCACATTTAGATGGGGAAATAGGTTATATCGTTGAGTCAGGTAACCCACTCTCCGGCGGTGGGTCGGCATGCTCAGGCCACTATCGCTATCGTAGACCACGCGACCGCCTATCTCTATGTGTCCTCTTTGAGGTTGTAGCAAGCCAGCAATGGCCCGAAGGGTAGAGGTCTTGCCGGAGCCGGAAGGGCCAAAAAGAACAAGCACCTCCCCCGGCTCAATGCTCCAATTAGCCTCCAATTCAAAACTTCCGATACGGCAGTGGACCCAACCGTGGCTCACGCGGTTCCCTGCCATTGCCGACGAGCAAAAATGCCCAATATTACTAAAATTGTCAAAGACCCCAATATTAGTAATACAGACAACACCAAGGCGGTGTCTAGGCTAGTTTCCATGGCGCTCATGATGGCCAACGGCATTGTTTGGGTCTTGCCCGTAAGGTTCCCGGCGAACATGATTGTGGCGCCGAACTCCGATATCGCTCGAGCCCATGATAGGGCGAGCCCGGTGAGAAGCGACGGAGCGGCCAAGGGGATCGTGACCCGCCAAAACGTCCACCAAGGAGACACGCCCAAGGTCCGGGAAATGTCCTCATGGTCGGTGGCCACGGATTGGAATCCTAACTTGGCGGACCTGACGAAAAAGGGTGACGCTACAAATATCTGGGCCAGGATTACTGCGGCCGTGGTAAATGGCAGGGTGATGCCCAGGTCCTCCAGGGGGGGTCCTAAAAAGCCGCGTCGCCCGAAGGCCATCAACATGGCCACCCCTGCCACCACCGGTGGCATTACCAATGGCAGTTCAACCAATGCGTCCACCAGCCTCAGCAAAGGCGACCTGCTCCGGGCCAACAGGTAAGCAAATGGTGTGCCCACCAACACAATGACCACCATACTGATGGCGCTGGAAATTAGAGATAACCGCATGGCGGTCAAGGCCGGGCCGCTGGTCAAACTGGAGAAAAAACTCTCCTGTTGAGCGGCCTTAATGAGCAAAGCCACCACCGGCAACCCGATGAATGCCACATACAACAGCGTGGCTCCGCCGCCCACGCCAACTGCCGCCGACGGTTGGGCGAAGAACCGGCGTCGCATACTAAAGGCCAATTTCAGCCTTCCCTTGATCCGTGGGACAATCTCGGCCCGGCGAACCGGTTTCTCATGCGGAGGTTATTCGCACCGCTGTTTGAAGTTGGTTCGTTAGGAGAATCCAAACCGTTAAAGCCGTGGTCTTGGTGAATCTTTTGGCCGCGGGGCGAAGTCAGAAAACTTATAAATAACTCGGCGGACTCTAGTTCAACTGCGTCAAGTAATACTGCAATCGGGTAGACTGCAGCCACGTTGGCTTCGGTTGGCACCGCAAGCGCCAAAATATTGTCAATCGACCTCAGGTCGGACGCATAAACGAAGCCTGCGTCCGCCTCTCCCAAGGTCACTTTTTGCAGCACGCCTCGAACGTTGGGTTCTTGGGAAACGATATTTGCTAAAAGCTGAGCCGAATATTGGGGCCCAAACTCTGGGTCAGCTGCCAGGGAATTGATTACGGCCAGGGCGTAACGGCCAGCGGGCACCTCAGGATGGGCCAAGACCAGCTTCACGTCCTCTCCGGCCAAGTCCTTCAGGGAATGGATGGTAGCTCCGGTGTGGGACCTCCCTGCTTCCGCACCTGCTTGCGCAGACACGGCCACAACCAGGGTATTAGCAGTGAATGGGACGGCTTCACCGCCAAGCAGGCCCGACTCTTGAGCCAGGTCCATCTGCCGTTCATCTGCCGAAGCAAATAGATCGGCTTTAGCTCCGTGTTCCAGTTGGAGCCTGAGTCGCTGGCTGCCGTCGAAGGTCAATATTACCGAAACTTCCGGATGCTCCTTCTCGAAGGCGCTAGCTACCTCGGTGAACGTTTCCATCAGGGACGCAGCCGCAAACACAGTCAGAGTTTCTCTGTCACCCGAAGAGGCACAGGCGACTAACCCGGACAGGAAAATGGCTCCCAAGACTAATCGACAGGATGCCTTTATCGATTGAAACCAACGCTGAATTATTGGATCGCTCCTCCAGGCATGTCCAGATCTTGCTCGAATCGCCTTTGGGCAAGTCAACTCTATCATGTGTATAAAGACAGGCTCTTAGGACGCAAAAAATCGTGCCGACTAGAGGTTCCCCGAAGCCCGTCGGGAAATGTAGTCTGGTGCGCCCCGTTCCCGGAAAGTGGGCGCGCTAAACCTTTCCACCCAATAATCCAAGGGTTGCAGTAGTTCGACAAAGTCGTAGTTGAATCCATTCCAGTTTCTGGCGTGCTCTTCCGACCGGAAGAGGTTCATTTCCGCTCAACGGTGGGGGCGGCCTTCGGTTGCTCCCACTCCAAGCGCGGCGGGAGTGTAGCCAAAGATACCCGCTGGATCGGCGGAAAGGACTTGGCCGTCCATCATCTCCAGGGCAATAGGATCTCCGCAATCCAAGCAAGGCGCATTGATTGATACCGTTTGTCCGGGAAAAAGCCAGCAAACTGCCAGCGACTCAAACCCTCACTGGGCGAACCATTTCTGCTCGCCGCCGGCGGTGATCCGGTATTGGGTCGGCAGGTTGTTGAACGGTGGGAAGGATGCGATGTAGTCCGTCCCCGGATGCAGCCAGGCAGGGATTCCGGTGTCAATCAACTCGTGGAGGATCAGCCTTCCTTCTTCAATCTGAACCCCCAGGTCGGCGGCCAACTCGGTGTAATGAGGCCCTTGGCCGGTTTGCACCATTCGGGCCATGATTATCCGGAAAGCATTGTCCAGTATCGCTAAGTCAGCCATGTTGGCCTCCATCCGAAAACTTGGGGGCAATTGCCTGGAGGATTGTAAAATAAACTTGATATATTGACAAGTACAGCGTATTTTATAAACGACGCAATTCGCGAATCTGCTAGGTGTGAGGTGGCAGAGGCTCGAATTGTTCAAGCCGACGAACTGGCCAAGTCAGCGCAATCCGACCGGGAAGGCTAATTAAACCCAAGACTTCACTTGGAACGGCAGGGCAGCGCATTGCATGGTTCGACAAACTAAACACCGACGGATGAATAACAAAGCAATGGCAAGAGAATGACGACGTGACGTCACTGAGAAATAATCTTCGCCAATTTCGCCGGGATGCTGGGCGTTCCCAACAAGAGCTGTCCGCGATGGCAGGCATAAGCCGCCAGGCCTATTTAGCCGTTGAGTCGGGTAAATCGGTGCCGTCGACCGAAGTTGCGCTGCGCCTGGCTCGAGCACTGGGGACTCAAGTAGACGAGCTATTCTCTCTGGCTGGCGGCCAGCCGCAAAATACCAAAGCGCAGCTCATTGGAGGCACTACGGTTGGTGAGCACATAGGCGCTCCATTCCAACCTCAGCGGGCCAGGCTTTGGCGGGTGGGCGGTCGACTGTGGGCCCGACCGGTAATCGGCCCTTCGGCAGCCAGGCACTCTTTAGCCGATGCCGAGGGAGTTATACTGCCGAGTCCAGTGGGCGCATCACAAGTGACGGTACGGCCCTTCGACGAAGCCGAATTAGAATCGCCTGGCCTTAGCATTCTTGGTTGCGACCCCGCAATGGCGTTGCTGGAGCCATGGCTGGGCCGGCGCGGCGTCAGGCTGGTTTCATCTGAGGAGAGCAGCTACAAGGCCCTCACCGGCCTAGCGTTGGGAGAGGCCCATGTGGCCGGTTGCCATTTGCGCGACGACGTGACCGGCGAATACAACCGCTCATGGGTCCGCCGCTTGGTCCCCTTTCCCTGCGTCTTGGTAACCTTCGCTTCTTGGCAACAAGGGCTGATTGTAATGCCGGGCAACCCCAAGAAAATCTTCGATGTCGACGACCTAGCCCGGCCGGGGGTTCGCATAGTAAACCGGGAATCCGGCTCGGGTAGCCGGTCTCTCTTGGACCGCCTGTTGAACTCCCATGGAATCCCTGAGGATGCGGTGGAGGGATACGACCGCGACGCCTCGGGGCACCTGGCGGTTGCCGGGGCAGTTGCGGCGGGGATTGCCGACGCCGGAGTAGGCGTGCAAGTGGCCGCTTCGGCATTGGGAATGGGATTTGCGCCGCTGGAAGAAGAGAGATACGACTTGGTAATCCCTAATCATTTGCTGAACGAGCCCGGAGTGCAGGCCTTGCTGGACTTGTTACGTAATCCTGGCCTGCGCCGCCGGGTGGAAGCGCTGGGCGGCTACGATGTGTCTGACATGGGCCGGACAGCGGCGTGATCCGAAATTAACCGGGGTGCCTTGACTGAGCGTTTCATCTGGGGTCTAATTCGGGGGTTCGGAGGGACGTTCAGAGCAAGTTTCTAAAAAATCTGAAGAGTCCTTTATTCGAGTCCATTGCTCAATCTAAGTCCCGGCCCAAAATAATCCTATCTGGAGGTTCGAAAGCTATGGCCCTTGTAAGATGCATCATGGAGATGGGGATGGGTGTCGATGTTCACGGTCGCAACTACACCGCTGCCGCCACCCGTGCCGTGTTCGATGCCATACACCACAGCAGCCTGGGGTTTCAGCGTTTGTTGGGCAAGACCGCCGATGACATGCAGGTGGAAGTGACGATTGGGGTGCCCAATCCGGGAGCGGTGGATAGTGCTGCGGTGGCGGCGATTTTGCCCCACGGCACCGCCACGGTGAAATCTGTCTCGGGCGGGCTGGAGGTGCCCAATGAAGATGGCACCGACGCAATGGTGATCGCAAACGCTGCGGTTATAGTTCTTTTCGACGACGGCAAATAGGATCAGCCTAGGCAAGTTGCTCCTAACAAATAATCCGTGACCCAAAGGCATGGGTTGCAATCGAGTTTGTTTTTCGGGTGCGGGGGTCGATATTAGGAGCCGTACAGCTATTCGGATAAAGAAAAAACCCCGATTTCCACGGGGTTTTTTCTTTAGGGCTGTTGTTCTATGAACCGGTTCGGGCAAAGGCGCTGCAGTATCCACAATATCGGTCCACCGGTTCCTTTAGCGCCAACAATCAGTTTCCATCAGGCCCGAGGAGACTACTTGCGGGTGGTCTTCGTCGAGGCTCGTATGTTCAATACCAATTCCCCTGGGTCGACTTGGTGGACCGAAGTCATGTGATTGCTCATGTCTTCCAAGACGGCGTCTTCCGTGTCGGCCTTGGACATGTATCGGCAGGCCTGTCCTGATTCATCTAGTGCCAATGACAGCAGCGCGTTGCAACGGGCGTACTTTACCATAGCGATTATCTCCTTACTTTGGCTGTGCACCCCTTGGCCCACAACCCCGGTAATTTTGTTTGAAGCGGGACAATTATACGACATTTCAGTAAATCTGGCACGGGTCAAAAAATAGCAATCCTAGTTAACTGTTCTGCAACCACAATCTCGTATATCATTTGCTCAATCCGGTTGCTGGCGCTTTTCATCCCCCAATGCTTGGCTTCTTAGCGATTGGAATACGACATTATCAGGATATTGAGGATGGACACTCTTCAGTCTTGTTAAGGAGAAATTGCAGTGACTTCCGAATCGAGCGCTAAGAAAGGCGATGTTTTGATCCTGTTGGGCACGAGAAAGGGCGCATTTTTATTAAACAGTGACCAAGCACGGAAGAACTGGTCTATCGCCGGACCTTGCTGCCCCGGCAGTGAAGTGTTTCATATGGTTTTCGACCCCAGGGAAGGAGGCCGCATTATTGCTGCCTCGAACAACATGATTTGGGGTCCCGAAATCCAATTCAGCGATAATCTGGGCTTATCTTGGTCCGGCGCCGAGACTCAGCCCAAATTCTCCGGCGATGGCGGCCCCACGGTAAAGAATCTATGGCACGTGGAGCCGGGCCGGGACGCCGAACCAGGAGCCGTCTACGTTGGCGTGGACCCAGCGGCCTTGTTTAAGAGCGAAGACGGCGGCAAGAATTGGTACGAGGTTTCCAGCCTTTCCAAACACACGACACGCGCCGATTGGCAGCCGGGCTTGGGAGGCCTTTGTCTACATAGCATAGTGCTCGACCCAACAAATTTAGAACGGTCTTGGGTCGGCATATCCGCCGTTGGCGTGTTCCGTACCATCGATGGCGGGGAAAGCTGGCATACCAAGAATCAGGGGGTCAGAGCCGACTTTCTGCCTGACCCGTTCCCCGAGTTCGGCCAATGCCCGCACAAGGTGCTGATCCACAAGTCGCAACCTGAGGTGGTGTACCAGCAAAATCACTGCGGAGTGTTCCGCAGCGACTCAGCGGGGGACGATTGGACCGATATCACCGGAGATTTGCCATCCAGGTTCGGCTTCGTGTTGGGAATCCACTCCCAAGACCCAGACACCATATACGTGATTCCCGAAGATGAAGCAACGGTGGACAGGGTGGGTGGCGGTCTGCGTTACGTCACGGACGCCAAATTCCGGGTCTTCCGCAGCCGCAACGGGGGCCGTGATCGGACGCCTTTGAGCAAGGGGCTGCCTCAACAAAACGCCTACACGCATGTGCTGAGGGAGGGACTGGCCACGGATGCTTTGGACCCTTGCGGCATTTATGTAGGTACGGCCACGGGCCAGCTCTGGTACAGCAAGGACGGCGGGGAAAGCTGGGACTTGCTGTGGGACAACCTGCCGCCAATCTTGTCGGTGGAGACGGCTATCGCACCCTGATAACTGGCGCCATTTCCTCCGACTATGCTAAGAAACTTTCATTCTTCCAGAGTCCGTCTCTCCCGGATTACGTCGACGGATTGGAGTGAGCCTGCTTGCCGTCCGCTGGATACGCTCTAAGCGGGTTTGCCGTCACCAACTACTGGCCGCTGACTTTCGAGCGTGCTTTTTCGGCGTACACCGGCAGTAGCTCGGGTGCTCGGGGGCCGGAAATCGTCACTTTAACCAGAGCTAACCCTTCCACGAAGAATTGGGTCAAGAATTCCTGATTTCCCCGAGTTTCGAACATGAATTCGGTACTGTCTTCGAACCGGCTGGTATCAGCGGGAAGAACGGTCTGGGTCAATTGGTCCTGCTTTATCCCCGCCAGGACGGACAGCGCCGACGCTTGGGTCTGAAACATGACAATGCTCTGGTTCAGAGTGAAGTCCGGTCCCGATAAATCGACTTGGACAGCGGAAACGCCCTGAGGCGTCACGGTCGACAAAGGATTGGACTCTGTGACTTCGCCTCGTGGAAAGTCGTCGATCCCCAGCAACAAATCTTCAACATTGGGGCTGCCGCCGGAGCAAGCCGCCAGAGCTAGGCTGAAGGCCAGAACTACTAAGATATGGGCCAGTAAGATACGGGCCAGATTCATCCCCAGCTTTATTCGCCTTCTTCGGGAGCACCGGGAGCACCGGGAGCACCGGGAGCGCCCCAGCCTGCGCCTCCAGGGGTGCGCATGCTTAAAATGTCGCCAGCCTCAACATCCAGTATCTCTTTGCCAGCCAGCTGCACCTCTTCATAGCCGCCCCGAAGCAACACATTTTCTCCGGCTTGCCCATCGTGCCCACCGTGATACCCAGGCGGGGGGAGCTTGCGACGCTCGGAGAGTAGGGTAACCCTTGCCGGGGCAAGGAACTCCACCTCCCGGATCATGCCGTCGCCGCCTTTGTACTTTCCGTCGCCTCCAGACCCTCGGCGCAGGGCATAGCGTTTAAGCCTAAGGGGGAAAGCGAACTCCATGGCTTCGATGGGCGTGTTCATGGTGTTGGTCATGTGGGTATGGATGCCTGAAATGCCATCCTTGGTGGGCCGTGCGCCCATGCCGCCGCCGATGGTCTCGTAATATACGTAAGGTCTTTCCCGAACGGGGTCATGGCCGCCGATAATCATGTTGTTCATGGTCCCTTGGCTTGCCGCAGGAATAAACTCGGGCAGCGCTTGGGCAAAGGCAGCCAGCAGCACATCGGTAATCCGCTGGGAGGTCTCCACGTTGCCTCCGGCCACTCCTCGCTGGGGCTCCGGGTTCAACAAAGTGCCTCTGGGCGTAATGATATGCACTGGGCGCAAGCAGCCTTGGTTGGCCGGTGCATCATCCCCCACCAAGCACCGGATCACGTATAAACAAGCGGACATGGTGACTGCGGCAGGGGCGTTAATACATCCGGGGCGTTGAGGAGACGTGCCGGTGAAGTCCAATGTTAGCTCGTCGCCGTCTACGGTTACGGCCACGGCTATCGGCACCAACTGGTCTGCCAGTCCGTCGTCGTCCATGTAGTCCAGCACTTTATATGTGCCGTCGGGGATGCTCTGGATTGCCAGGCGGGTTACCCTTTCCGAATAGTCCAGTATCGCCGACATATGCTCGTGGGTGTCGGCCATCCCGTATCTCTGGACCACTTCCTGCAGTCGCTTCTCACCGACGCGTATGGACGCCATTTGGGCTGCCAGGTCGCCCTTGCGTTCTTCCGGAGTTCGGGAGTTCCGGCAGATTAGTTGGATTATTTCCTGATTAACCCGTCCGCCCCGGACCAACTTGATAGGAGGAATTATCGTCCCTTCCTGGTACAACTCGGTGGACAAGGGCATCGATCCTGGGGTCATGCCGCCAACGTCGGCGTGGTGTCCCCGGTTGGCGACCAAGCCAGCAAGTTGTTTTGAAATCCCCCTTTCTCCCCCTTTATTAAAGGGGGATGGGGGGATTTCCACGAATACGGGAGCGATCAAGGTAATATCCGGAAGATGCGTCCCGCCCAAGTATGGGTCGTTCAGGATGACCATGTCTCCGGAGCGTAACCCATTGGGAAACACTTCTAACGCCGCTCGGACTGAAGAAGGCATTGCGCCCAAGTGCACCGGCACGTGCGCGGCCTGCGCTATCATTTCGCCTTTAGGATTAAATACGGCGCAAGAAAAGTCTCGCCGCTCTTTAATGTTGGGCGAGTAAGACGTCCGCTGCAGCGCCACCCCCATCTCTTCCGAGACGGAAATGAACATATTTTTGAAGACCTCCAGGCTTATTGGGTCTACAGCCATTTTGAACCTCTGCTCGGTTATCCGCTGATGATCTTACCGTTAGGAAACACCTGAGCGAACAAGTCAGCATTGGCATCTCCCGGCGGATAGGCCGCCAACGTGAAATACTCGGTGCCCATAATCTCTCTCATGTAGTCTTGGGGAAGCCGCTCGAAGGGTCCACCCACATCAATCTGAGTACGGTGGCACTCTAACGACGCGATTTTTGTATCCACGTGACTGCTGGCGTCGACGACGGTGGTTACATCTTGGTCCGGCGAACCAACCTTATCCAGTATCTCGCTGGCAAAGGGTGGTTTGATGCCCAGTTCCAGCATCGTTTCCCATATTTTCTTGAAATTGCTTCGAGGGAAACAGACGTAGTACAGCAAACTCGGAGTCCACGGTTCGCCTGCGTTGGGGAATTCAGGGCCACCCGCCACCCTAAAGGCGTGATCGGTGTGACGGTAAATAGCGATATGATCAGGGTGCCCGTAGCCACCGGTGGGGTCGTGGGTCATCACCACATCGGGCCGGAACGCTCGGATCAAAGCGACTATTTTTTCCACCACCTCCTCCGGAGCTGCTTGGTTCAGGCTGTCGGGATGGTTATTATCTTCCGTGCCGTCCATGCCGGAGTCCCGGTAGTCTAGAAACCTGAGGTCGGTGGCGCCGATTACCTCCCCGGCCCGGCGCATCTCTTCCTGCCGCACCTGACCCAAGTTATCCGGCGTGGCCAGGGACGGGTCGCTAATTTCGCCGACTTCGCCGTTGGTAGCGCACACCATGATCACACGGGCGCCACGGGCAGTCAGCATTGCCAATACGCCCCCGGACCCGAACCCTTCGTCGTCGGGGTGGGCAAAGACGTTTAAGACAGTTAGTTGTGATAGATCCTGGAGAATTGATGACACTTTGGGTCTCCATATTTTGTCCAGGATTGTCGCCCGGCGCCGATTTACGAATTGTAAATATTACGCCGAGGTCCAATCTCAGGTATCCACAAGATGGGCTGATCTTGTTCTGCTGATCTTGTTCTGTGGTAAATAACACCTTCAAATCGCCAACACGGTAACGATAGAGTCCCGGCCTCCCTTGGATGGGTCTCACATGGGTTCAACTCAACGGACTTATTCTCAAATCTTCAAAGCATCTGTCTAGCCTTCGCGCTGTGTTTCGGTCAACCCGTTGATAGTAACGATTCGCACAGCGTGAAAGCCGGATTTCATACATCTTTTCGTAAGACTTCCTCCCACGCTACCCATTCCCCCTTTTCTATTTCGTCTTCACCCGCTAAGAGGCCTTCAATGCCCTTTTCGCTAAGCTCTTCAGGTTTCGACAACAATACCTGATCACGATCGGAAAGATTCGCCAACTTCTTTGCCTTTTGAATATCAATTCCTACAATCTGTTTGTTAGCGTCGAAATCGATGACAATCCCGGGCGCGACTTCACGCGAGTCTACGCTAGGTTTGTCTGACAACTCGATGTATAGTGAGTCGGTATCAGCGTAATAGCGACGCTTCATGGCTGCGCCTCCGGCTCCAAAATCAGGTTCCCGTAGGGGTCCACCGCTCCGCCCCAACCCTGCGAGACCACGACGGTCGTGTCCATCTGGATCACCAGAGCCGGTCCCTGAATTTGGGCTCCGCTACTCAGCTTTTCTCTGTCGTACAAAGGTGTGTTGGCAGAGCCGGAGCTAAAGACCACCTCCGCCTCTCCGATCTTTGCGTATGAAGGGTCAGGACTCCCTACTGGCTGGGCGGTCGTTTGCGGCTTCTCCATCTCCAATTCCAGTTTTAATCTAAGGCTCACTATTTCTATGGGTTCCCGGCGGTCGGCATAACCGAACCGGCGGAGATGTGCCTTATAAAAGCTGTCCCTGATGAAACGCTCCAGATTGGCCCGGCCCGTATCGGAGGGATAGTCGATGGTCAACTCGAAGGACTGGCCCACGTAACGAGCGTCCAAAAATCGCCGTGCTACCATTTCTGCGGCGGGCAGGCTCTCCCCACGCAATTCCTCTCGGGCCAGACCTTCCATGCCGTGAAACTCTTCTTCGAGCCTGGCCCGGTTCACATCTTCCCCGCGCAGCATCACTGTCCTTGAGTAATCCTTGACGATGTCGGCGATGGCCACCCCAAAGGCTGATAGGATTCCCGGCCGGGCAGGGACCAGCACTCTGGGTATTCCCAACTCTTGGGCCAACTCGCAACTGTGCATTGGGCCAGCGCCACCGAAGGGCACCAGGGTAAACAAGCGGGGGTCGTAACCCCGTTCCAGGGAAATTGTGCGGATGGCACGTTCCATGTTGGCGTTTACTACCCGCTGAATGCCCAGTGCCGCATCCGTTGTGGAGAGGCCAATCTGGGAAGCCAGGGTTTTCAGCAATCTTTCCGAACGTTGCCGGTCCAGTTCCATCCTACCGCCCAGAAAGCGGTCCGGGCGCAAACGGCCCAAAATCAGATTAGCGTCGGTGACGGTGATCTGGTCTCCTTTGCCGTAGCAAGCTGGGCCGGGGTCAGCGCCCGCTGATTGGGGTCCAACCACCAGCGCTCCGCCGCTGTCCACCCTGGCGATGGAGCCGCCGCCTGCGCCAACTGTGTGAATTTCGATCATCGGGACGCCAATGGGATAACCGCCAACATTTGAAGCGGTACTCTCTTTAATGGCGCCAGGACAAAGGGAAACGTCGGTTGAGGTGCCTCCCATGTCCAGAGTGATGATGTCGGGGTAGCCCGCTTCGACGGCGGTATAAAATGCGCCGACCACGCCTCCGGCGGGGCCGCTCAGTATGGTCCGCACCGGTTGCTCCGACGCCAAGCCCGCAGTGATACTGCCTCCGGAAGACTGCATAATCCGCAGTCCTTTACCCAGGGACTTTTCCAGTCCGCTCAGGTAGCGCTCCATAAGCTGGCCCACATAGGAGTTCACCACCACGGTGCTGGTTCGCTCGTACTCCCGAAATTCGGGCAATACCCGGCTGGAAATCGAAATGAAAGGTGGGCCCGGCAACCGTTGGAGGGCGTTTAACACCATCTCTTCGTGGGCCGGATTTAGGAAGGAGAACAGGAATGACACCGCAATAGCGTCAACCTTAGATTCTTCCAGAAGAGCAGTGAGGGTTTCCAGCGCTTCTGGGGTGAGGTCTTCAATAATGGTCCCGGTGTGATCGACCCGCTCGGCAAGACCGAAACGAAGCTCCCAAGGGGCAAGCGCAGGCGCCCGGTCTATATTCAGGTTGTAGAGCTCTGTGCGCGCTTGGCGACCGATTTCCAACACATCCTCAAAACCTAGGGTAGTGACCAGAGCGGTGCGTGCGCCTTTTCCTTCTAGGAGAGCGTTGGTGGCCACAGTGGAGCCGTGGACGAAGTTGGCTTCTTTTACACCGGTTTCCGCAACGCCTTGCATGATTCCCAGTGACGGGTCGTCGGGAGTTGAGGGTAGTTTGTGAACCTTGAGTTGGCCATCTTCGAGGATCGCAATGTCGGTGAAAGTGCCACCGACATCAATGCCGACGACGGTTTTAACCATCGACCAACTCCCGAACCGCGGCAGTATATGCCGAATCCGCTTCGTGGTTGAAGCACACAAAAGTGACTCGTTGTATCGAAGAATCACCCTGCGACGAATCAGCCTTGAGGAAATTTGAAACCTCTCTGACTGCTATGCGCGTCGCAAGCTCCATTGGAAACCGATAAGCCCCGGTGCTGATGGCCGGGAATGCGATGGTCTGAAGATTATATTCCTTCGCCAATGCCAGGCAGCGCTGGTAACAGTTGGCCAGCAGATCGGCTTCGCCTTGACTGCCTCCGCTCCACACGGGACCTACCGTGTGGATTACCCATGTCGCTGGAAGGTTGTAGCCGCGGGTGATTTTGGCCTCACCGGTTGGGCAGCCGCCTAAACCACGGCACTCTTCCAATAGTTGGCGACCCGCGGCCCGATGGATAGCCCCATCAACGCCTGCTCCGCCCAACAGCGAGTTGTTGGCTGCGTTAACAATCGCGCCTGCTTTCTCCTCGGTAATGTCGCCTTGCACCACCGCAAGCCGATTTGAAGAGTTGTGTCCCATCGATTTACCCCGTGATGGAGTGACGGTCTGAGGCCAAGCTAATACCTGTGGCTGGTAAAGTAGGTTGCCTAAAAGATCGAATATAAATTCTTTATGGCCGGTTTCTTCTTCTTTGAACCCGTGGACCGGGCGGCGAAATCGCAACACTACTCTGTAGGAATCCTCGTTATGATGCTTATCGTTCTCTTCCCAAACAAGTTCATCCCAACCAACCCGGATTAGAATGTCGGTTTCTTCTTCTTTTGCGTACTCTCTGGCACGCAATACCTCTTGGTCTAACGAGATATAGTTCTTGCTCTGGCCGGATTCGTCGAATTCGTCTAATTTTTCCATTATGGGACTCTTATTTGTGGTTAACCTGGACTTAGTTAGAGGGGCGGTGCGGGTTGGCATCTGAGGTCTAAACTTCCGCCAGCCCGATGCGCAGCCGCTTGTTGATTTTACCCTTGCTTTCGCGGCCAACCACCCGAATGACCCCCACCTCTTGGGTGTTGGCCACGTGGGTGCCACCGTCGGCTTGGATGTCCAAGCCAAGGATGTCTATGGTGCGCACTTCCCGTATATTTGCTGGGAGGAGGTTTATTTTGGTGCGGATCAGGTCCGGAGTCCGGTCGGCTTCTTCCCTGGATAGATTGCCCACCAGCACGTCCCGGGCCACCGCAACCTCATAGTTTATTTTCTCTTCGATTTCCTCAGCGAATTGGGCGGTCATGTGCTCCAACTCGAAGTCCATCCGCGCCTCCCCCGGGCGCATGTCGCCGCCGGTGACCTTAGCTCCGTAATCGCGCCAGACCACGCCACAGAGGATGTGCAAGGCCGTGTGAGTCCGCATAAGCAGATGGCGTTTGTCCCAATCTATCCTGCCGGTCACGTTTTGACCGGTAGCCAAGGATATTGGACCCGACTCTTGAATCTGATGCACAATTTTACCGTCCTTGCGGCTGACCTTGGTAACAATGTGCTCATGGCCGTCGTGGATCAGGACGCCGGTATCGCACGGCTGGCCACCACCGCCGATGTAAAAGGCGCTGCGGTCCAAAACGGCGCCGCCCTCCACCTGTTCGGTCACGGTGGCCTGAAATTCCTTGAGGTAGCTATCATCGTGAAACAAGAGTTCGGTCATTGGGTACCTCGGGTCGAATAACCAGGCTCCGGAGGATGCGAATCGCCGCCTAGTATAGGGCCAGTCAGTATTACCAGACTTTGTTACCAGACTTTGTTAATTGAATCGTGTTCTGCGGGCACATCCCCTTCGGTTCTGACCGGCAGAATGGGCTGGCGGAACGATGGGTATTATATCAGAGATAATTCCCATCGCAGGCGTAACCCGACCTCAGGGGGAGCCGTCAACGGCAAGAAATTGGATTTGCGGGGATTCGGATGTTTGTCGACCGCTGGATCGGAGTATCCAAGCTGTGAATAGAGGCACACAGCTCACCTAACGTGGCACCTAAATTGCCATTAACATAAGTTGTTTTTGGAAAGCATGGGTGCAATAATAGGGAACCAAAATTCCGCCATGTCGTAGCAGGCGGCCTATATTAGGTGCTCTTCCCAGTCACGGCGCCTTCCAGTTCCCAACATTGGCCGGACCTGGTTTTGAGCGGCCCTAATTTTGATACGAGCTTACAAGGGGATTCATAAATGAAACTCTCATGCCTGCAAGAGAACCTCAGCCGAGGTCTGGCCATTGTGGGCCGCGCTGTGGCAACCCGGGCGACGCTTCCGGTCACGCAGAATGTATTGTTGAGCGTGGACCAGTCTATGCTCAAGCTTTCCGCCACCAACCTGGAAATTGCCATTACCACTTGGACCGGAGCGAGGATCGAAGAGGAAGGCGCGATTACTGTGCCAGCACGCCTCTTAACCGAGTTCGTTGGTTCATTGCCCAACGACCAAATAGACTTGGAAATCCAACCTGGTTCCGGGGTTCTTCAGCTTTCTCAAGGTGAGCGGTCCAAGGCTACTATCCACGGAACGGATGCCAATGAGTTTCCGCCAATTCCCACGGTCGACGATGGCGTGGCGGCCCAAGTTGACGCTGCGGTACTTAAGGCTGCGATTGCCAGGGTGGCTTTTGCGGCCGCCACGGAGGAGTCCCGACCGGTGCTGACCGGCGTTGAATTGAAGTTGGAAGGCGACCGATTTAGCTTGGCGGCCGCCGACGGCTTTCGGTTGGCTGTCCACCATGGGGCCTTGCAATCGCCGGTGGAGTCGGAGATTAAGGTCATTATCCCGGCCCGCACTTTGAACGAGTTAAACCGCTTACTGGGCGATCAAGAAGAACCGGTTGACATAATGACGACGCCTGCCAAGGGACAAGTAATGTTCCGGATACGGGGAGCGGAAACTGTTGAAGTGGTCTCCCAGTTGCTACAGGGGGCCTTCCCCAACTACGAGCAACTAATTCCAGAGCGGCACGATACCAGGGCGATCTTGGATTTGCCTGCTCTTTTGCGAGCGGTGCGAACGGCAGCCATATTCGCTCGAGACGGGAGCAACATAATCCGCTTGGAGTTGGTGCCTTCCAACGGCGGCGGAGGCAATGGGAAAGTAATTATATCCGCCAAATCCGAGGAAGTGGGAGACAACCAAGACGAAGTTGATGCCGAGGCGATAGAGGGCGATGAGGGCAAGATCGCATTCAACAGCCGCTACCTTATGGACGTGTTGACCGTCCTTGAAAAGGGAAAAGTAGCCTTGGAAACAACGTCTTCCTCAAGCCCCGGAGTGTTCCGGCCCACCGACTCCGAGGACTATGTGCACGTAGTAATGCCGATGTTTGTTCAGTGGT